>VBEE01000117.1:8066-12351 GCA_005881715.1 Chloroflexota bacterium | reverse complement strand
GCATTGGTGGGGCCGCTCGAGGTCGCGACTGCCTGAACCGTGTCGGCCGGCGCGTTCTGACGCCGGGACAACGCCAGGCAGGGGATGGCGAGGGCTGAGATCGCCGCGCCAACGACGTAGGACGGTCCATAGCCCCAGACATCGGCAACCCGACCGAGAAGTGGCTGGGCCCAGACTCCCCCCGTGGATGCCATGAGCGAATCGAAGGAGAGGATCGTGGCCCGCTGTCGCGATGGGATCATGCCGTTCATGTAGGTCTGCCGGATCGGCATCGAGGCCGCGAAGATGAGCGACCAAATGATGACCAGCCCGATCACGATCCAGAAGTTCTGGAGAATCCCCATCAGGCCGAGGACGACCACGCCCACTGTCGCGGTTGCGATCAGCGCTGACGTGCGCCGGCTGAACAGTCGTCGGATCCGGGGTGCCGCGATCCCCCCGAGTATTTGCGCGCCGGCAACGATTGCCGCCGCCAGGCCGGCAATCAAGTAGGCGTGCGGATCACCGTAGAGTTTCAGCAGGTACGGCTGCAGCGCATAGAAACCGTAGATGCCGACGCCGCCTGTGAACAGGGACTCGATCATCAGCCAGCGGACCGACGGTACCCGGAGGCCGTATTCGATTGAGGCCGAGGCGATCTTTCGTATCTCGGTCAGGACGCGCCCACCCTTCTCGGGAGAGAACCCGACATCGTGCATCAGCCTGAACGCCACTACGAACATCGCGACGAGAATGAGACCGCGGAGAACGAAGGGAATTCCAAGATTCGTCTCCTGGGCGATCAGCCCTCCTGCCACCGAGCCGGTGAGCATCGCCACTCCGGTGACCACCTGGCCACGCCCGAAAACCGACTCGAGCTCGCCGGTGAAACCGGTCGCCTTGAGCGCATCCACCAGCCACGCCTCTACGGCACCGGAAAAGAAGGTGAACCCAAGGCCGATCAGCATGGAAACGACCGCCCACTGCCAGAACGGTGCGTGGATTCGCCAGAGCAGCACGTACAGCAGGGTCGACGCCGCCAGCGTTACCGTCCCGAGCAGGTACGACGCGCGGCGCCCGACGGTGTCGGCGACAACCCCGGTCGGCACCTCGAAGATCACCATGCCCGCGGTAAAGAAGGCATTGGCGGCGAACGCCTCCAGGTTTGAGAGCCCCGCATCGAGCAGGAAGATGGTGTTGATGCCCCAGATCAGGGAGGCCGCCAGCGTGTTGCCCAGCAGGAGTACGAGGTATGTCCGCTGGACGGAGCCGGGAGTCGGCATCTACATCCTCCCGCCTTCGGTGGTCGAAGCCCTAGAGAATGCTCTCGTCGGTGGCGACCTGGTCCAGGATCTCCTGGCGAAGGGCGGTCTCATCTCTCTCGCGAACGCTCTTGAGGTTGCGAAACGGTCGGTCCAGGCCCATCCGACCATGGATTACCCAGGCGCCTCCCTGGGCAAAGGCCATCAGGTTGACCTCGTAGCGCCTGCGTTTGGTTTTCCAGGCCAGCGTCCAGCGCGGCGGCCGCGGCTCGTAGCCGATGCTTCCTATGCCGCCGAGCTTCTCGCGGTTGACGGCCTCCAGCTGGTCAGAAACCAGCCGATCGAGGGCGATGAGCAGCTCGAAAAGCCGCTCGCGATAGTTGTCAACGCGCCCCTGGAGCTGGAAATCCGCCTCGGTAACGGGCATCCGGCTCATGATACGTTCTCCCCAGGATTTCCACAGATTGTGGATAAAAGCCAGCCTTGACACAAGATGTTGGGGGTCGCAGAATAGGACGGGCCCGCGATGGAAACCGCGATCGACGTTCAGCTGCTGACTCATACCCCCGACCCCATCCGGGTGATGTACGTCGCGTTCCGGACGTGCTACTCGCGGTTTACGCCGCAGCAGATCTGGGCGGACATCGAGTCCGGAAAGATCACCGAAGAGAAGATGAAGACCTTCATCTTCGACAAGTTGAAGAGCGGCCATTCATCGCCGCGCACCCAGGTCTACTTCACCTTTGCCGTCAGCGGGCTGTCGCGGTCGGCCAGCCACCAGCTGGTCCGGCACAACAATGGGATCACCTTCGACCAGCAGTCGCAACGCTACTACGCCTTCAAAGAGGCCGACTTCCCCTACGTGGTGCCGGAAACCTGGGAACGAGCGGGGCTGCGCGAGGAGTACCTCGGCTTCATGCGCCGCGTCGGCGAGCTGTACGACCAGGCGCTCAAGGCCGGCGTTCCCGCGGAGGACGCCCGCTTTCTCCTGCCCAACGCGGCGTCGACCAACTTGACGTTTACCGTAAATTTCGAAGAGTTCCTGCACATCGCCGACCTGCGGCTCTGCTGGCGGGCGCAATGGGAGATCCGGCACATGTGGGCCAGGGCTCGCAACGCGCTCAAGGCACGCTTCCCGGAACTCGCCAAGCCGGTGCAGCCGAAGTGTGGCGATCAACGACTCGGCTACTGCGACGAGCCGATGGCCGAGTACCTGAAATGTCCCTTGGGCGCTCGCCGCATCCGGCTGCACAAGGACGAGATCGTGGCGGCGGCGAAAGCTGGGCAGACCGTGGAATCCTCGCCGCTCTCCGAGGCGGACCTGGCTCTCCTCACGCCCAGACCCGAGTTCGAGAAGGTTCCAGCCGGAAGCGCTTCATAGCGTCGCCGCCTCTACGGTAGTCGTCCGGCGGTAGATCGCATCTAACCAATCCGTGGGAGCGACCGGAGTGGAACTGTCGTGTCACGGGTGCGTGACAGAAGCCGAGCGCAGCCCACTTACGATTCGAGAGCGACTCCATGGCTGTCGATCCCGCCCTGCTCGCGGCGTTAAACGAGGCCCTACAAAAGGATCCTCAGTCCGTACCCCTGCGCTTGCATCTCGCCGGACTGCTGATGCAGTCGGGAGGGGAACAGGCGGCCCTGGAGCACTACGCCGTGATCCTTGTTCGTGATCCGGCCAACGTTCCGGCGCTGGACGGCGCCGCGCAAGCGGCGGACGCGGTAGGCGATGCCGCGCGGGCGAACGGCTACCGACAGCTGCTCAGGGCGCTGGAGGGGGCACCCACGCCGCCAACGCCTGCATCGCCGACGGCTGAGCAGAAAGGGGAGACCCCCCGCGAGGGCGTCCCGGTGGCCCAAACGCCGGGCGACCCGACGCCATGGTGGGAAGTTGAGTGGCCGAATCTGCGGCTGAAGGACGTCGGCGGTATGGAGCATGTGAAACGACGGCTCGATATCGCCTTCCTCGGGCCGATGCGCAACCCCGATCTTCGCAAGGCGTATGGCAAGTCCCTTCGGGGTGGATTGCTGCTCTACGGACCGCCCGGCTGTGGCAAGACGTTCATTGCTCGGGCGACGGCAGGCGAGCTCGGGGCCCGTTTTCTCGGCATTGGGCTGTCTGACGTCCTGGACATGTGGTTCGGCAACAGCGAACGCCGCTTACACGAGATCTTCCAGCATGCCCGCCGCAGCGCGCCCTGCGTGGTGTTTTTCGACGAATTAGACGCGATCGGACAGAAGCGTGCCAACCTCCAGGGCGCAGGCGCGATGCGCAATGTCGTGAACCAGCTGCTTGCAGAAATGGACGGGATCGGCCCTGACAACGAGGGTGTGTTCCTGCTCGGAGCAACAAACCACCCCTGGGACGTCGATAGCGCATTGGTTCGACCCGGCCGCTTCGACCGGATGACCCTCGTATTGCCACCCGACGAGCCTGCTCGCGCTGCCATCCTGAAGCACCATTTGAAGGAAAAGCCCGCGACCATGGTCGACATTCGTGCGGTCGCCTCGAAGACCGAAAACTTCTCCGGGGCCGACTTAGCGCACCTTTGTGAGTCAGCCACTGAGCTTGCGATGGAGGATTCCGTCACGAGCGGAACAGTGCGGTCCATAACGACAGCGGACTTCATGCAGGCGGTGCGCCATGTGAAGCCGAGCACCCGTGGATGGTTTGAAACCGCGCGGAATTTCGTGCTCTTTGCCAACCAGAGCGGTTCGTACGACGACCTGCAGGAGTACATGCGCCGAAACAAGCTGCTGTGAGGAATGACTCGGCCGACGCCAGGGCGTTGATAGTCGCCCAGCGCTATGAGGAGGCCATCCCTTTGCTGCAGCGGGCCATAACGCAGTACCCGCAGGATCCGGATGCTCGCTGCCTCCTTGCGATCTGCCTGATGAACACCGGGAAGCCTAAGGAGGCTGCCGAGATGGCCGCCAGCGCGATCGCGCTGGACCCCAACGCCGAGTGGCCGCACCGGATCCGCAGCGAGGCGCTTGCCGCCATCGGAAAAGGAAACAAGGCGCTGCAGGAAGCCGAGGAGGCC
>VBEE01000117.1:0-8060 GCA_005881715.1 Chloroflexota bacterium | reverse complement strand
CCGATCCAGACGAAGCGATGGCTTTCTTCATCCTCGCCGAACGGCTCCTCCATAAGCGCTGGCGCCTCAAGAAAGCCATCGAGATGGTGAGGCGTGGCCTCTTTCTCGACCCGGAGTCGCCTCATGGTCACGAATTGCTCGGACGCATCGAGCTTCGCCGCAAGCGGTGGAAGGAGGCAGAGGTCGCCTATCGCAAGGCTCTCGCCATGCAGCCACAGAGCTGGGTCCTGATGAACAACCTGGCCATCGCCCTCCGCCGCCAAGGCCGGCAGCGGGAGGCAATTGCGATGTTCGAGAATGCCGCTCGCGCGAACCCCCGATCAAAGCTGGCGCAGCGGAACTTATACCTCGAGACTCGTCGGTATGTTGGTGTCGGTCTCTTCGCGTTCATCCTGCTGATCAACGGCGCTCGAGTGTTAGCAGGGTACTTTCGCAGCAACCCATTCGGCGCTGGCATCGTGCTGTGCATCCTTGCTTCGGTCATGCTTGCGATAGTCCTGATCAAGTGGAGGCGGAAGGCGATGCTTACGCCGGTCGCGAGGACGTTCTATGAGGCCGAGAGTCACCGCGAGTTGCTTCGGACCGGGCCCTTCGTTCGTGATGGTCCTCAGTCTGATGGCATACCCGTCGCTGCAGGCAGGGGCCCTGGCCCTGATGGTGGGCGGGGTGCTGGGCTGGTGGTTTGCCTGGCGCTATCTCTGGCTGACAATGGTCCGGCCCTGGCTGGAGACCCGCTTCTAAGACCACTGGCGCAGACGCGATAGGATTTCTTCGTGAGCCCGGCGCCGTCGTCTACGCTTGCACGCCACTGGATCCCGGAGCGATCGCTGCTGAGCGACGCCGGCCTGGTCATTGCGTTCAGTCTCTTCACCGGGCTGATGGCGCACATCGCGATCCCGTTGCCCTTCACGCCTGTCCCCATCACCGGGCAGACCTTCGCGGTCCTTCTCTGCGGAGCCCTGCTCGGTGCCCGACTTGGCGCCGCGTCGATGCTGCTGTACATCACCGAGGGTCTGGTCGGCCTACCGGTGTTCGCGGTCGCGGCGGGCTCCTTCAGCTACGGCTATCTCGCCGGCTTTGTGGCGGCCGCGTTCGTCGTCGGCTGGTTCGCCGACCGCGGCTGGACCAGGGAGCTGCCCTCGACCATCGTCGCGATGCTAGCCGGGGAAGTGGCGATCTACTTCTTTGGGTTGCTCTGGCTCGCGCATCTTGTTCCCGAGGCTGAGGTGCTGGCGTTCGGACTCTTCCCATTCCTCATCGGGGACGCGATCAAGCTCGCGGCGGCGGCCGCCGTGCTCCCGGCCGGCTGGCGCTTGAGTCGTCCCCGGTGATCACCTACTGCACCACCTGCGGGTCCAGGACGGTGACTCGGCTGGTGGCCAGGCAATCGCTGAGCGTGTGTCCGGGTTGCGACCGGATCTTTTTCCGAAACCCCAAAGTGGTGGTCACGGCCTTGATTGAAGATCAGGGGCGGGTCCTCCTGGTGCTGCGCGACATCGAGCCGGGACGCGGGCTCTGGGGCCTGCCCGGGGGCTTTGTCGACTGGGACGAGCATCCCGAGGTCGCCATGGTACGGGAGTGCCGCGAGGAAGTGCTGGTGACAGTGGAACCGATCGAGCTGCTAGCAATTCAGCATGTCGTCCACGAGGACGAAGGGATCGTCGTTCTACCCTATCGCGCCCGGTTGGTCGCCGGTCATCCGGCGGCCGGCGACGAGGTGCAGGAGGTCGGCTGGTTCCACCCGGACCGGCTGCCGCCCCTGGCCTTTTCGTCGCACCGCAAGATCCTGCAGCACTGGTCGCGGGAAGTCCTCGCCCGCGGCGCCGCCTAGGACATCTCGCCATCGCCCGCAAGAGCATCGTCACCAGGACGGGAGATGGGGGGGAGACGGGCCTGCTTTACGGCGGTCGGGTGGCGAAGACCGATCCGCGCACCGAGGCCTACGGCGACGTCGACGAGGCGATCTCCGCGCTGGGCGCCGCGCGCGCGCTGATCAACGACCGGGGACGGCACGCGATCATCCTGCGGGTCCAGAGCGAGCTCTTCACGGTTGGCGCGGAGCTGGCGACCGACTCAGCGGAGTACGGGACGCTCCAGCGGCATTTCAAGGTCGTGACCGCGGATTTCACCACCCGCTGCGAGGCGGAGATCGCCGATCTCGAAGGGCGGATCACCCTCCCGGATGCGTTTGTGATCCCAGGCGGCACGCAACCCGCGGCCGCTCTCGACCTCGCCCGCGCCATCGTGCGGCGAGCCGAGCGCCGGATCGTCGGCCTGCAACAATCCGGCCATCTTCTCAACGCGGAGGTGCTCCGCTACGTCAACCGCCTCTCCGACCTGCTCTTCATGCTGGCGCGGGCTGAGGAGGGGACAACTGTCAAACCGCTGACGGGACGGCGGGCGGGCCGCACGCCAGCAGCGCCAGCTCGCATTCGTCGCGCACCCACGGGTCGGCTTCGCGGCTGAGCGCGAGGGCCAGCCCCTGGCGGGCCGCCGGTCCGCCCAGGCGTCCCAGCGCCCATGCGGCATGGCCGCGGATAAGCGGTGCGTCGTCGACCAGGGCACCGGCGAGGGCGGGCACCGACTGGCGGTCCGCGACATTGCCCAGTGCGATACAGGCGTTGCGCAGCAGACCTGTTCGGCGGGTTCGCCACACCGCGCTCTGACGAAATCGGAGACGGAACGTCTGCTCATCGAGCGTCAGTAGCTCCTCGAGCTGCGGCCGCGGCTCGACCATCGGGCCGTATGCCGTGAGCGCGGCAGGATCAGGAGCGGCCGGGCGGGCGTTCACCGGGCAGACCTCCTGGCAGAGGTCGCAGCCGAAGATCCAATCGCCGATCAGCGGTCGGATCTCATGCGGGATCACGCCGCGGTGTTCGATCGTCCAGAAGGAAATGCAGCGCCGGTTGTCGAGCACGCCCGGCCCGACGAGCGCGCCGGTGGGACAGATCCGCAGGCACGCGTCGCAGCTGCCGCAGCTCTTCTTGAGTGGCTGGTCCGGCTGGAGCGCCGCGGAGGTGACGATTTCTGCGAGCAGAACATACGACCCCGCGCCGGGCACGAGCAGGTTCGTGTTCTTGCCCAGCCAGCCGAGACCGGCGCGTGCCGCCGCGGCCCGGTCGAGCATCCAGCCGTGATCGACGTAGGTCTTCGCGGCGTAGCCCCGCTCGTGAAGCATCGCGATCAACGGCTGCATCCGCTCAAGCAGGACCTCGTGATAGTCGTGGCCGAGGGCGTAGGCGGCAATGCGGCCGCGGGGGCCCCCACCCTGCCCTCCCACTGCCGGGGAGGGGGACGGGTGCGGGTACGCCAGGGCGATCACGCTACGGGCGTCCGGCATCGCCCGGCGCGGATCCGCGCTGGCGTGGGCGCGGGTCAAATTCCACCAGCTGAGTCCATCGAGGAGGCCCTCCGCCGTGCGCGTCGCGGCAGCCGATTCGGCCTCGTGAAATGGCTCCGTACCGGTCACGCCAACGGCGCAAAAACCCAGCGCCCTGGCCCGGTCCTTGAGGGCGTCCGTCAGCGACATTTGCCCCTAGCTTAGGGCGGTCTCCGGTAGTAGGATTAGGTTCAATGCAGGGGAGTGCAGTGTGGAAGGAGCTTCAGCTCCTGCTCAGCCTGAACCTGCCTGACACTGCCTACTACCTCTGGGAAGGCACGGCCACCTGTTGCCATTGCGACGACCAACGGCTGGTGATCGGCGCCCCTACCGAACAGTCCGCTCGCCAGCTCGTCCAGGCATACCTTCCGGTCGTGCGCCGGACCCTCGAGGCGATTCCCGACGCCCCGAAGCGGGTCCAGGTCGTGGTGACGGCCGGACCTCCGGCTCACGCCTGATTGCCCGGCCGGCTTGCCCGAGTCTCGAGAGCGGCGTCGGCTGAAGGCGGAGGTCGTCGGCGATGTCCAGGGGGTCGGCTTTCGGATGTTTGCCGAGGCGCAGGCCCGCCGGCTCGGATTACAGGGCTACGTGCGCAACCGCTACGATGGCGCCGTGGAGGTTGAGGCGGAAGGGAGTACGCCAGCACTCGAGCGATTTCTCGACCTGCTACGCCAGGGCCCTCGCATGGCACGAGTCGAGGATGTCCGGGTGAAGTGGATGTCCTTCAAGGGCGATCTCGGACCCTTTGGAGTCAGAGGATGACGCTGTGAAATTCGCGCGCCGGATGGACGAGATCGGCACTGAAACCGCCTTCGAGGTGCTGGCCAAGGCGCGCAAGCTGGAAGCGCAGGGGCGCAACATCGTGCATCTCGAGATTGGGGAGCCTGACTTCCCGACGCCGCCGAACATCGTCGAAGCGGCGCAGCGGGCGCTCCGCGATGGTTACACGCACTACACCCCGGCCGGCGGACTGATGCCGGCCCGACAGGCGGTGGCCGACTGGATTCGGCGCTGGTACGAGGTCGACGTCAAGCCCGAACAGGTGGTCATGGTCCCTGGTTCAAAGAATGTTCTCCTCTTCACGATGCTGGCCCTGGTCGAGAACGGTGACGAGGTCATCGTCCCGGATCCCGGCTATCCCATCTACGCCTCGGTGGCGACGCTGGCCGGAGGAACGCCGGTCGGAATTCCGTTGCGCGAACGGAACGACTTTCGGCTCGACATCGAGGAGCTCAAGTCAAAGATCACGCCTCGGACGAAGCTCCTGGTAATCAACTCGCCGCAGAACCCGACCGGCGGCGTGCTGTCAACCCGCGACCTGGAGCAGATCGCCGAGCTGGCGCAAAAGCACGACTTCTATGTGCTGAGCGATGAGGTGTACGGCCAGATCACCTACGACGGCCACCACGCTTCCATCATGACCGTGCCGGGCATGCTGGAGCGCACCATCTACTCGGATGGGCTGAGCAAAGCGTATGCGATGTGCGGCTGGCGGCTCGGATTTGCGGTCGCCCCGCTGCCGCTGGCGCAGAAGATGGAAACATTGATGATCAACAGCAGCTCCTGCGCGGCCGCGTTCACCCAGATGGCGGCGATCGAAGCGCTCTCGCCCCGGTCCGACCCAGCCGTCCAGGCGATGGTCGCGGAGTTCAAGCGCCGCCGGGACGTCGTGGTCGATCGGCTCAGTGCGTTGCCCGGGGTGAGCTGCCATAAGCCGTTGGGCGCCTTCTACGTGTTCCCGAACATCACCCGAACCGGTCAGAATGAGCGCGAGCTGGCCGATCGGATGCTCAATGAGGGCGGCGTCGCGGTGCTCGCCGGTACCTCCTTCGGTGAATCAGGGAAAGGCTATCTGCGCTTGTCGTACGCGAACTCGATCGACCAGATCGAGGAAGGGGTCAAGCGGATGAAAGGAGTCCTGGAGAAGACGGCAGCCCGGGCGTAATCAGGGTTCCGGCTGCTGATGGCTACCCACACCGCACCAATCCTCGACCGCATTCTCGAGTCACGGCGCGCCTCGATCGCGCGACTCAAAGCCTCCGGGACGTTCAGCGGCTTGCCGCAATCGGCCAGCGCCGCGCCGCCAGTTCGCGATTTTCGGGGGGCACTGAGCCGGCCCGGCGTGGCCCTGATCGCCGAGTGCAAGCAACGCTCGCCGTCCGGCGGCCTGCTGCAGCGCGACTATGACCCGGTCGGGCTGGCGCGCCGCTACGCAGCCAATGGGGCATCGGCGATTTCGGTGCTGACCGAGCCGGAATTTTTTGGCGGGAGCCTCGATCACCTGCAAGCGGTGCATGCCGCCGTCGAGATCCCGGTCCTGTGTAAGGACTTCATCGTCGACCCGGTGCAGGTCACCGGCGCCCGGACCGTGGGGGCCGATGCCATTCTCCTGATCGCGGCGATTCTCGAGGACGGCGAGCTCAGGAGCCTTCTGGGGCTGGCGACCCGGCTCGGGATGTCCGTGGTCGTCGAGGTTCATTCTGACGCGGAGCTGCAGCGCGCGCTCGACGCTGATGCCCCCATCATCGGGCTCAACAATCGAGATCTCACAACGATGAAAACCGACCGGGCAACCACGGCGAGGTTGCGACCGCGAATCCCGGCCGGCCACCTGGTGATCAGCGAGAGTGGCATCGACAAGCGCGCGGACATCGAGGAGCTCGAACGCCTCGGCGTCGATGCGGCGCTGGTCGGCGAGTCGCTGCTGCGCGCGAACGACCTGGACAGCAAAGTTCGGGAGCTCAGCGGACGGTGACCCGGATCAAGGTGTGCGGCAACACGCAGCGCGCCGACGTCCAGCTGGCAGTCGAGCTGGGCGTCGACCTGCTGGGCTTCATCTTCACCCGCAGCAAGCGACAGGTCCGGGTGGATCAGGCCCAGGCGCTGCTCGCGGATGTGCCGGACACCATCGAACGGGTGGGGGTCTTTGTCGACGAACCGCCCGACCAGATCGCCGCCGTCGCGCAGGCATGCGCCCTGACCGCGATCCAGGTTTACCGACCGCTGACCCCCGCCGATCGCTCGCTCAATCTCCTGCTCTTGCCCGCCTTTCGCGTCCACGCCGGTGAGGAGCTGGCCGCCATGCAATTCGACGAGGGCGACCATCCGCTGCTCGACACCTGGGCGCCGGACACCATCGGTGGCACCGGACGAACGTGGGAGTGGTCGCAGGCGAAGGAGGTGGCGCGCCGCTATCCGGTGGTCGTCTCCGGGGGGCTGACGCCGACCAACGTCGATGGGGCGGTGCGGGCGCTGCACCCCTGGGCGGTCGATGTTTGTAGCGGAGTCGAGGCCGAACCCGGACGCAAGGACCATGCCAGGTTGCGCGCATTTGTTGCCGCCGTGCGCGAGGCTGATACCAAGGGGGGAGGGAGAGAGTGAAGCGATCGTTGGTCAAGGGACCCGACGCGCGCGGGCGATACGGCGGCTACGGCGGGCGGTTCATCCCCGAAACGCTGATGGCAGCGGTCGAGGAACTGGCGTTGGCCTTCGATGCGGCGCAACGCGATCCCGGCTTTCAACGCGACTTCGAGTCGCTGTCGCGGTCATTCAGCGGACGGCCAACGCCCATTTATCGGGCGGATCGGCTCAGCGAGCGCGCCCACGGAGCGCCGCTCTGGCTGAAGCGGGAGGATCTCTGCCACACCGGCGCGCACAAGATCAACAACGCGCTCGGCCAGGTGCTGCTGGCCCGACGGATGGGCAAGCAGCGGATCATCGCCGAAACTGGCGCCGGCCAGCACGGCGTCGCCGTTGCCACCGTCTGCGCAAAGTTCGGCCTGGATTGCGAGGTCTACATGGGTGTCGACGACATGGCGCGCCAGGCAATCAACGTCGACAAGATGCGGCTGCTCGGCGCCACGGTGACCCCGGTGGAGAGCGGCAGCAAAACGCTCAAGGATGCCACCAACGAGGCGATCCGTGACTGGGTCACCAATGTTCGAACGACCCATTACGTCATCGGGTCCGCCGTCGGCCCGCATCCGTATCCACTGATGGTGCGCGAGTTTCAGTCGGTGATTGGCCGCGAGGCGCGCGCCCAGATGCTCGCCGAGACCGGCCGCTTGCCCTCCGTGGTGGTCGCCTGCGTCGGCGGCGGCAGTAATGCCATCGGCATCTTCGCGCCGTTCTACGACGACCCGGTCCGGCTGATTGGCGTCGAGGCAGCGGGGCGGGGCCTGACGAGCGGCGCGCACGCGGCATCGATCGTCGGCGGCCGCCCGGGCGTGCTGCACGGGTCGTTCAGTTACCTGCTGCAGGATGACGACGGCCAGGTGCTGGCGACCCACTCGATCTCAGCGGGTCTTGATTATCCGGGCGTTGGACCGGAGCACGCCTTCCTCCACGACGCGCAGCGGGCCGAGTACGTCGGCGTCACGGATCAGCAGGCGCTTGACGCCTTCCACGAAACCACTCGGCTGGAAGGCATCATCCCTGCCCTGGAGAGCTCCCACGCGATCGCCTACGCGATGACGCTCGCGCCGCAGCTCCCTCCCGACGACATCGTCCTGATCAACCTCTCGGGTCGTGGCGACAAAGACCTGGACATCGTCCGGAGCGCTGCCGCCGGAGTGTGAGCGAGATCGCGTGAGCCGGATCGCGCCGATGTTCGCCCGGCTCCGCGGGGAGGGCCGCCTGGCGTTGATCGCCTACCTCACGGTTGGCTATCCGCGGCCGGCGC
>VBEE01000062.1 GCA_005881715.1 Chloroflexota bacterium | reverse complement strand
CTCAGGGCCTTCAGGGAGGTAAACATGTCTAACACGAGCATCCGAGATGCAATTGGGAACGCCGTGGCCTATCTAAAAGCGCACCCCGATGAAGCCCGATACACAGATAGCCCCGCAACCGCCATCTTGGAAGACGGCCTTGCCGTGACGGTCCACGGGCCGCAGGGCCTCTCAATCCGTACGGACATGCCAAAGTCAATTGGTGGCGCGGAGGGGTCGCCGTCCCCAGGTTGGCTGCTTCGGGCCGCCCAGGCCAGCTGCCTTGCTACCCTCATCGCGATGCGGGCCGCGGAGCAAGGGCAGGTGCCAGGTCGCATCGAGGTCGTGGTCGATAGCGAGTCGGACGACCGCGGAATTCTCGGCATTGACGATTCGGTTCCCGCCGGACCGTTGAGCTCGCGGGCACGGGTCCGGATCGGAGGGAGGGCCGTTGCGGCTGGGCAGCTCGAGGCCCTGATCCGGTGGGCCGACCGGCATTGTCCAGTCCAAGATGCGGTCCGGCGGCCTGTTCCGTGCACCGTCGAGGCCGGCAATTAGGAAAGCCGCCTCGGGGATTCGAACCCCGGACCGATGGTTTACGAAACCATTGCTCTACCGCTGAGCTAAGGCGGCTTGACAGCGCTCGGCTATTGTACTGAGCCGCGAGCGCGGTGGGGCCTTATGATGCGGCGACTGCCGCGGCCTCCGGCCGGCCCGCCTTGCGCATGATGAGCTCGCCCTTTTCGGCGTCGACCACCACGGTGTCGCCTTCGCCGAACTTGCCGTCCAGAATGGCCATCGCCAGCGGATCCTGAATTCGGCGCTGGATGACGCGCTTGAGCGGCCGAGCCCCATAGGTCGGGTCGTATCCCTCGTTCGCAATCAGCTCCAGGGCCACCGGGGTGAGCTGAAGGCTGATCCGCCGCTCCGCCAGCCGCTTCCGCAGTCGCTCGAGCTGGATGTCGACGATCGACTTGATCTGTTCGCGGCTGAGCGGTTTGAAGATGATGATCTCGTCGACGCGGTTGAGGAATTCCGGGCGGAAGTTCTGCCGCACCGTCTCCAGCACCAAGCGCTGCCTGTCCGTCTCCGACAGGTTGGGATCCTGTAGCAGGTGGCTGCCCAGGTTCGAGGTCATGATGATGACCGTGTTGCGGAAATCAACGGTTCGGCCCTGGCCGTCCGTGAGACGGCCATCCTCCAGGATCTGCAGCAAGATGTTGAACACATCCGGGTGTGCCTTCTCGATCTCGTCGAAGAGGATGACGCTGTAGGGCCGGCGCCGCACCGCCTCGGTGAGCTGGCCGCCCTCCTCGTAGCCGACGTAGCCCGGCGGCGCGCCAACGAGCCGGGCGACGGTGTGCTTCTCCATGTACTCGGACATGTCGATCCGAACCGTGGCCTGCTCGTCATCGAACAGGAAATTTGCCAGCGCGCGGGCCAGCTCGGTTTTCCCAACCCCGGTCGGCCCGAGGAAGATGAATGACCCGATCGGGCGGTTTGGATCGCTCAGGCCGGCGCGCCCGCGCCGAACAGCGTTCGCGACCGCGGTGACGGCCTCGTCCTGGCCGATGACGCGCTCGTGCAAGCGCTCTTCCATCTTGAGGAGCTTTTGGACCTCGCCCTCGAGCATCTTCTGCACCGGGATTCCAGTCCAGCGAGAAACGATGCGGGCGATGTCTTCATCGTCGACCTCTTCCTTCAACAGGCGATGATCCTTCTGCAGGGCGACCAGCTCGCCGTTTTTGGCGTCGAGCTCCTTCTGCAGCGCCGGGCCCTCCCCGTATTTCAGCCGGGCGGCCCGTTCGAAATCCGCCATCCGCTCCGCCCGTTCTGCGTCCAGCCGCAGTTGCTCCAGGCGAGCTTTGATTTCCCGGATCTGCTGGATCAGAGCTTTCTCGTTTTGCCACTGCGCGCGCATCGCCCGGCTCTGCTCCTGCAGATTGGCCAGCTCTTTCTCGATCGCGCTGAGCCGGTCCTTCGACGCCCGGTCCTGCTCCTTCTTGAGCGCCTGGCGTTCGATCTCCAGCTGACGGATCTGTCGCTCGATTTCATCCAGCTCGCTGGGCAGACTGTCGATCTCCATGCGGAGGCTGGAGGCGGCCTCATCGATCAAGTCGATGGCTTTGTCCGGCAGGAAGCGGTCGGTGATGTATCGCTGGGAGAGCATGGCGGCGGCCACGATCGCCGAGTCGGTGATCCGCACCCCGTGGTGGACTTCATATTTCTCCTTCAGCCCGCGCAGGATCGAAATCGTGTCCTCGACCGATGGCTCACCGACGAAGATCGGCTGGAAGCGGCGCTCCAGCGCCGCGTCCTTCTCGATGTACTTGCGGTATTCGTCCAGCGTGGTGGCGCCGACGCAACGAAGCTGGCCTCGCGCCAGGGCAGGTTTCAGCAGGTTCGAGGCGTCCATCGCCCCTTCAGCAGCACCGGCTCCCACCAGGGTGTGGAGTTCGTCAATAAAGAGGATGATCTGGCCGTTCGAGGACTCGATCTCTTTGAGGAGCGCCTTGAGGCGGTCCTCAAACTCGCCCCGGTACTTGGTACCCGCGATCAATGAGCCAAGATCCAGGGCCACCACCCGCTTTTCCTTCAAGGACTCGGGGACATCACCCTGAGCGATTCGCTGTGCCAGGCCCTCGACGATCGCTGTTTTGCCGACGCCGGCCTCCCCGATCAGGACCGGGTTGTTCTTGGTCCGCCGGGACAGCACCTGGATCACACGCCGGATCTCCTGCTCGCGGCCGATGACGGGGTCGAGTTTTCCCTCACGGGCCAGGGCAGTTAGATCGCGGGAATACTTATCCAGCGCCTGGAACTTCGACTCTGGGGAGGCGTCCGTGACGCGAGCCGATCCACGCACCTGGGTGAGCGCCTGCAGAATTTTCTCTCGAGAGACCCCGGCGCGCTGCAACAGGCGGGCGCCCTCACTGTTCGCCTCCTCGACGATGGCCAGCAGAATGTGCTCGGTCGAAAGGTACTCATCCTTGAGCCGCTCCATCTCATTCCAGGCCGCATCGAGCAGCCGGCGGAGCCGTGACCCGAGATAGCTTTCCGCGCCGTAGACTTTCGGCAACCGATCGAGCTGCGTTTTCAGCTCGGCGGCCACGCGCGTCGGATCGACGCCGATCTGCTGCAGGATCGGCGGCACCGTGCCATCGGCCTGCTGGAGCAGCGCCAGCAGCAGATGCTCGGGCGTGATCTCCTGCTGTTGGGCTTCCTGGGCAAGCGCCTGCGCCTGCTGGATGGCTTCCTGGGTTTTTTCAGTCAAACGGTCGGGCTTGAACGGCATGGTCAGGATGTACCCGATTCAGAATACTCACTAAACTTGGGCCCGTATGACGACAGCCTGGATTCGCCGCTGGGAGAGCATCCGGCGCCGGCTTCCGACCGTCAATCCGGTGATCATGGGCCATCCACTGCATGCGCTCTCGACCGACTTGCCGGCGGCCTTGATCCCGACCGGATTCGCATTTTCACTCTGGGGCCGGATCGCGCGACAGCCGGACCTGGAAAAGGCGGGCTATCTCAATACCGCGGCAGGTGTTGCGATTGCCATCCCAACCGCGCTCTTCGGGCTTGCCGATTACCTTCAGATGGAGGTCGATGACCCGGCGCAGACGACCGGGCTCACCCACGGCCTCCTGAATGTGACGGCGATCGGCGTGGGGATTGCCTCCCTGGCCGGCCGCAGCCTCAGAAAGCCCGGATCCAGGCGCGGCCTCTGGTTGGGTGGGATTTCGACCCTCGTGCTGTTGGCCAGCGCCTATCTTGGTGGCGATCTCGTCTACCACCGTGGCTGGCGCGTGAAGCCGATCGAGCGCGAAGAAATCGAGGAGCACCGGGTTCCGCAGACGGTGCACGCCGAAGATTTCGTGTTACGGCGCCGATCCCACCCTGCCCTCCCCCAGAGGGGAGGGAATCAGTGACTGCCTCTCCCCGCCCGGGGGAGTCGTGGGCGGTTAGACCTCTTTGAAGTCGGCGTCGACGACGTCACCGTCGCCGGACTTGCCGGAGCCCTGGCCTTCTGTGCCGGTGGCCGACTGCGCGCCGGCGCCGGCGCCCTGAGCCTGGCTGTAGACGGCCTCGCCGATTTTCTGCATCGATGCGGCCAGTTCCTGGCTGGTCGTGCGCATGCGATCCACGTCGTTGTCCTTGATCGCCTGCTTCACCGGCTCGATCTTGCCCTCGACCTCCGACCGGATCGCGGCGTCGATCTTGTCGGCGTTGTCCTTCAGCACTTTTTCGGCCTGGTAGACGAGACTGTCCGCCTGGTTGCGGGCTTCGACCTCTTCCTTGCGCTTGCGATCTTCCTCAGCGTGCGCCTCGGCGTCTTTCACCATCCGCTGGACCTCATCCTTGTTCAGGGTCGTGGAGGCCGTGATGGTGACCTTCTGCTCCTTGCCGGTGCCCAGATCCTTGGCACGGACATTAAGGATGCCGTTGGCGTCGATGTCGAAGGTGACTTCGATTTGCGGGATTCCACGAGGTGCCGGTGCGATGCCGTCGAGGTGGAACTTACCAAGCGTCTTGTTGCCCGAGGCCACCTCGCGCTCGCCCTGGAGCACGTGGACCTCGACCGAGGGCTGATTGTCGGACGCCGTCGAGAAGATCTGGCTCTTCGACGTCGGAATGGTCGTGTTCCGTTCGATGAGCTTGGTCATCACGCCACCATAGGTCTCGATGCCGAGCGACAGCGGGGTGACGTCCAGCAGCAGGACGTCCTTGACCTCGCCCTTGAGGACGCCGGCCTGAATGGCAGCGCCGACGGCCACCACCTCATCCGGGTTGACGCCGCGGTGCGGTTCTTTGCCGTTCGCGAGCTTCTTGACCAGCTCCTGGATGGCGGGCATCCGCGTTGCCCCACCGACCAGGATGATCTCATTGAGCTCGGCGGGCGTGAGCTCCGCGTCCTTGAGCGCGGCGTTGAAGGGGGCGACCGTCTTTTCGGTCAGGTCCGCGGTCAGCTGCTCGAACTTGGCGCGTGAGATCTTGATGTCGAGGTGCTTGGGACCGTTCTGGTCAGCCGTGATGAATGGAAGGTTGACATCGGTCTCCATCCGGCTGGACAGCTCGATCTTCGCTTTCTCGGCCGCCTCGGTTAGCCGCTGCAGGGCCTGCCGATCGTTGCGCAGGTCGATCCCCTGCTCTTTCTTGAACTCGTCGGCGATATAGTCCACCAGCCGGCGATCGTAGTCGTCACCGCCGAGGTGGGTGTCGCCGTTGGTGGCCTTGACCTCGAAGACGCCTTCCCCGACTTCGAGCACCGAGACGTCGTAGGTGCCGCCGCCGAGGTCGAACACGAGGATCTTCTCGTTCTCCTTCTTGTCGAGGCCGTAAGCCAGCGACGCGGCGGTTGGCTCATTGATGATCCGGACCACATTGAGGCCCGCAATCTGGCCGGCGTTCTTGGTCGCCTGTCGCTGCGAGTCGTTGAAGTACGCCGGCACCGTGATGACAGCGTCAGTCACCTTCTCGCCGAGGTACGCTTCGGCGTCGGTCTTGAGCTTCTGCAGGATCATCGCCGAGATTTGCTCGGGCGTGTACCGCTGGCCCTGGATCTCGACCTCCACCCGGCCGTCCTTGCCGGCCAACGTCTTGTAGGGCACCATCTTCCGCTCGCGATCGACTTCGTTGTAATTGCGGCCCATGAATCGTTTGATCGAGAACACGGTGTTCTCCGGGTTGACGGCGGCCTGGCGGCGGGCCAGCTGGCCTACCAGACGCTCCCCCGATTTGGTGAAGGCGACGACGGACGGTGTGGTCCGGCCACCTTCGGCATTCGGAATGACGACCGGCTCGCCGGCCTCCATGACCGCCACCACCGAGTTCGTGGTGCCCAGGTCGATGCCTACTGTTTTTGCCATTGTGATTTCTCCTTCATTTCCGCGGGCCCGGGCACGCGGAGCGCCGGGGCAAGCTGGGCCGTATATACCCTCGCGATTTGGGCCCTAAACGAATCCGAGAGCCCGATTGCGTTTCTCGTGCGCGGGTAGAGTTAGTCTAGGAGCGAGATGCGTACGGTGATCGTGGGCTGCGGCCGGGTCGGTTCGAGCCTGGCCCGGCAGCTGAGTGAAGAGGGTGATGACGTGACCGTCGTGGACTTCAGTGAAGCCGCCTTCAATCGCCTGGGGGAGGACTTCGCCGGGGAGATGGTCTTCGGCTCCGCGGTTGACGAGGATATCCTGCGCCGGGCCGGGACCGACCGGGCAGAAGCCTTCGTGGCGGTCACGAATGCCGATACCACGAACATCATGGCGGCCCAGCTGGCGCAGCACGAGTTCGGAGTGAAGAAGGTTATCTGCCGGATCTACGACCCGGCCCGAGCGGACGTCTATGCTGAACTCGGCCTGGAAACAATCTGCCCGACCACCATCGGCGCCGACAAGGTTAAGCGCTTCTTCGAGAAATAGTGGGCGCCGCCCAGCAGACGCCGGTATGACAGCCTATCGATTCACCCAGGCGGTCGGCATCGTCTCGATCGTGCTCGGCTTGCTGATCCTGGTGCGCGATGTGGTCCAGGTGCATTCCATCCCCTATGCCATCGCGGGGGTCGGCCTGCTGGCGTTCGGTGCCTGGCGGCTGCAAGTTGCCGGCCGGCTCCGGCCTTGAGCCTCGCCTTTAACCCGGTCGGTGTCACCATCGCGGTCGGCTTCGCGATCGGGCTGGCCGGCACGCTTGGCTGGATGCTCCGGGTCCCACCGCCCGCCCCACGGGGCGCCACCAGCACCGTCCGCTCGGTGGAGGCGATCCGCAAGGTTCTGGTTCCGATTCTCGATCTGGGGGCGTCGGTCCGCGCGGTGGAGCTGGCTGCCCGGCTAAACCAGGGGCACAAGGCGGAGATGGTGATCGTCTACGTCCATGAGATCCCGCTCCAGGCTCCCCTGGTCATGCCCGAGAAGGATCCCCGCATCCAGCGGGCGCTCGACGCAGCGGCGTTCATCGCCACCCAGCACGCCATCGAGCCACGGACCAAGGTCAATGTCGCCCGGCAGGCCGGCCACCGTATCGTGGAGATCGCTCGCGAAGAGGCGGCGGACCTGATCGTGATGGGCATCAGTTACCAGAACCGTCCCAACGAGGGCCCGCTCGGCCGGATCGCGGAGCACGTGGTGCGCAACGCGCCGATGGAGGTGGTGGTCGACCGGGTGCCGAAACAGAAAGTCGCGATGATCCCGACGGATCAGCTGACCGATCGGGTGAGCAGCACGTAGACGGCCACCGTGCCAACGGCGTTGTTGAGGGAATGCAACAGCACCGTGTTCGTGAGCGAGCGGGTCCAGGCATAGATGACGGCCAGCACGACGCCCATGTAGATGAAGACCGGCAGCAGCGCGAAGCTGACCGCCGGGCTGGCGTGAGCCAGGCCGAAGGCCGTCGCGCTCAACACGACCGCCGCCCACACCGGTACGCGGGTGCGCAACAGTCGGAACAACATGCCGCGGAAGAACGCCTCCTCGCAGAGGGGGGCGGCCACCGCGGTGACGAGCAGGGCCAGCACCAGGATGTGGAGTCCTTGCGGATGCTGGATGAAAAGCTGGCGGGCGTTGCTCGGGACGGGCAGCCCGCGGTTGAGCACCGCCGCCGACAACGTGGTGACCGCGAAGACGCCAAGATACCAGGGCACGATCAGCGCCAGCGTCAATCCCAGATCACGGGCCGTCGGCCAGTGCAGGCCAAGAAACGCCAGCGGACTATGGAGCCGCCGCAGCGCGACCGCGATACCCGCCCCAAAGGCGAGATAGACGATCAGCGCGGCCGTCAGGCCGATCGTCCCCAGGTTGGCCCGGTAAAAGGACCGGTTTAACCGGGCCAGCGTCACCGCCAGCAGGACCACGAGGACGATCCCCAGAATCGTGAATGCAAGAACCGGGATCAGGTCGAGCCAGCGCAGCCGCTCCTCGGGCCGTGGTGGTAGCCCCTCGGCAGCGCTATCCACTTGACAAAATTCTCGAGACGAGCTGGCAGTGGCTAGCCAGCCATCCGGTTGCTGATCCGTTCGCCATACGGGAGCCCGAGAGTCGCCCGGATCTCCAGGCTGAGCCGCGAGAGAACAACCTTTGACTTCAGGAAGTAGCGCTGAACATTTGGAGCCGCATGCCACCAGAGGTTGTCCTCGGGCATGGAGTTGCTGAGGATCCAGATGGGAATCGCTCCGCAGATGGGGTCCCCGCTCCAGCGCTCGATCAACTCGCGCCCGTCGACATCGGGCAGCTTGAGGTCGATCAGGATGAGAACCGGACCCCGCCCGTGGGCGAAAATATCGGCGTCATGGCCAGTGCGCACGTGCTCGATCGGCACGCCGTCACGGCGAAGTTGGACCAAATAAAGATCGGCAACGTCGGGGTCGTCTTCAACCAGTAGGACCCTTCGCTCCCGCGCCACACCGCGACATTAGGCGACAAAGGTTGCGAGCGCCATTGCGTCGCCTGCCGCCGGTATTTGCGGACCGGGCCTCGCTCAGGCCGCCGGGCGCATCCGATTTCGTGCCGTGCGATAAGCGTCGTAGGCACAAAATGCCCAGAGACCGATCCCGCCGAGGTCGAGCGGGATTCCGATGGGAGCGAGGATCGCGGTCATGTCGAGCTCGGTCCCCAAAACGATCGGTGTCATGATGGCGGCGAAAAACGCCAGCCCCTTCAGCGGGGCCCCCGCGTACCAATGGCCGAGGCCCGGGACGATGGAGAGCCGGGCGGCGCGGCCGGGGCTGAGCGGCCGATTCCTGGCAAAGCGCTTCGTGCCATCGATGATCTCGCCCTGGAGCGGTTGGATGCGAAGCTGGGCGCCGCAATGTGGACAGAAGGCGGCCTCGGCCGCCACCGAGCGCCGACAGCGCGGGCACGTTTGCATGCCGTTAGCGTACTAGCATTACCGACGGTGGCGGCATCCGAGCGGTCTTCGGTTCCAGTCACGATTCGGCTCCTTAATGGGGTCGCCCACGTCACGCTGGATCGACCGCCACTGAATGTGCTGGATATCGACACGTTACGCGAGCTCAACCGCGCGCTGCGGGAGTGCGATGCCTCCTCGATCCGCGTGCTTGTGTTGAGCAGCGCCCTGCCGCGCGCCTTCTCGGCCGGGGTCGATGTTGCGGACCATGTCGCCTCCCGGGTGGATGTCATGCTCACTGAAGTCCGCGAAAACGCCCGGCTGCTGCTCAACCTCAAACCGCTCACCGTCGCGGCAATCCACGGCTCGACGCTCGGCGGCGGCGCCGAGATCGCGTTGCTGTGCGACATCGTCATCGCGGCTGACGACACGGTTCTCGGGTTCCCCGAAATCAAGCTCGCCGCCTTTCCGCCGGTGGCGGCCGCCTGGCTGCCGGAGCGCTGTGCCTGGCCGCTCGCGATGCGGTTGCTGCTCGGCGAGACCATCGATGCTCGGGCCGCCGAACACGCCGGGCTCGTGAGCCAGGTTGTCGAAAAGGCCCGGCTGGCGCAAACCGCCGACGGGGTCGCGACCGAGCTCGCCGCGCATAGCGCAGTGGCCCTGCGGGGGCTCACCCGCGCCACGCGGGGTCAGCGGGCGCCCGCGGTCTTGCAGCGTCTGGACGCCGCCATCGCCACCTACAAAGCCGCCGTCGCGCCGTCCCGTGATGCCGATGAGGGCATCCGCGCCTTTCTCGACAAACGAGCGCCGGCCTGGAGTCACCACTGAAGGACAAGCGCCGAACCCTCCGCGAGGCGATCGCGGAGCACGTTCATGATGGCGACGCCATCGCCCTGGGCCTCGCCCTCGAGTCGGGGATACCATTCGCCGCGGTTCACGAAATCATCCGCCAGCAGCGGCGCGACCTGACGCTGATTGGGCCGATCTCCGACATGGCGTTCGACCAGCTGATCGCCGCCGGCACCGTGGCGAAGGTGGTCGCCGCCTGGGTGGGCAATGTGGCGGGCGGATCGGGCTATGGGTTTCGGCGGGCCTATGAGCAGGGCGTGCCGCGCCGGATCGTGATGGAGGACCACTCCAACTTCACGGTTGGACTGGCGCTCAAGGCTGCCGCTATGGGTCTGCCCTATCTGCCAACCTTCACTGGAATTGGGGGAGACATCGTCCGCGGCCATCCGCGCATCCGTCCAGTTGACGATCCGTTCGGCGGCCCCAGCCTGCTCGCCGTGGCTGCGGTCAAGCCGGACGTCGCCATCATTCATGTCCAGCGCGCCGACCGCGAGGGGAATGCCCACCTGTGGGGCAACCTGGGACTCACCGTCGAGGCGGCGTTCGCCGCGCGGCGCACGATCGTCACCTGCGAAGAGATTGTGCCCGAGGAGGTGATCCGCAGCGACCCCAACCGTACGGTGATCCCCGGCTTTCTTACGACCGCGGTCGTCGAGGAGCCGGGCGGCGCCTTGCCCTCTTCGGTGCAGGGCTACTGGCGGCGAGACTTCGAGCCGTTCCTGCGTTATCACCAGATCTCCCGGACGCCCGATGGTTTCCAGGCATGGCTGCGCGAGTGGGTCCTCGATCTCCCCGATCGGCAGGCCTACCTCCAGCACATGGGAGACGCCACCGAGCGGTTGCGCGTCCGGGACCGTCGTCTCGCCGCCGCCGCCAATTTCGCGCCGTGATCGCAACCTACACGCGGCGTGAACTGATGGTGGTGGCCGCCGGGCGCGAGATCCGCGATGGCGAAGTCGTCTTCGTCGGTATGCGGCTTCCGCTGCTGGGCTTCGGGCTCGCTAAAGCTACCCATGCGCCCAATGCCGTCGGGTTGTTCGAAAACGGCGTCATCCGGGATCGGCCGGCGGAGGCCTTCATCTACACCATGGGCGATCCACCCAACATCGCCGGCGCGGTCGCGTGCCTCGGGCTCAATGACGTCATGAGCCTGCTGCAGCAGGGACGGGTGGACGTTGGGTTCATCGGGGGGGCGGAGATCGATCCGCTCGGCAATCTCAACACCACCCGGACCAGCGGCAGCGGCTCGCTGGTGCGCCTCCCCGGCAGCGGCGGCGGCGGCGATATTGCCTCCCTGGCGGGACGGACGGTGCTGATCATGGAACACGAACCGCGTCGCTTCCGGGAGCGCGTCGACTACGTCACGTCTCCCGGCCATTTCCCGGGTCGCCGCCGGGGTGGTCCGGCAACGCTCATCACCACCCTTGGCGTGTTCGATCTGACCGGTGGCCGGGTGCAGGCCGTCACGTTGCACCCAGGGGTTACGCCGGAACAGGTGCGCCAGGCGACGGGCTTTGAGCTGTCAATCGATGAGGGCATCCCCGCCACGATGGCACCATCTGCGGATGAGCTCGCTTATATCCGCAAGGCCGACCCGGACGGGTTTTGGACCGGCGATACGATGAAGGGCGGATGAGCGACGAGCCGGCCTGGTCACCGACAGACGAACAGGCGCGCGGCAGCCGGCTCTGGGGGTTCATGCAGAGTCACGGCTGCGCCAGCTACCCCGATCTGTGTCAGCGGGCGGCTCGAGAGCCCCGTTGGTTCTGGGATGTCCTCGTCAAGGAGCTCGGCGTTGTCTGGTCAACGCCCTATCGCGAGGTCATGGACACCTCCGCCGGGATTCCATTCACGCAGTGGTTTCCCGGGGGGCGGCTTAACGCCTACGACTCGGCGGTGGTCCGGTTTCGCCACACGGATCCCGACCGCCTTGCGCTGATTGGGGAGACCGAGAGCGGAGCGACCCGACGGCTGACCTATGCGGAGCTCGAGGACGTCGTCGAGCGGGCCGCCGCCGGACTTCGCGCGATCGGCGTCGCACGAGGCGTCGCCGTGGGTCTCTATCTGCCGCTCGTCATCGAGAATGCGGTCGCCCTGCTGGCCTGCACCAAGTTGGGCGCCGTCGCCGTCCCGCTTTTCTCCGGCTTCGGCGCCGAGGCGATCCGTCAGCGACTCGCCGATGCGGACGCCAGGGTCCTGATCACCGCCGACGCCGCCGTTCGCCGCGGACGCACCGTCCCGATGCTGCCGGTCGCCGCCCAGGCGGCCGACGGCTTGCCCCAGCTGGAACGGCTCGTCGTTGTCAACTGCGCCCAGGTCGACGCCCCACTTCGGCGTGATCGGGACCTTCCGTGGGAAGACATGGTGGGGGCAGACCGCGACCGCGTGCCCACGGAACCGATGGCGTCGGATGAGCCTTTGATGCTGCTCTACACGTCGGGCACCACGGGACGGCCCAAGGGAACCGTGCACGGCCACGCCGGGCTGCCGATCAAGAGCGCCCAGGACTGGGCCCTGGGGATGGACGTCCGGCCAGGGGAACGGGTCATGTGGATCACCGACATGGGTTGGGTAATGGGGCCGCTGCTTGTTTTCGGCAGCCTGATGATCGGCGGCACCGCCGTCTTTTACGACGGCGCCCCCGATCATCCGAATCCGGCGCGGATCTGGGACGTCGCTGAACGCCAGGGCGTGACCCACCTGGGCATCTCCCCCACACTGACCCGGGTGCTGATGGCATCCGGCGAACGCGCCGCGCCCAGCCAGCCGATCCCCGGTCTTCGCGTTCTGGCCTCGACCGGCGAACCATGGACCCCGGAAGCCTGGACCTGGCTCTTTGAGGTGGTCGGTCGAGGGCGGGTCCCGATCATGAACTACTCGGGAGGGACCGAATGCGGCGGCGGACTGGTTTCGGGAAACTTCCTGACGCCCTCGCGACCCGGGAGTTTCGCGGGTCCTATCCCCGGCATCGACGCCGCGGTCTTCAACGAACAGGGTCAGGCGGTCACCGGCGAGGTGGGCGAGCTCGTGGTCCGCCAGCCCTACCTGGGTATGACGCTCGGATTCTGGAAGGACCGGGCACGGTACCTGGACACCTACTGGTCACGCTGGCCGGACGTGTGGGTGCACGGCGATTGGGCGATGGTCGATGCGGGCGGCCTCTGGTACATCCTCGGCCGGTCGGACGACACCATCAAGGTCGCCGGGAAACGGGTGGGGCCTGCCGAAGTGGAAGCGGCGGCGCTGGATGGGACGGACGTGGCAGAGGCCGCCGCGGTCGGCGTCCCCGATCCGCTCAAGGGTCAGGCTGTGGTCGTCTTCGCGGTGGCGCGGCCGGATGCCGACCCGGGACCGATCCCCTCCGCCGTTTCTCGCAGCGTCGAGCGGTCGCTGGGAAAGCCCTTCAAGCCGGCGGCCGTCCACGTCATCCCGCGCCTGCCGAAGACCCGGAACGGCAAGATCCTGCGGCGCGTGATTCGCAACGTCTTCGTCGGCGATCCGCCGGGCGACCTGTCATCGATTGATGACATGGCCTCGCTGGACGCGATCCGCAGGCTCGGCGGAAGACCGGACTAGCGGAAGTACTCGCGCAGCGGGGTGCTGCTCGACCAGCCCGCGGCCCCGAGGTGCGCGAGATGGAAGCCGTCCTCGATCGTTCGCAACAGGCCGTAGTGGTTCTCCGCGACGCTCGACCGGAAGCCGCTGATCACCCTGGGCGAGATGACCAGCGTGGCGACGCGTCCGCCCCAGGAATCGCTGCAACAACCGGCGCTACTCGAGCCCTCGTCCCAGGTGATAAACAGCGCGCCGCCGTTGCGAAACGCGGCGGAAGCCGTGATCGTCGGGACGACACTGCGCAACCAGCCGTCGCCGGTTGACACGGCGCAGTCGTGCATGTCATTGCACATGTTGGGTGTGATCCAAACGAGGTTGGGCACCTGGCCGCTGCTCATGTCAGCCCCGAACTGGCTAAAGGGAACCACGTGACCGGCGCAGCGGGCCGCATTGGTGCGGATGTCGTTGTAGTACATGAAGGGGTTGTGCTTCATGGCGTAATTTCCGGCTGAAGCGCCGGTAAAGCAGGGGCTCGGCATGTCTTCCATGTACGCCTTCCACGAGCGGCCGCTCGCCTCCACCTGGTCAGCGATATTGGTAGCGCCGACAAAGCAGGTGGTGCAGTCACTGGCGATGCCAAAGGTGCTTCCCGCAGTCAACGCCAGATAGTTCGGCAGGCTGGGATGCGAGGCGCCATAGTAGTTCGTCGCCAGCGCGTAGGTGCTCGCCAGACTGTTGATGTAGGGCGCGGCGGAACTCCCGATGATACTGCCGTACTCGTGGTTCTCCATCACGATCACAAAGACGTGTGAGAACGAGGGCACGGCAGGGGCGGGCGGAGGTGCCACGGTAGAACGGGTCGGCGCCGCGGATGGTTTGACTGGCGAGCGCGTGGGGCTGGGTGAAGAGCCGGGCGCGGTCGGGGTTGCCGCCGGCGTCGCGGGCGCGACCTTGCCCTTGAGCAGGAACTTGAATTCGGGGTCGTTGCGGTCGGATGCGACCGCCGCGGGCGCGACGACCGAGGACGTCCTCGCCGGCTTGCCTCCGAGCAGCATCACCGTGGGAACGGCCGCCAGGACCCCGGCGCCAAGGATGATGATCGCGCTTCGAGCGATTGGGAACCGCATGACCCGATTGACGCGATCCGACCGGCCATCTTGCGCTTTGGACGTTGCGTGACGCAACGGCCGAGTGAATCGATTTGCCGGCTCTACACGTTGTAATCAGTAGGAGAACGATCATGAAACCCCTCAACGCCGAGCTGGCTGCCCGCGCCTGGGAGTTCGCCCAGGGACTTGACCTCAAGGAATATCGCCGTCTGCAGGACGAGGTCCGGACGACCTGGCCCGCCACCGCGAAGCTGCACGGCCTCGACTTCGACCGGGCCTTTCTGGCGTTCATCGCCGAGAGGTGGCTGGACAAGGCGGCCTAGGTCCGCGGTTCAACGCGTACGGTGAACTGCTAGCCCGCAAGCCCTTCTGAATTAGGGCGTTACTCGCGACAGGCCCCGACATGTCTATCAACGATGGCCTGGCGCTGATTCGCCGGCATGACTTCGAAGGCGCCCTCCCGCTGCTGGCCGCCGAGGTGCGCAAGCGTCCCGACGACGCCTACGCCGCCTATTACCTCGCCTATGCGTTCGTCGGGGCGCAGGACCCGCAACCGGCGGTCACGCTGCTGACGAAGATCATCGAGGTCCATCCCGATTTCACTGACGCCCGAACCCTCCTCGGCCTGGCCCGGATCCGGATCTCGGACTTCGCCGGCGCCGCCACCGAATACGACGCGGTCCTCGCCCGGGAGCCGAAGAACGCCGCCGCCCTCCTTGGCCTGGGCATGATCGCCTTCTGGAAGCGTGAAACCGCCGTGGCTGATGACTACCTCGATCGCGCGCTGCGCGGCGACCCGGGTGCCCGCGACGCGCTGGTCTTCAAGGCCGACCTTCGTTATGCGGCCGGCGACGTCAACGGTGCCGTGATGCTGCTGCGAGACGCCAAGCGCTTGCGCCGCCCGGCCTTGCCGGAAGTCTCGGATGGCGACATCGCCGACCGGCTGCTTCGCTACGAGGCCGCCCTTCAGCCGCTGCGCCGCGCTCGAAGCGGCTTGCCCGATATGCCGGGGTGGGTTCTGTCGGTGCTGGGCGTCACCCTGGCCCTCACGTTCATGGCGGGCGCCGGCCTCCCGGGTGCATGGAATGGCTTCCGTCACTACCAGGACGGCAAGGCACGGCTCACCACCAACGATTACATCGGTTGCGCCGCGGAGATGGAACGGGCCGTCGAGTCGGTGCCGAACTCGCCCAAAGCCTGGGGGTACGAAGCGTACTGCTACTTCCTGGACAAGGATCCCAAGGCCGGCCTCTCCGCCTGGTACACGGCTCGCAGCTTTGATCCGGGGATCAGGCTCGATAGCCAGAAGGAGCAGGACATTCTCCTGATCAAGATCCGGCAGGCCACCGCGCCGCCGTTGGTGGCGAAATGAGCGGAGCACTGGACCCGATTCAGGAGGACCTCCCGCTGGGTCTGCCTTCCGGCTCCAGCCCGACCTCGCCGGGCACGCCTACCATAAGGCCCGCGCAGCCGGACCCCGAGCGGCCGCCCTCGTTGTTCGAGCAGTTCGGGACGACTGTTCGCGCGCTGCCCTGGGCACGCTGGCGCGCACAGGCGGCGCCCATCCTGCGGTCCGGTGCCCAGGGCATCGGCGGCGTCGCCCGGGTGGCCGTCACCCGCGGCGGCTCGGTAGCCAAAATCGCGGCAAGCCGGGGCGGCAGCGTCGCGCGTGTCGCCGTGAAGCGAGGGGCGCCCTATACCCTCCAGCTGGCGAAGGCAACCGCCCAGATCAGCCTGATTCGGGCGTTCCCGCTGCTGATCGCCCGCACCATCCACCTGTTCGGCTTCCCGGCAGTGGTTGTACGCACCGCCATCCAGTACTCGATCGCGCACCGGGCCGGACTCGCGATCGACGAGGTCAAGTACTTCCGGGTCGACGACCCGGCCGGGTACACGGTCTACGAGGCGCCCTCTCGGCTTTCGACCGCCATCGCGATTACCTATCTTCCGACCCTCGTGCTCCTGATCCTGGGGGTCGTCTGTCTGGCGCCGGCGCTCACGCCGCGCGTCGTCCTCCAGCTCCCCGTCAGCTGGATCACCTGGGTGCAAGTGTGGCTTGGCCTGGCATTTGCCGCGCATGCGTTCCCTTCCTACGAAGAGGCGGGCCCGGTGTCCGAACAGGCGCGGGTCGGCGTCCTGAAGGCCGACCCGGTTTCCGTGTTCTGGGTGATTCCCGCCCAGATCGTCGCCATCCTGACCCGGCTCGGCGGCATCCCCCCGGCTGTCGCCGGCGTCCTCGCCTGCTGGTGGCTGGCGGGCGCGCTCTTCCACTAGGCGGAGCGTTTTCGGCGGCCCTGTTTCCTGTACGCTTCCCCGGTGGCCCTCGCCCGCTTTCTGGCGGTACTGTTCAGCCTGCTTAGCGCGGTCGGGTTGAGTGGATGCAGCGACGACCAGAGCCAGCCTCCCCCGCTGCAGGCAACGGCCTCGTCGTCTGTCGGCTGTAAGGCGGGCCAGAGCTATCAGCACACAACGCTCGGCTATCACCTCTGCTTCCCTGGCGGCTGGACGTCGCGCGACTATACCGCCGAGCCCGGATCTGGCGGGGCCGTCAGCGTGGTCGCGTTTGGACCGCCCGCAGCCGTTCCCGCACACGTGCCGTCCTCCGGGACCTTCAGTCCGCCAATCGAGGTGCGGGTCATCGCCGGGCCGAAAGACCAGGCGGAAGCCAGCCTGACCGAAGGCAACCAGGTGACCCAGACCAAGGTGGCGGGGATCGCCGCCGACCGGATCGTGGTGATGGACTCAGGCCCAGCCAATGGCGCGGTGCTCGTCGTTTTGGAGCGCCAGGGCAATACCTTTGAGATCGAAGAGGCGCCCGGCGGCACCTACGATACCGCCTTCCGGCAGGTGTTGGACAGCTTCTCCTTCTCCGCCAGCTGATCAGGGCGACAGCTGGACGCCGAGATCGCGTATTTGGCTCACTGACCAACTGATCGAACGACCCGTTCGATGTTGAGGCGATGGCTTGGTCAACTGGTCGGGTTGGCAACTCGGCGGTCAATCCTTTGGATTGGCCCGAAACGCCCCTAGGAGGTCTGCTCCGTTGCGTTTTCGTGCCGACTTGGGCACCTAGCATTGAGGTGCATGCCTGCTCGGCGGCTCGTCATGGTGTTGCCGGTGATCGTCGGTATGGCCGTAATTGTCGGCCACCTCGCGGGGCTCCAGGCCAGCCCCCCAGGTCTGTTCGGCGACGAGGCGGCATTCGGTTACAACGGGTGGGCGATCTCCCACTATGGAGTGGACCAGTACGGGGTTCCCTGGCCGCTCTTTTTTCGCTCCTTCGGCGACTACAAGGGACCGGTGGGCGTCTACTCGGTGGCTCTGCTCACGGCGTTCCTGCCCCTAACACCCTTCACCGTCCGGCTGCCAAACGCCCTCGCCGGCATCGCCCTGGCGATGGTAGCGGGAGCGCTGGGATGGCGGTTGACGCGTTGCCGGGCCGTGGCGCTGATTCTTGTACTTGAGGCTTCTTTCGAGCCGTGGTTCTTCCATCTCGGCCGCACCATGCTCGAAGCCGATTTGTTTACCCCTCTGTGCTACGTGCTGGCTCTGCTGGCCCTGGCCGAGAAGGGTGAGCGCCGCTTGCGCAACTGCGTCGCTGCCGGCATCTGCCTCAGTGTCGCCCCTTTCACCGCCCAACCTGCGCGCTTCTTCACCATCGTGATGGTGGGCTTGCTCATCTTTTCGTTTGGCAGGCGCATCTGGGGCTGGCGGCTGGCGGCGGTGGTGGTTCCACCATTGGTCACCACCCTCGTGGTCGCGGCGGCCGGCGGGCATGCGGTGGCGCGGCTGGGGGCGGTGAGTGTCTTCAGCGGTCGCAGTTGGCTCGATGCCGTCCTCTTCGCGCTGACTAACTATCCGCAGTACTTCGGACCCCGACTACTGTTCATTAGCGGTGACTCGAACCTGCTGCTCTCCAGTGGGTTCGCCGGGCTCCTTTTCCTGACCGCCATTCCACCCATCGTTCTCGGGGTGATCGCGGCGTACCGCCGCCGCCCCGAACCGATGGCCAGGATTGCGCTGCTGGGAAGCCTGCTCGCGCCAATCGGCCCGGCGCTGACGACGACGATATCCTCGCGGCGAGACGTCGTGGCGCTGCCCTTTCTCCTCATCCTGATGGCATTCGGTTGGGAAGCCCTGCTGCCGTTTCTCCGTGCGAGCCGCTGGCGTGCCGCCGCGGCAGTGGCGGTGGTTGTCGTCCTCACCGCCCCCTATTACCTTGACTATGCCTTCGTGTACCCCGTCCGTGGGGGGCGCGCTTTCGAAGCGGGCGAGATCGAGGCGATCACGCACGCTCACGACATTGCGGGTGGCCACACGGTTCTGCTGTTCTCTAGCGCCCAGGACCCCAGTATCCTGGCGCTCTTCGCGCTCCGTCCCCGCCCCGGACTCACAGACCCGCTGCCCGCGGTTGGGGTTCGCCGGCTTTCTCGTCCCAGCGAGCTCGCGAGCGCTCAGGACGGCGACATCATTGTGCTGGCAGCGGGTGACCCGCCGCCCGCGGGTGCCACTCTGCTTTTCACGGAATTGGCCCGCGGACCGGCATCTTTGCTCAGCACCCGCCAGTCCACGACGGTCCTGGTCCGCGTCTATCGGGCCGCCGGATGAGTGCACATGCAACACTGCGTGCGCTCAAAAGTCGCCAGCCCTGAGCGGAGCCGTACCTACCGGAGCAGTGCCCACCGGCTTTTCGCTGAGCGTTACCGACGTATGGCCTCGACCGGCCCCTGACGCTCGCCACAGGATTCCTGAAGGCGATGCCTTGGCCGCCTGGATTCGAACCTGGCCGACGGATTCGCTCCAGGCTCCGGCCGGCTGGTGGAGGCGGCGAGAATCGAACTCGCGTCCGAAGCAGCGTCCCGCAAGAACTCTACGAGCGTAGTCCCGGTTTTGAATCTCACCTGCCCGACTCCCGTGGGACCGGATTCGGCCAGGCCAGTCGCGGTATTGAGTCCCCCCGACGGCCGCGACGCCCGCCGGGAGCGAGTCAGCGGAGTTTACGCCGGACGCCGCTCCTGCTGACCCAGAGCGGGCCGGCGCCGGGGATAAATCCCCGGTTGACTACGCTACTTACGCAGCGTAAGCCAGTTCGCGATTGGCGTTTATAGCCTTGCCGCTTTTACGTGCTCGGCGACACGGCTCGCCATCTTGCAGACCACTACCCCGTCGAGACCTGGCGCCCCCGCCAGTCAGTCGGAGCAGATTGATTGTACCCCGAGCCGACCACGGCAAATCGCGTCTACAGACGCGTTTTCGTGGCACGATCCATTTCGCGACGGGCGTCCTTGGCCGCGATCGTTTCCCGCTTGTCGTACTGCCGCTTCCCCTTGGCGAGACCGATCTCCAGCTTGACGCGATTGCGCGCCCAGTAGAGCCGCAGCGGCACCAGCGTCAGCCCTTTCTGCTTGATGGTGATGCCGAGCCGGATGATCTCGGCCTTGTGCAGCAGGAGCTTTCGCTCCCGCTTGGCCTCGTGATTGCTGCTGTGACCCCGCTCGTAGGGGCTGATGTGGAC
>VBEE01000116.1 GCA_005881715.1 Chloroflexota bacterium | reverse complement strand
CACGTCGACCAGCTGGGCTCCCTCCTCCAGCAGGCGTTTGACCTCGGTCGCAGAGAAAATCTGGGACGGCATTAACCTAATGTACTCAGCGAGCCCATACACCCACTGGTGTAAACCGCATGGGGACGTCCACCAGGATCAGTTCGCTCGCCGCTTCAGCCCGAACCGGCAGCTCCGGCTGGTCAAGGATCTTGGCGGCATCCCCCGTCGACAGGCGATCGTCGGCGAGCGCCACGGCGCCCTCGATCAGATAGAGGTACCCGGCGCGTTTCGATCCGAATCGATGCGTGACTTCCGTGCCGGCGCTCAATGCCGCGACGAAAACCGCAGCGTCCTGGTGGACCGTGACCAGGTCGTCGCCGGCAGCGCCGACGACCTGGAGAAGGGTGTCCGTACGCTGCGCCTTTGAGAACTGCCGCTGCTGGACCGCGGGGGTCAGGTCCGCGGTGTGGGGGAGGATCCAGAGCTGAAGGAACTCCATCGGCTCGGTCTTCGACGCGTTCTGCTCGGAATGGAGCGCGCCGGATCCCAACGTCATCAGCTGCACCCCACCAGGCTCGAGGATTCCATCGTTGCCCAGGTTGTCGGCGTGCCGGAAGACGCCCTTCCAGACATAGGTGATCCCCTCGATGTCGGCGTGCGGGTGCATGGGCCAGATGGCTCCCGGCGCGAGACGGTCGTGATTGAACACCCGGAGCGGGCCCACGCCCATCTGCTCGGGATCTCGGTAACGGTCGAAGGAGAAATGCCAGCGGGCCTGGAACCAGCCACCATCCTCGCGGTGAATCTCCCGGTCGCGCCGCACCTGTAACATCGGGTGCCTTCCAGCCTACCGCGTGGGCGCATGATTACCCTGGGAGGGTGAGCTGGTAGGAGGTTCAAATGAGTCAGGTCAATGTGATCGTCATTCACGTCAGGGCGGACCAGGCGAAGGAATACGAGGCCCTCTTCGAGCAACGGCAGCTGCCGCGCTGGCGTGACTACCACGCGCGCGGCAAGTTCCTGAGCGCGCGCTTCTTCCGATCGCAATTCGGCAGTGATGAACGGCGCAAGGTCGCCAAGTACGTCATCGTCGTCGAGGTTCCCAGCATGGCCGAGCACTCGGAGCACGATGCGGATCCCGAGTTCCAGGAATTCGACCGACTCGCCGACGCCTTCCAGCCGGAGGGCCCCCTGGTCTTCGGCGGCGACCTGATTCACTCGGTTGGCTAGGGCGAGCACGCGACGCTGGCAACAAGCGCTCGCCTCCTGGGCGATCCCTGAGCACATCCTTGCCCAGGCTCCTGAGGATCCATGGGCGCTTCCGGTGGCGCTCTTTGAGCCGGGGCAGTCCGGGCTGACGCCGTCGCACCATCGCGCCCTCGAGGCGCTGGCGTCTGGCGGCCAGGTGCTCGATGTGGGCGCCGGCCGCTGCGCGATGTCATTGCCGCTCCGGCCACCTGCCGATCGGATCGTCGCCGTGGACAGCCAGCCGGCCATGCTCGAGAACAGCCCCGCCGACATCACGGTGGTGGGGTCCTGGCCGGAGGCGGCCGCGGAGGCCGGACCCGCAGATGTCGTGGTCTGCGGGCATGTGCTCTACAACGTCGCCGATCTGGCTCCGTTCATCGAGGCGCTCCAGTATGCGGCGCGCCGTCGGGTCGTGATCGAGATCACGCGGTCGCATCCCCGCAATCGGCCCTTGGAACGAGCGCTCTGGAAACACTTCTGGGATCTCGAGCGGCCGACCGGGCCCAGCTGGGAGGATGCCCGCCACATCGTCCGCGGGTCCGGGATTGAGCCGCATGTGGAGCTCTGGGAATCGGAGCAGCGAGGCGGCTTCACAGGCCTCGACGATCTGGTCGCCTGGATGCGCCGAACGGTATGTCTCGACAGCTCCCGGGATGATGAGGTGCGGTCCATCGTCCTGGAGCACGCGGTCGAACGCGATGGACGTTGGCGACTATCAGTGGAGCCACGTGAGCTCGTTACACTCTGGTGGGACATCCCATGAATCCCCGTTGACCGTTCTGCTACTTTTTGGGATCGATCGTTAGCTTCGGCGGTGGACCTGAGGAGGAGGCATTCATGGACTGGAAACTGGAACTGGTTGCGATCCCCGTCTCCGATGTGGACCGTGCAAAGACGTTCTATACCGAAAAGGTGGGCTTCAACGCGGACCACGACCAGACGGTCAACGAGAAGATTCGCTTTGTGCAGCTGACTCCACCCGGGTCGGCATGCTCGATCTCTCTGGGCAAGGGACTCGTGGACACCAAGCCCGGGTCCGTGCAGGGCCTCCAGATGGTCGTCACGGACATCAACGCCGCCCGCGCCGAGTTGGTCGAGCGGGGCGTCGAGGCCAGCGAGGTCCAGCACTTTCCCTGGGGATCATTCGTCTTCTTCAGTGATCCGGACGGCAACGGCTGGGCGGTGCAGCAGGTTCCTGCGCGCAACTGACCCCGACGCCGAACTCTGCCGGCCGACCGGCACGCTAACTGACCCGAGGCAAGGAGTTGACACGTGGCCCGGGCGCCTGTTATTCTACCGAATAGCTAATTAGCTAATTGAGAAAATACAATGCCATCCGATCAATTGAGCGTCACCTTTGCCGCGCTGGCGGACCCGACCCGGCGGGCGATCCTGGCGCGGGTCGCCCAGGGGGAGGCCACCGTCCTCGAACTCGCGGAGCCCTTCAAGCTGAAACTGCCCACCATTTCGAAGCACCTCAAAGTGCTGCGCCGTGCCGGGCTTGTGACGCAGGGGCGGCAGGCGCAATGGAGACCCTGCCGGCTCGAGGCGGCTCCCTTGAAACGTGTCGCCGACTGGGTGGAGCGCTATCGGGAGAACTGGGAGGAGCGTATCGGTCAACTCGACGACTATCTGCAGGAGCTGAAAAGCAAGGAGGAACGAAATGACCGTAAAGAGTAAGCCCGTCGTCACGTTGAGCACGCCGTCGGATCGTGAGCTGGTCATCACCGCCGTGGTCGATGCACCGCGCCGCCTCGTCTGGGAGGCGAGCACCAAGCCCGAGCACGTCAAGCGCTGGTGGGGACCACGGCGTTTTACGATGACCGTCTGCGAGATCGACCTGCGTCCGGGCGGTGCCTGGCGTTATGCCTTGCGGGACAACGATACCGGACGCGAAGATGGCTGGTCGGGCGTCTACCGCGAGATCGCGGCACCCGAGCGCGCCGTCTATACCGAGGGTTGGGAGGCCATGCCAGGGCATGACTACCTGGTGACGGCGACCTACGTCGAGAAGGACGGCAAGACGACCATCACGAGCAGGTTGCAGTACAAATCGATCGAGGATCGCGATGGTCACCTCCAGTCCGGCATGGAGTCAGGCATGCGGGAGACCTACGACCGTCTCGGCGAGCATCTCGCGACGGTCGCGTAACCCGACGTAGTAAGCCGAGCCCGCGAGATACCTGGAGCCGTATCGTATGGGAATGCTGAGAATCGGATCCGTCGTTCTCAACTGCAAAGACTTCGAGAGTACCGTCGCATTCTGGCAGGAAGTCCTTCACTACGTTCCGCGAGGGCCTGCCGATGACGGCTGGGTGGTGCTGAAGGATCCGGCTGGCGATGGTCCGAACCTGTCAGTACAGCGAACCGACGAGCTGAAGTTCGGCAAGAATCGCATGCACTTCGATCTGTACGCCGCCGACCAGAAGGCGGAGGTCGAGAGGTTGCTCAAGATGGGGGCGACTGTTCATCGGTCTCCCGAGGAAGGCGAGGACTTCATTATCCTCGCCGACCCCGAGGGTAAGCTCTTTTGCGTCGTCGGTCTCGACCGGAGTAAGTACTGGCGTGAAGACGTGGGAGAGCGAACCGTTCCTGGTTAGCCGGTGATCTCGCGCTCTTCAGTCAGGAAGAGGGCCGTGCGCGTCTTGTCGATAAAGTTGTCCTCGTCTGCGCTGGAGGCTTGCCACTGCGGAGAGTGCTGGGCAGCCTGCAGGGCCGCGAGGTCATCGAACCACAGTTCGGCCATGCCATCGTAGGTCGGTGGCCGCATTCCGTCGGGATGGCGAATCGCATGGCTCTGGACGAGCCGGCGTAGCCCGGGGATGCGCCGTCCGATAGGCCCGTGTATGTCGTGCCAGTAGCGGGAGAACTCATCGACCGACATGCCGGGCCGGCGGGTTATGCAATAGACGAGCTTGACCACGACCGGAGTTTAAGCCGATATCATTTGGCCTTCATGGGAGCACGGATTAAATCCACGCGACTTCCCTCGTGGGTCCCCTTTTTCAACTTCATCGCCAAGCCCCTGCTGGCCGCCGGCGTCCCGATGGGTCCTGATGTCCTCCTTACAATTCGTGGCCGCAAGACCGGCCTGCCTCGCACCACGCCGGTAACGATCGCCGAGAACTCCGGCAGGCGTGGCCTGATCGCCCCCTTCGGCGAGGTCAACTGGGTGCGCAATCTGCGGGCTGCCGGCCGCGCAACCATCAGCGTTGGACGGCGGAAAGAGGAGGTGACGGCCGTCGAGCTGGGGCCAACCGAAGCAGCCGCTTTCATTCGCGACGTCCTCGGTCCTCACGCGCGGCGAACCCGGCTGGGCTCCTGGTTCGTTCGAACTATCGACAAAATCGACATCGACAATCCGGTTGAGGCGGCCGCGGGGCGACCGGTTTTCGAGCTCCACCCTGCGCAAGGAACATGGACGCCAACGAGTAGCCGGTAACGCGCCGTCGGCTCAGGCGCTCGTTGCTGGCCCTGGTGCCGCCCCTATCATCGTCAGCTCCAGGTCGGGCTGCGAGAACAGGGCCGTCCGCAAGTCCCGGAGGGCCCGGACCGCGTCCCCGCTGAAGGCCGGGCCGTGCATACACGCAAGGACGCCCGGGCGCAAGGCTTCCAACCGATCGAACACCCGCGCGGTGTGCTGGCTAACCGGGATATACGTGGGCAATTGTTTGTGAGACGCCATGGTTTTTTCCACCATGTCGCTGCTGGTCATGGAAGTTTTCTCGCCGAGCTGGGTAAACAGGTCGCTCGCCATTAGCGTCCCGGTTGTCTCCTCGAACGCCAGGATGGCATCCCAGCAATGGGGGACCTGGGGCGTGATCATGAACCGAAGTTTGTGCCGCCCCAGATCGAGCACCTCGCCATCGCCCATGACCTTGGCCGGGCGGATCGCGTAGTCGTTGACGTTGACGATCACCCCCAGCTCGCTATGGACGGCTTCGGCCTGCGGAGCGATCTGGAGAAATTCATTGAGGGCGCCGGACTCATCCGCTTCCAGGTGCGACCAGGAAATGTACCGCAGCCGGGTAGGGTCGATCACCTGCCGAACGGCTTCAAGCGTCAGGGGGAAAAGCAGCCGCTGCCCGGTGTGAAACAGGAGCGGCTTGTCGTCCGCGATCAGGAACTGGTTAAAGGTGATGTTGGCCTCCGGGATGAAAGTCGCGATCCGGAAGATATCGTCAGCGATTTCGTGAACTTCGGCCATCTCTTGAGCCCTCCTAGCGAGTTTGTGATCGTCGGTTGAGCCAGGTCACGAGTACCTCGGTGATCAGCCGCGCGGCGGCCTGGGTCGAAAGCCCCGAGCGGGTGAGCGAGCGCCAGACGCCAAAGTCGGTCAAGGCCAGCGCGGCATCTAGCGCGTGGCGGCGGCGCTGGAGCGGCCCGAGCGTCTCCTCCACGAGAGCCCGTAGTCCGGCTTCGCGACGCTTGAGGATGCTGTCGAGGATCGGGAGTTGGTGTCGGTCGACGCTGGCCCTCGGGGTCCAGGGCGCCGACCGTCCATAAAAGGCGAAGAGTTCCTGCACGAATCGGCCAATGCGCTCGGCGGGGCGAGTCAAACCGACGAGAATACCGGCTCCGGGCGGCCTGACGCGGGCCGCGTTTTCGGACGTGCATGCCGGGACAAGCTGATCGAGGCTGGGAAAGTAGCGGTATACCGTACCAAGCGCGACATCAGCTCGCTTTGCAATGTCGGGCCAGCTCGTGCCCAGGATGCCTCTCTCAGCATGTAGAGCGATTGCGGCGTCCACGATCCGCCGGCGAGTTTCGGCGTTCGCGGCAGCCCGACGCGTCATCCGGTAGGTCCTTGGCGCCATGATTAATTAGATGCAACTTACATCCAATATCTAGACCTGTCAAGCGCCTATGAGCCTGCTGCTGACGTGGATCAAAGGTCTAGACTCAGCGAAGTCCGCCATCGAGCGTTCGATTGTTGGGGAGCGCGCGGCGGATGCGTATCAACCAGGGGGCCGGTTTGTGTTCTGTAGAGGAGGTCGAAGATGGCCGAAGGGACCGCGACTCGCAAGCAAGGCGTTCGTAAGAACATGAAGTCGCCGGATGAAACGCGCAGATTCGACAAGGGCAAGATCGACATCGCCAACGTTGGGGACGCCGTGATCGGCAGGTTCGAGCTGCAGCCGGGCTGGCGCTGGTCTGAGTCGGTGAAACCGCTGGTCGGGACGGACTTGTGCCAGCAGACGCATGTCGGTTATATGGTTTCCGGCCGGCTGAAGACGAAGCTCGAGGACGGCACTGAGGACGAGGCTGGTCCGGGCGACGCCATCTTCACCCCGGCCGGACACGATGCCTGGGTGGTGGGCGGCGAACCAGTCATCCTGCTCGACTTCAAGGGCGCGGCTACCTACGCCAAGAAGTAGCCGAGCTCTAGACATGGGAACGGCCCCTGCGTCGGGGGCCGTTCCCGTGAGGGCGATGAAGCCCGATCTTTGATCAGCGCGAAGCTCGGCCACCGAGCCTGAGAAAGTCCCGCTCGGCATCCGTCGGTGCCATGGCAGCCGCACGCTGGTAGGCGGTCGCGGCCTCGCTATTCCGGCCCAGCCGCCGAAGCAGATCGGCTCGTGTGGCGTGCAACGGGTAATAGTTGTCCAAGTCCAACTCGTCCACCAGGGCCAGCGCAGCCGCAGGGCCCTGCACCTCGCCGATCGCGATGGCGCGATTGAGGGCCACGACCGGCGTAGGGGTAACCGCTAACAACTGGTCGTATAGAGCGACGATCTGCGACCAGTCGGTCTGCTCGAATGTCGCTGCGTCCGCATGGGCGGCATTGATGGCGGCTTGGAGCTGATATGGACCGGGTTGATTGCGGCGAAGGCACCGGCGAACGATCGCCTGACCCTCGCCGATCAAGGCCTGATCCCATCGTCCGCGATCTTGCTCGCCGAGCACCACGAGGGAGCCGTCGGCCCGCATTCGAGACGCGCGACGGGATTCGGTCAGAAGCAATAACGCGAGCAATCCGGCCACCTCTGGCTCGTCGAGCATGAGCATCGCCAGGATGCGTGCCAGTCGGATCGCTTCCAAGCAGAGGTCCGGCTCGGTGGGGCCGGTCAGGCCGGCGTTGTAGAGCAGGTAGATGACCGCCAGCACGGGGCGTAGTCGGCCGGGCAGCTCGTGAACCTCCGGGACACGATAGGGGATTCGGGCGGCCTTGATCTTGCGCTTGGCACGCACGAGACGTTGCGCCAGCGTCGCCTCGGGCACCAGGAAGGATCAGTCGGAGTGTGAGCGCCACCTGGGCTTCCGTGGAGAGTGCCGGGTGACAGCACGTGAAGATCAGGCGAAGCCGATCGTCCTGCACAGGTCCGACCTCCATGGACGTGCCGGGATCGCCGTTCCGCGGTAAGAGCACCGCCATCTCCCGGAGCAGCTCCTGTCCACGCGACTCGCGCCGCTGACGGTCGATCGCAACATTGCGGGCGGTTGTCGTGATCCAGCCGCCTGGGTTGGGCGGCAGGCCATCGCCCGGCCACTTGCGCAGGGCGACGGCGAACGCCTCCTGCACCGCATCCTCGGCAACATCGATGTCACCGAACGCACGGATGAGGGCCGCAACCGACCGACCGTACTCCTCCCGGAAAATCCGGCTGACCACCGCTTCATCGACCGGGAATGCCGCGCTGATCTTGCGCGGGCTGTCAGCTCCGAACATCCACAAACGGCCAGACTTCGATCGGCCTCTTGATCACTTTGGTGACCTTCGATGCCAAAGCCAGCGCGGCGTCGAGGTCCTGGGCCTCGATGATGTAGAAGCCGCCGAGGTGTTCCTTCGACTCGGCGAACGGAC
>VBEE01000115.1 GCA_005881715.1 Chloroflexota bacterium | reverse complement strand
GGCTCCCCCTTCGCGGACGCCTGGTCGTGCAGAGCGTGGTGGGCGAAGAGGACGGCGGCATCGGGAGCTTCGCGATGGCGCAGCGCGGCTACCGGGCCGACGCCGCCTTCGTGCTCGAGCCAACCCGGTTACGGATCATCCCCGCGCAAGCCGGGGCACTGTCATTCCGTCTGCGCGTCAGCGGGCGCTCGGCGCACGCCTCCGTTCGCTACGAGGGCATCAGCGCCATCGACAAATATCAGGTGGTCGAGGCGCGGCTCCGGCAGCTCGAGCGATCCCTCAACCAGCAGGCTCATCCGCTGTTCAGCCATTACCCGATTGCTTATGCGCTGAGCGTCGGACGGGTCCGCGCCGGCAGCTGGTCATCGACCGTGCCGGATGAGCTCGAATGTGAGGGTCGCGTCGGGGTCCCGGTCGGCATGGCGTCGTCCGAAGTCCGGCGCATGTTCGCCGCGGCGGTCGCCGATGCCGCCCAGCGGGACGCCTGGCTGGCCGAGCATGCGCCGCAGATCGAGTGGTATGGCGGTCAGTTCGATGCGGTCGAAGTCGATCCGGAGCTTCCGGCCTTCCAGGTACTCCGGGCGGCGCATACCGATGAGTTCGGTATCGCGCCCGAATTAGAGGGAGCGCCGTATGGCTCGGACATGCGCTTACTGGTGCACGAGGCAGAGACGCCGGCCATCCTCTACGGCCCCGGAGACATCCGGCAAGCGCACGCCACCGATGAGTGGATCGCGGTGGACGAGATCGTCCAGGCGGCCCGCGTCGTTACCGCGGCCGCAGCCCGATACCTGGCAGGGTAGCTGGCGTTTCCGACGCCTGCAGAAGGCCGTTCATCCAGGTCTCCGCCAGCCCGAACGCCACCCGCCGTGCCGCCCGCTCAGCGGATTCGGGGTCGCCGCGGATCGCATGATGGGCCTCGTCGAGTACGCGACGCCGGTCGGGCGCGTCCAGCCGCTCCAACTCTGCGCTGAGGCAGTCCAGCGTCTCGGCCCTTCGCAGGACACGCAGGCTGTCGAGCGCCAGCACGCTGGTGGTCCCTTCCCAGATGGGGAGGACTTGAGCGTCGCGGAACAGCCGCGGTAAGCCGGTGTCTTCCATGTATCCCTGGCCCCCGAAGCATTCGAGCGCCTCCGACACGACGGCCACCGCCTGCTTCGCCGTGTAGAGCTTGGTCAGCGCGATCCCAAGCCGGAAGACCGCCGCCTCGCCGCTGGTGGCCTCCTTCGTCTCGATCCGGCCCAGCAACTGCGCCATCCGCATCGTGAGGTGCAACGCACCATCGGCCTGGGCCGTCATCGCCCGAAGGATCTCCTGGTGCAATGGGTGCTGATCGAGCCTCCGACCGAACGCCTCCCGGTGGGCGGCATAGGCCGAGGCCAGCATCACGGCGCGTCGCATGATGGCGGCGGCCGTGACGGCGTTGTGCAGCCGGGTGATGTTCAACATCGCGGTCATCTGGGCAAAGCCACGCTCGGCCTCGCCCACCAGTTCGGCAGAGGCACCGTCCAGCGTGACCTCGCCGGTCGCCATCGCCCGGGTGCCCAGTTTGTCCTTCAACCGATCGATGCGGTAATCGTTCCGGCGACCGTCGGGATGGTCGCGCGGCACCAGGAAGAGCGCGAGGCCTCGTGTTCCGGGCGGGGCCTGCTCGGGACGCGCCAGCGCGAGGGCGATCTCGCAGCCGACATTCGAGCAGAAGAACTTCTGGCCGAAAAGCCGCCAGTGGTCGCCGTCGCGTCGGGCAACGACGGCGTTCAATCCGACATCCGACCCGCCCTGCCGCTCGGTCATCCACTGTCCCGACGTCCAGGCGGAAGCAGGATCACGGGAGATCAGGTGGCGCAACGCGTCCTTGGCTGCTGGGCCGCCTTCGCAATCCGCGAGCACCCGGGCGGCGCCGTCGGTCATAGCGACCGGACATAGATAGGTTGCGGTCGACGGGGCAAAGAGGTAGGACAGCGCCGCCTGCACCAGCCGCGCCTCGGCGCCGGCCCGGGCCAGCGTCTCGCCTTCGTATGGGGAGGCCACCAATCCCGCCCGCGCGGCCGCCGCGGCCAGCTCGCGCCAGGCCGGCGGGTAGAGCACTTCGTCGACGCGGATGCCCCAGCCATCGAATTGCCGCAGCAGCGCGGGCTGTCGCTCGCAGGCATCGCCCCAGGCCTGCAACTCGTTGACCGCGGCGCGACCCATGTCGATCAGTTCGGGCTCCGCCCAGGCGAGGGTTTCCGGGCGCAACCACGAGCCGAGCAGCGCGCGGAGCGCCGGGTCTGCCCGCCAGGTATTCTCGGGAAGGAGCCTGGGCATCGAACCGTCAGGGCTGCCCATTCACGGCGAGGATACACTCGTCGAAATGACGCCCCCCGTCTTCGGTGCCTCCGTTCGTCGGGTCGAAGACCCGCGCTTGATTCGTGGCGCGGGACGCTATGTCGATGATGTCCAGCCTGCCGATTGCCTGCATGCCGTCTTCGCGCGAAGTCATCTCGCGCACGCGACCATTGCCAGGCTCGACCTCGAGGCGGCGAAGAACGCGCCGGGCGTGGTAGCCGCCTGGTCCGCCGCGGATTTTGAAGACCTGGAGCCGCTGGAGATCGAGGCGCCGGTCGACAACACGCCGCTGCCGGCGCGGCGGGTGCTCGCCGCCGGTCGTACCCGTTACGTTGGCGAGGCCGTCGCGATGCTCGTTGCCGAGTCGCGCGAGCTGGCGGTGGATGCCCTGGAGCGAATCGACCTCGAGCTGGACCCGCTGCCGGTCGTGACGGACATGGAGGGCGCCCTGGCGAAGGATGCGGCGCTCCTCTATCCCGAGTTCGGCACCAATCTCGCCTTCGGTAAGGAGTCCAAGCACGGACAGGTGAAGCGGGCATTCGACCGCGCCGCGGTGCTCGTCAAGGAGCGGCTGATCAACCAGCGGCTGATTCCGAGCGCGCTCGAGCCACGCGGCGCGCTCGCCTGGATCGACAACGGACGCCTGACCATCGAGCTCTCCTCGCAATCGGCGTACGGCGTGCGCGATGCCGTCGCCGCCAGCCTGCGGATTGATGAGGCCGATGTGCGCGTCATCGTCGAGGACGTGGGTGGCGGCTTCGGCAGCAAGGGTGGATGCGTGGGCGAAGAGATCGCCGTGGCGGCCGCCGCCAGGCGCCTTAACCGCCCGGTCAAATGGATCGAGGAGCGCTCCGAAAATTGTGCCGGCACCTGGCACGGCCGAGGCCAGGTGCAGGACGTAGAGCTGGCGGCGCAACGCGATGGCACCGTGCTCGCGGTCCGATCTCAGGTCCTGGCCGACATGGGTGCGCACCTGGAGCCGTACAGCGCGTTCGTTCCGACGGTCGTGGCCGAACTGCAGACCGGCTGCTACCGCATTCCCGCCTCACAGAGCACGCTGCGCGCGGTGTATACGAACGCCACCCCGACTGGCCCGTATCGCGGCGCCGGCCGTCCCGAAGCCGCCTTTCTGATCGAGCGCATGATGGACCGGCTCGCCGGAGAGCTCGACCTGGACCCGGTCGAGGTCCGGCTCCGCAATTTCGTGCGTCCCTCCGACTTCCCCTACACCAACGCGGCAGGCAGCACCTACGACAGTGGCAATTACCAGGCCAGCCTGAAGCGGCTCGTCGAGCTGGCGGACTACTCGGGGCTGCGTCGCGCGCAGCGAACCGCGCGCGAGGGAGGCCGCTTGCAGGGTATCGGGATCTCGACCTACGTCGAGGAGGCCGCCGGATTTGCCGAGGATCGGGCCACAGTCCGGCTCGAACCCGACGGGACGATCACCGTGATCACCGGGTCGACCCCGCACGGCCAGGGTCACCAGACCACCTGGGGCCAGCTTGCCGCCGATGCCTTCGGCCTCCCGTTCGACAAGGTCCGGGTCCTCTATGGCGATACGGACCAACCGGCCTACGCGGTTGGCACATTCGGCAGCCGGAGCGCCGCCATCTCGGGCGCGGCGGTTCACGAGGGGGCCGTCCGGCTCAAGCGAAAGGTTCGAGCGCTGGCGGCCGCGGCGTTCGAGGCGGCCACCGCCGATATCGTGGTGACCGACGGGCGGGTGCACGTCCGCGGCGTTCCAACCCGGTTCATGACCCTCACCGACATCGCCGAATGGGCCGCCAGCGCGGACCGAACGGATGAGCTCGCTGTGAAGGCGAGCTTCGATCCACCGGATACCGTCTTCCCGTTTGGCGCGCACCTCGCCTACGTCGAGGTCGACGCAGAGACCGGCTCGGTCAAGCTCCTCCGTTACGTTGCCGTGGACGACTGCGGTCCGGTGATCAACCCGATGATCGTCGATGGCCAGCTCCACGGCGCCATCGCCCAGGGTGTGGCCCAGGCGCTCTACGAAGGTGTCGTCTACGACCGGGACGGCCAGCTGCTGACCGGCAACCTGACCACCTACCTTCTCCCCACCGCCGCCGACCTCCCCGAGTTCGAAACCGACCGCACCGAAACGCCAACCCCGCACAACCCGATGGGCGTCAAGGGAATCGGCGAAGGCGGGACGACGGGATCGACTCCCGCCGTCGTCAATGCGGTCATGGACGCGCTGCGGCCGTTGGGCATCCATCAGCTCGATATGCCGCTGACGCCGTTTCGGATTTGGGGAGCCATCCAGACGGCTAGATCATTTCGCCAGTCACGCTGACCGGTTCGATCTTGAGCGTGATCCGCTCTTCGCCCGGGCGGAGCTCACGGAACTCCCGTCCGGTATAGCGCTGGGCCAGCCGATCGATGAACGCATGCTCCGGATCGGCGATCACCTCAGCCAGTCGCCCCCGGATCGAGGCCCAACGAAACGGCTCTCTGGCATCGATAAAGTTCAGCGTGATCTCGCGGTCCCGCTGGACGTTCTTCGGCCAGGTGCGCCAGCGGTTGCTGTTCAACCAGAAGTGGCCATCGCGGAACTCAAACCAGGCCGGGTTCAGCTGCAGCGATCCATCGCCGCGCTTGGTGCCGATGACGGTCAGGATTGGTTGCTCCACGAGCGCCTGAACCGCCGGGCTGACTGCGGCGATCGCGTTACCGCCCCCAGCCATCGATCGATCCCATCACGCGAAGCGGCTCGATCTGGATCTTGATCCGGCCGGTCCGGGGGTTCTGATAATCGCGCCCCATGTAGCGATGGGAGAGATGGTTGATGTGCTCGCCGCCGGGATCCTCGGCCCAGTTGACCATGCGACCCAGCACCTGCGCCCAGCGCCACATGGTCTTGGGGTCGATCAGCAGCAGGCTGATCCGCGGATCGCGCTGCAAATGCTTGAACCACCCGCGATTCGTGCCACCGTTGATCCAGAAGGACCCATCCTTGAACTCAAACCAGACCGGGACCATCTCGACGCTGCCGTCCTTTCGGGTGGTGCCGATGATGGCCGGATAGACCTCCTGGGTGAATTCCTGCATCTTGGGACTGAGTTCGACCCCCATCAGGCAACCTCCCACTTGAACAGTCGGGTGGCCAGGACCAGGGTAATCACCAGCCAAACCGCAAGGCCGGCCAACTCGCCTCGCACGGCCCACAAGCTGGCGCCGTCGAGGCTGATGCTCCGAAGCGCATTCGCAAGAAAGGTTAGCGGCAGCACCTTCGTAATTGGCTGCAACCAGGCGGGTTCATTGGACAGTGAGAAGAAAACTCCGGAAAGGAACATCATCGGAAACGAGATCAGGTTGGCAATCGCCGCGACAGCACCTTCATCCCTGGCAAACCCCGAGATGGTGAAGCCGACCGCCATGAAGATCGCGGCGCCGATGAAGCCGACGATGATCAGGTAGGCAATGTTCCCAACGAAATGCAGGTGGTAGAGCAGCAGGCCGAGCACGATGAGAATCGCCATCTGCACCACCGCCATCACAAGATACGTCACGATTCGCGACATGAGAAAGTCTTGAACGCGCATCGGCGTGGCCATCAACCGGCGCAATATGCCCTGCTGCTTATACGCGACGAACGAGAACGCAACGCTGAACAGGCCGGTTTGCATGATGGACATCGCAATGACACCGGGAACGAGGAAGTCGATGTAGGACAGGTTCCGGCTGTTAACCGGCTGTGCATTTAGAGTAAAGCTCGGCTGGACGTGCGCGTACTGAAACGACGCCTCATCGACAAACCGGTTCATGATCGCCAGGGCAGCGCTCGACTCCTGGGGCTTGCCGGCGTTGTAATAGGCGGGAAGGGCGAGCGGCCCCTGGCCAAGCGATGCCGGCAGCACCACGACGACGTCGCGATCGCCTCTATCGAGCGCCGCGCGCTCGGTATCCAGGCTCCCGGTGTTCAGCTTCACTGCGTTGATCTGCCGCAGCTGGGTCAGGACGATCTGACTCACCTGGTTGTGCGCGTCGTCGACGACACCTATCCTCACCGAGACATTGCCGTTGCCGTTGATCAAGCCGAAAATGACGACGATCATCACAGGAAAGAAAAGATTGAAGAAGATGACTTGTCGGTTCCGCAGGTACATCTTGAAGGCGGTGATTGTTAGCGCCGCGAGGGGATTTCGCACGTTATCCCTCGCGCAGATCGTGGCCGGTGAGGTCGAGGAAGACATCCTCCAGGTTCGCCTCCCGCTCGACCTGGCGGCGGCGGAATCCCTTGGCCAGGAGGTTGCCAACCAGGGTCGGCGGCGCGTCCATGGCAATGATCTTCCCTCGATCCATTACGGCCACCCGGTCACACAATGTTTCCGCTTCATCCATGTAGTGCGTGGTCAGGACGATGGTC
>VBEE01000114.1 GCA_005881715.1 Chloroflexota bacterium | reverse complement strand
GGAAATCCTGGGGCGCCATGGTTTCGAGCACCCCGACCTGCTCGACCAGCAAGGCCTCGATCACCTTGACGCGGTTGAGGTAATGGCGGGCGGCACGCAGGTTTTCCGTCTCGATGGCCACGCGCGCAGCTTCGAGCTCGTGGATCAGCACCTTGAACCAGAGTTCGTACACCTGGTGGACCACGATAAAGAGCAGCTCATCGTGTGCCTTTGTCAGACCGTCCTGAGCGGCGAGGAGCTCTGACAGATGAAGGTAGGACCCGTAGCTCAGCCGGCGCCCTGAGGCATCCTGGTAGCCCATCCCGCCAAGACGGTAGGGGGTGTCATCGCCCTGCTTCGGTTTTTTGGCCGTTGCCAAGCTGGGTTCAGCTTATTCCAAAAAGTGTTACAACGAGGGCGAGCAAAGGAGGGTCCGTGAAGGAGTCGCCCTACTGGAATCCGCGGCACGAGACGATGCCGCGCGACCAGATCGAGGCCCTTCAAGTCCGCAAGCTTAAAAACCTGGTCGCCTGGACGCAAGAGCGGGTGCCCTGGCATGCCGCCCGGCTCAAGGCCGCCGGCGTGACCGCCGATTCGATCAGGAGCCTTAAGGACGTGCGCCGGATCCCGATGATGACTCGCGACGAATGGATGCAGGCTCAGCTCGAAAAGCCGCCCTTCGGTCCGCTGCTGGCGACGCCCGAGGACGTGGCGATCCGATATCACCTCACCTCCGGAACGACCGGCCGGATACCACTGCAGGTGCTGGACGGCATGAAGGACTGGGAGTGGATCGCCGAAATGTGGTGCTACGGCTTCTGGGGCTTCGGCGTGCGCCCCGCGGACATCGTTTTCTTCGCCTTCAGCTACGGCACCTTCGTCGGCTTCTGGGGCGCGCACTACGCTAGCGAGAAAATCGGCTGCCTGGTGTTGCCGGGCGGAAACATGACGACCGAGGCGCGCGTCAAGCAGATCCTCAGCATGAAGGCGACCGTCGTCTGCTCGACCCCGACCTATGCGCTGCGGATGGCGCAGGAGGCGAGATCGATGGGCGTCGACCTCGCCGGCAGCCCGGTCAAGCGGCTGATCCTTTCCGGCGAGCCGGCCGGCTCGATCCCGGCAACCAAACGCCTGATCGAGGATGAGTGGGGCGCGAAGGCGGCAGACACCGCGGGCATGACCGAGGTCGGCACCATCATGATCTTCGAGTGCGAGAAGCAGCCGGGTGGCACCCACATCATCGAGGACCATTACATCGAAGAGGTTGTCGACCCGGCGACCGGCGACCCGGTGGGTTACGGTGAGTTGGGGGAGCGGCTGATCACCTCCTTCGGTCGGGGGATGATCCCGGTGTTGCGATATCGGACTCGCGACCTCGTCGTCCGCGTGCCGGCGAGCGCCTGCAGCTGCGGACGCACCTTCGATCTCTACGAAGGTGGCATCCGCGGACGGGTCGACGACATGAAGCTGGTGCGGGGTACGAACGTCTACCCGCGCGCTGTCGAATCGATCGTTCGCGAGTTCAAGGAGATCGACGAGTTCCGCATCCACCTCTACACCGCCGACGGCCGCCAGGACGAGATCGAGGTGCTGGTCGAGATTCCGGATCGCGACGGCGTCAACGCCGATCGCATCCTGGGCGAGCTCGCCACGTCGCTGTCGCAGGCCCACGAGGGGCTGCGCTTCGGGGTCAAGAAGGTTGAGAACGGCAGCCTGCCTCGGTTCGAGCTCAAGGCGAAACGCCTGCAGGACGATCGGATCGTGATCGGCACCGCCGGCGAACCGAGGGTCACGGCATGAAGAACGCGATGGGCCTAGAGCTGAGCGATTCCGAGCGCACCCTGGTCGAGTGCTACCAGGGCCTGGTCCGGGTCCTGCAGGAAAGCAAGGATCTCGCCCCGTTTGAGCGGCGCAATGCGTTGAAAGCCGTGGCGGCATTGTGGCAGGTCGTCAACGGTCTCGACCTTGATCCCGGCAACATCTACGAGATCGGCGCGTAGATATTTGACCGGATGACCGGATCGCGGCCATGCTGATCCGCGGCGGGCGCGTGGTCACCGCCCGCGGCGAGGAGGACGCCGACGTGCTGGTTCGTGACGGAACGATCGTCGACGTCCGGGCGGGGCTCCCGGCCGAAGACCCGGTGATCGATGCGAAAGGCCTCTTGGTGCTGCCCGGCGTCGTCGATCCACACACGCACCTGCTGCTCGATACCGGAACGGCCCGGACCGCTGACGACTTCACCAGCGGATCCGCATCGGCCGCCGCCGGCGGCGTCACCACCTATCTCGATTTCGCGCCCCAACTGCCCGGCCAGACCTTTGCCCAGGCCCTTAAGGCGCGGCGCGCGCTGATGGACGGGCGCTCCCACGTCGACTACGGCATCCACCTCAACATCACCCATCTGCCGGACGGCTGGGAGGGTGACCTGCATGAGCTCGTCGCTGCCGGCGTGACGAGCGCCAAGATCTACACCACCTACCGCGACACGATCTTCTACGCGGATGACTGGACCTGGTACCAGCTGATGCAGCGCTCCGGCAAGGCGGGTCTGTTGGTCCAGGTGCATGCCGAGAACGATGCGATCGTGGAGGGCCGCGCGCGCCAGCTGCTGGCGGCGGGATCGCGATCCCTCGCCTTCCACGCGCAATCCCGGCCCGCCGTGGCCGAAGCCGAAGCGGTCAGCCGCGGATTGGCCTTCAGCCGCGCCACCGGCAGCCCCGTCTACTTCGTTCACCTGTCCACCCCGCTGGCGGTGGACCTGATCGCGGAGGCTGGACAGCATCGTGTGCCCGCCCTGGCGGAAACGTGCCCCCATTATTTGGTCCTCGATGACTCGCTCTATTCGCGGCCCGACGCCGCGCGCTACCTGATGACACCACCGCTTCGCGACCGCGATTCGCAGGCAGCACTCTGGAGCCGCCTCGAGCGCGGGCTGATCCACAGCATCGGAAGCGATCATTGCGGATTCTCTCTGGCGGAGCGTCAGGGCGCCGACGACTTCACCAAGGTCAGCCCGGGAATTCCCGGCGTCGAGACGTCCCTCATGCTGATGTATACCTTCGGCGTCGTGCCGCAGCGGATCGCGTTGACCGACCTGGTCCGCTTGCTGTGCACCAATCCGGCAAAGATTTTTGGGCTCTGGCCCAGGAAGGGTGATCTGGCTCCTGGCGCCGACGCGGACATCGTTCTGTTCGACCCGCGGCCCGAGCGCGTACTCGCTGCCACCGAACTTCACAGCCGGGCGGGCTTTTCACCATACGAGGGGCTGACCGTGCGCGGCCGGGTGACCACGACCATCTGTCGTGGCCAGGTCGTCTATCGTGACGGCGAGGTCGTTGGACCGATCGGATTCGGCGAGTTCATGCCGTGCCGCCCATTCGACGCATCGATGAACCTCTCATGACCGATGTCAACCGCGACCGGCTGCTGGACGACCTCAGAGCGCTCTCGACCATCGGGGCACAACCGGACGGCGGCGTCGACCGGCTGGCCTGGTCAGATGCCGACCTGGCCGGCCGGCGCTGGTACGCCGAGCGGATCCGAGAGGCGGGGCTCGAGCCGCGCGTGGACGCGGCACTGAATGTCTTCGGCCACATAGCCGGCAGCGCCGGCCCGTGGCTGCTCACCGGCTCGCACCTCGATAGCGTCCCCGACGGAGGGCGGCTCGACGGCGCTTACGGTGCCGTGGCCGCCCTCGAAGTTCTGCGCACGCTGGCCGAGTCAGGCGATTCGATGGCGGAGCGAGTGGAGATCGTCGGGTTTTCCGACGAGGAAGGCGTTCGCTTCAAGGTCGGGCTCATCGGGAGCCTGGCCCTGGTGGGCGAGCTCGATGTCGGCCGGCTGCGCGGCGGTCAGGATTGGAAGGGCGTTCCCGTTCCACAGGTCCTGGCAACGGCGGGTCGGGACATCGATCGGCTCAATGAGGCGACGCAACACCTGCACTCGGTGAAGGCGTTCATCGAGCTGCACATCGAGCAGGGGCCGCGGATGGAAGCGGACGGCATCGACCTCGCCATCGTCTCCGGCATCGTCGGAGTCCACCGTCAGCGGATCCAGGTCATCGGAATGCAGAACCACGCCGGCACGACGCCATTCCGGCTGCGCCACGATGCCGGTCGGGCGGCGGCCCGAGCAGCCAGCGAGCTCCAGGACCTGGTCCTGGCTGCCGATCCTGAGGCCGTGGCCAACATCGGGATGATGCGTTTCGACCCCGGGGGCGTGAATGTGATTCCCGGTCGCGCCGAGTTCACGCTCGAGGTCCGCCATCTCGAAGAGCGGGTGGTCCGGCAGGCGGTCGACGCATTTGCGAGGCGACTGGAGGCTGTCTGCGCCGAGGAGGGATGCCGCGCCGAAGTCGAGCTGCTTTCCTGGGTGCCGCCGGCGCCGATGGACCCCTCGCTGACGGAGACGCTCGCGCAGGCCTGTCGGGAGCTGGGTCGACCACCCGGCAAATTGTGGAGCGGCGCCGGCCACGATGCCGCCGTCCTCTCCCGTCACGTCCCGGCTGGAATGCTATTCGTACCCAGTGCGGGTGGCATCAGCCACTCGCCTCGCGAGACCACATCGGATGAACACCTGGTACTGGGCACTCAGGCCCTGCTCCGGGCGGTGCGACACGCCGCGGCGTCGATAAAGTAAGCAGTCAGCCGTGGAAGTGCTGCTGCCCCGCTCGCTCGACGAGGCGCTGACGATGAAGGCTGAGCGTCCCGAGGCGATCCCGCTCGCCGGCGGGACCGACGTGATGGTCGACATGAATTTCGGCCGGCTTCGGCCGCCCGCCATCATCGATGTGAGCCGGCTTGGCGAGCTTACGTCCCACAGAGAGGACAACGGGAAGATCTACCTGGGCTCGGGCGTAACCTACGCCACCATCGTCAGGGAGATGGCGGCCTTCAAGCCACTGGTGCAGGCCTCGCGCTCGGTTGGCTCGCCCCAGATTCGCAATCGTGGCACCGTCGGTGGCAACCTGGGCACGGCCTCGCCGGCGGGCGACGCCTTGCCTGTGCTCGCCGCATACGACGCCGAGGTCGTCCTGCGCAGCCGCGCCCGTGGGGAGCGATCGCTGCCGTGGCAGACGTTCCTCGTCGGACCGAAGAAGACGGCCATCGCCCCCGACGAACTGATCGTCGGCACCAGCTGGCGTCGGGTGCGCGGGCCCGGCAGCTTTTCGAAGATCGGCACCCGCAACGCCATGGTGATCGCCGTTGCCGGTCTCTGCCTGGTCGTGGATGAGGATCAGCGGCGGGTGAGAGTCGCCCTCGGATCGGTCGGGCCCGTCATTATCCGCGCGAGCGAGGCTGAGGAGAACGTTTCGGCCGCGCTGGCGACCGCCGGATCCTGGGACGATCCCGCCAAGCTCCTGGCCGATCAGTCGATCGAAGAATTTGCTGAGCTGGTCGCCGCCGCCGCCCGCCCGCTCGACGACGTGCGCGGCACTGCAAACTACCGGCGACACGGGTGCAAGGTCCTGGCCCGGCGGGCGATCAGCTGGGCACTCAGCGAGCGGAGGATGCCGTCGTGGTTGTGAGGACGAAAGTCAATGGCGAGTGGCTCGAAGCCGAGGTCTGGCCCGGCACCAGCCTGCTCGGCTTGCTGCGCGATGGCCTGAATCTCTACGGCTCGAAGAACGCGTGCGAGCAAGGCGAGTGCGGATCGTGTTCCGTCTGGCTCGATGGGCAGCTGGTCTGTAGCTGTCTGGTCCTCGCAGCCCAGGCGCACGAGCGCACCGTGCGCACTGTCGAAGGGCTGCGCGATGATGGCCGGCTTCATCCCGTTCAGGAGGCCTTTGTCGAGGCAGGTGCGGTGCAATGTGGCTTCTGTACTCCCGGATTTGTCGTCGCCGTTGCGGATCTGCTCCAGAGAGACCCGGACCCGAGTCCCGCCACCGTGCGCGAGGCGCTGAGCGGCAACCTGTGTCGCTGCACCGGTTACCAGAAGATTCTGGACGCGGTCAACCTGGCGGCGGCTCGGATGCGGGACCGGCCATGATCCTGCTGGATAGCTGCCGCGTCATCGCCACGATGGACGACGCGGGCACCGAGCTGGAGAACGGCTCGCTCCTCATCGATGGCGGAGTCATCAGTTGGGTCGGGACCGGACGACCGCCGGCACGCGAGCAGCCCGAGGTCGTCGACGGACGAGGGCTGGTCGCGCTACCGGGCCTGATCAACACCCATCACCACCTGTACCAGACGCTGACTCGAGTGCGGGCTCAAGAGGGAGGTCTCTTCGATTGGCTGCGCGAGCTCTACCCCGTCTGGGCCACCATCGACGCGGACTGGCAGCGGGCCGCCGCCGAGGCAGGACTCGCCGAGCTGGCGCTGAGTGGCTGTTCCACCACCACCGATCACCACTATGTGTTTCCGTCCGGCACCGGCGGATTGCTCGAGGCGGAGATCGAGGTCGCCGCTCGACTTGGCATCCGATTCCATCCATGCCGCGGCTCGATGGACCTCGGGCAGTCCGGCGGTGGCCTCCCGCCGGATTCTGTAGTGGAAGATGTCGATCGGATCCTCTCCGCGACTGACGATGCCATCGGGCGCTTCCATGATCCAGCCCCCGGGTCGATGCTCCGGATCGCTGTCGGTCCCTGCTCGCCCTTCTCGGTGTCGGAGCGGCTGATGCGCGAGTCAGCGGCACTCGCCCGACGGCGCAACGTACGGCTGCACACGCACATCGCCGAGACGCTCGATGAAGAGGCGTACTGTCTCAAGACCTTCAACCGGCGGCCGCTCGAGCTCCTTGAGGACCTCGAGTTCCTGGGCGCGGATGTCTGGCTTGCCCACTGCGTGCACCTGGCTCCGGCGGACATCAGCCGCATGGCCTCGACGCGGACCGCCGTCGCCTGGTGCCCCACATCGAACATGCGGCTGGGTTCGGGATTCGCCCCCGCCCGCGAACTCATCGATGCCGGCGTGGCCGTCGGTCTCGCTGTGGACGGCTCGGCCTCAAACGACAGCGGCAATCTGCTCGCCGAGACACGCCAGGCCTTGCTCACCACCAGGGGACGGAAGGGTGCCGCAGCCATGACGGCGCGCCAGGCCCTGCGGGTCGCCACCCGCGGCGGGGCCGCATGCCTGGGACGCGATGACATCGGCTCCGTCGAGGTCGGAAAGCGGGCCGACATCGCCCTCTTCGCCACCGACGACCTGGCCCATCGCGGCGCGGAATCCGATCCGGTGGCCGCCCTTGTGTTTTGCAACTCCGGCCCGGTGCGGCACCTCTTCGTCGAAGGGAAGCCGGTCGTCCGCGACGGCCAGCTTCAATCTTTCCCTCCCCCTCTGGGTCATTCTCCCTCCCCCCTTGCGGGGGAGGGTCGGGGTGGGGGGTCGATGTACCGATGAGCATCGAAATCCGTCGAAAGGGCGGGATCGGCGAGTCCGTGCGCCGGATCGATGGCATCCCCAA
>VBEE01000113.1 GCA_005881715.1 Chloroflexota bacterium | reverse complement strand
ACCAAAGGTTTCGGAGAAGTGCGACCCTGTAACGCTATCGCCGTCCGTCGAGAAGTCCAACGTGACCGTCGACGTGCCACTGTCCTGCGTTGGCGGGCTTGTAGTGTTGATGGTCGCGTCGTAGGCAAGCACGGCGGATGCCTGTCCTGTCGATATAGGGTTCGTCGCGGAAAGGTTGGTGCAGCTTGCCGTCCCCACGCCGGGCGGCAGGTGTTTAGTCCCCGTCACTGTGAGGTTGCCACTGGAATCGTCGACCCTGAAGTCTTCGACCTCCCAAGCGGTAATGACGCCAGTGCCACTATCGAAGGTAATGTTGCCGTCTTCGATGAAGTTGCCGGGGTATGGTCCGGTCGCTGCCCCTCCGCCCGGGAATGTCGAGACTTCATAGAAAATGTTGCTCGGCGAGGGTGGAGTGCGCTGCTGACAGGAGAAAAAGCCGTTGAACTGTACCCCGACCCAGGTGAAGGTTTCTCCGGTGAGTGTCGCAGTTGCGGCGCTGCCTACGATGGCACTGCCCAAGAGCAGGGCCGCGCCAACCACCGGGATTACTACCGCTCGATAGATCTTTCGCATCTTGCTCGGCCTCCCTTACCACCGCTCCAGTAGTTGATCCGACCCGACGAACTGCACCTCGCGGTTCACCTCCACGTGAATCACGTCCGTCCTTCGTAGCTCTCCGCGGGCAGGTCCGGCGCCGCCATGATCGCCGCGAAGACCAGGCGGGCGGCCTGCGTCGCAATTTCATCGACGCCATTCCGGGGCGGCCGCATTTCCGCCAGGAACAAATAGTGGCGATAGCAAGCGGGGCTCATCGTTACCGGCCTCCTATTGATAGGAATCGTGCAGGGTCAGTGACTTGCATCCGCCGCCAAGTTACGCGGAGGTTCTTCGCGGCGCAGCGTGGGAAGTACCTGCTTTCGGTTCCGGCGGGTACCTGACTTTGGCGGGCTTAGCGCCAGGCCTCGGTCGGCAGGCCGTGTGAGTCAGCACTCAGCCTCAGATGGATGATCATGGCTACCTGATTTCGTGCCGGGCGGGGACGTGACTTCGGCGGCGGTTAGGGAGGACGCTCAACCGCGAGTTCGTTTTGCGCCACCACCCAGGCGGCCACGGCTGCTCGCGAATGGAAGTGGAGCTTGCTGAGCAGATTCTCGACGTGCCCCTCGACCGTGCGCTCGGTGAGCACCAGCCTGGCTGCGATCTGACGGTTGCTCATGCCCTTCGCTACCATCACCGCAACCTCGAGCTCCCGTCGTGTCAGCTTGACGCCGGCGATCTCAACGTAGCGCCGATCGGCAATCGGCGCTGGCCTTGCCAGGGCTTCCGCCAACGCGAACGCCTGCTCAGTGTCTAGCTGCATTCCCTCGCTCAGCGCGCGCTCAACCACCTCGGCGGGCACGGTGGCCATGGCTTTGCGGAGGACGGGATTCCAGTAGCGTGACCACGTGGGCGGCTCTCCATATCCGCTCAACCTTGAACTGGCACGGCTAGCGCCCTCCAATTGCAGCGCACGCTCAATGTCGCCGGCTTCGACGGTGAGCCACGCGTAGCACTGGAGCAGCATCTCCTCCAGACTGTGGTGCCCCGGGGTCGCGCGGTAGGCGGCCAGCGCAGCAGCTGCAGAGCGGGCCGCGTCACTGATCCGCCCGCGGATTAAGTTGAGACAGGTCATATCCGCGAGCATCCGGATACGCTGGGGTACGTCACCCGCCTGCTCGCTCAGCCGGAGCGCCCGCTCCCAGGGCTGGGGCACGCTCTCGAGATCGTCCCGCCAGAACCCGATCAGGCCAAGGATGGTAAGCGCTTCGCTCTCCTGGGTCAGGAAGCCGCCCGTCGTGCTCAGTTCGAGACTCTTCATCAGTAACGCCTCGGCCGCCTTCGCGTCGTGATCCTTGAACAAAGCGACCTCTGCTAGTGCGGTCACGGCGCTAGCCAGTCCGCACCTATCGCCCAGGCGTTCACAGACGATCACCTGTTCAGTCGCGAACGTCTCGAGCGCAAGGAAATCACTGTGGTGGTAAGCGATCATGCAGGCGCCATCGAGCGCCCGAGCTCTATCGAAGTCGGTCCCTTCCGGTGGCTGGAGCGACTCCTCCAAACGTTTGCCGCCTTCCAGCAGCCGGCCGCTAGTCCACCAGAACCAGGCCAACGCCCCGGAGAGCCGGACCGAGGCGCTCCGGTCCTGAGAGCGCGCCCAATCGAGTGCCAGCCGGAGGTTCTCGATATCCAATACAAGCCGCTGCAGCCATGAGCTGTGGGCTTCAGTCCGCCACTCTTTGAAGGCAGCCTCGGCCATTTCGGCGAAGAACTGGAGATGGCGGTTTCGGACGTCACTCAGCTCGCCGTGTGCCAGGAGCTTCTCGCGACCGTATTCACTGAGTGTTTCCAACAGGCGGTAGCGAGCCTGTTCGTCGCTCGACTGGGCCACAACCAGGGACTTCTTCACCAGCCGGGCCACGAGCTCCAGTACGTCAGCGCGGCCGACCTCATCGGCAGTCGCCACCGCGGCGGCGGCTTCGAGCGTAAAGCTGCCCCCGAAGACGGCGAGTCGCCTGAACATTTTCTGCTCCGCGGGAGCGAGCAGCACGTAGCTCCAGTCGATGGCGGCGCGCAATGTTTGTGGTCTGCCCCCGGGACGGCGTCGACCTCCCGAGAGAAGGCGGAAGCGATCGCTCAGGTGATCGAGAATCCGAACCGGGGAGAGCACGTCGACCTTGGCGGCGGCGAGCTCAACGGCAAGCGGGATGCCGTCCAGATGCCGACAGATGGCGCCGATGGCCTGCCAATCCTCGGCAGTCGGCTTGAACGCCGGCAACGTCAGCTGCGCCCGATCGACGAAGAGTCGCGGGGCTTCGTACTCGTAGGTGTTGTCGGTGCCCTCAGGGGGATACGTTAACGAGGGGACCCGAAAGGCGAGCTCCCCGTTGACTTCGAGCAGCTCCCTACTGGTGGCCAGCACACTCAGGGTGGGGCATGCCCTTAAGGTCGCTTCGAGGAAGTTGGCGCAGGCATCCAGTAGATGCTCGCAGTTGTCGAGGACGAGCAGGAGACGCTTCAACCGCAGATGCTCATGGAGTGCGGCCATGAGCGGGCGGTCTGGACCTTCGCGAACGCCGAAGGTCGTGGCGATGGTCTGCGGCACGAGGCCGCTGTCGGCGAGCGGGCCCAGCTCCACGATGAAGGTTCCATCGGGGAACGCCTCGCGGGCGTCGGTCGCCACCGCGAGCGCCAGGCGAGTCTTCCCGCAGCCGGGAGCCCCAGTGAGGGTCACCAGCCGCGAGCGGGCGAGCATCTGCCGGAGCTCGCCGATCTCGCGCTCCCGGCCGATCAGGCTTGTCAGCTGCGCCGGTAGGTTGTTGCCTGGCATCGCTCCCCAGCGTGGACTTTACCCGCCCTGGCGCTCGGAGATGGCTGGCAAGCCGTTGCGCACGTAGATGAGCAGGCCGTCCGTACTCACCAACGTGAAATGATCGTCGAGCTCGGCGCGCAGGGACGGTACCAGGGGGATGCGTCCGTTACGGAGCGAGTAGAGCACCAGGTAATCAGTGTTCTCGAAGGCGTGCCGCCATACCGCCACCGCTGCAGGCTTCGAGCCGCCATACGAGATGGTGGTGCCATACGGATCGGTGATGTTGTCGCCGCAGCCTGGCGAGGCCGAAACAAAACGGTCGGCGGTGATCAGGTCCGCCGGACTGTCCGCCAGGGCACATGCGCCCGCCGGAATGACGGCATCGATGCTCAGGGCCCTGTCCGCCGCATGCTCTCCGCCGATGACTCTCACATGGTTGGCTGTAAGCGCGATGAGTCCAAGCGCGGCGATCGCCAAACCGGTCCGCAGTAAAGTCGGCGGCACCAGGAGCCCAACGGCGCTGGCGACAGCCATCGCCAGAAAGGGCGCGATAAAGGCGGCGTAGTGGCCGTAGAACTGTGCCGGCAACATCAAAAGTGCGGCGATTCCGACCGTCGATCCCACGGCAAACCACTCGAATGTGGTTGGGTGCCCAGTCGACCGGGTAAGCGCTGCGATGACCACGGCCGCGATCCCGATCGCCAGGGGGACAGCGAGCCACCCATGGAAGATTCTCGGGCCTCCCGTCAGATCCGCGAGACGGATGGTGAATGGGATGCGGCCCGAGCCTGCGACCCGGGCCAGCTGGGTGGTCACCACGTCACGGTAGAAGGATCCGGGCGCGGCGATGACAAACGGCAGAGTCGGGACGGCGAAGCCGATCGCCACACCGGAGATGAAGGGCGCCAAGCGGCGCCAAACCTGAGGCAGGCACAACACCGCAATGACGAGGACCGGGATTACCGCCCAGACCTTGACCGTGCCGGCGAATCCCATGGCGACTCCGCCGAGCAGCAGCTGCCGTCGTCCGCCGAGCATCTCCCCGTGGAAGACCAGCAGCGCGCCGAGCAAGCAGAAAAGGTCAAGCACGGGTTCGAGCAGCGCGGTATGCGTTGCACCGACCTCCGCCGGAAATATTGCCATCAGGCCGGCGCCAACGAGCGTCGGAAGCCGGCCACGATGTCGGATCAATGCGCCAACCAGCAGCACGTTGACGGCTGCGACCAGTGGCATGCACAACCTGACCGCTGCCATCGCGTCTCGGGTGCCGCTCGCCCGTGAAACCAATGCGACCGGGCTGGCAAGCAGCTCGAAGCCCGGGGGGTGGACCAGAACGAAGTCCCGATATGGCAGTGCGCCGTTGACCAGCCTGATCGCCGAGCCGAAGTAGACGCCATCGTCGTATTCAGTGAGACCGAACAACATCCCAGGACGAGTCAGCTGGTAGACGGACAGTGCCATGGCGATCAGGCTCGTTACGGCGATGATTCCCCAGATCATGCCCTGCCCCTGCTCGACTGGCGCGAGGTGGAGCTTCGAGGACGTCACCGCAACGCCCACTTCTCCACATCGATCGTGATGAAGTCGGGAAAAGGAAGAACCCAACCGTACTGGCCAAGCGAGATCTTCACGCGGCGCTTTGACGTATAAGAAATGCCATTAGAGACTCCATGGGCAAAGACCACGTTGGCCGCTCTCGCGTCGCGCGCGGCTGCTACGGGCGTGTAGTCATTGCGCCGCAGGAGCCCGCTGCTCCTGTCGAACCAGAATCGCTGGATGCGGCTGTGGACCGGCAGGTTTGTTCCATAGTCGACTTGGAGCACGCCGTCATGGAGCTCAGTCCATCCGATGTCACTCCGCATCAGCTGGTAGGGGAGACTGTAGTAGCCCCAAAAGGCATAGCCGAGGAAGTACACCAGGCTTAACCGATCCCACTTGGTGCTGATGGTGGCATTCTGCAGATGCTCCCGCGCATCGGCGCGCTGCTCGAGGATCACGCCACCCGGCGAGGCGATCGACACACTGAAACCGTCCAGAACGCCGATGTCACCAGATTCGTCGACGGGATCGATGACGGTGTGGGGACGTCGAATATCGACGGTGATCTTTGCGTGAGGCGGGATGCCGGCCCCCTTCAGCTGAAACAGGAGACCTCCCACCGTGACGGTGCTCTCGACTGTGGTCGCATTCTTCCAGACCGCCTCGCCGCCGTAAGCTTTCAGCGCCCGAGCTGCCGTCGGGGAGAGAACACCCTGGGGTGAAGGTTTTGTGTTGACGGCGCCCTGATCCAGGGCGGCCGGCGTCAGCGTGTTTTCGTACACCGTCCACAAGGCGTAAGTCGCGAGAACAAGGACGAGTATCGTCGCAACAACTCGCACCAGCCTCATAAGAACCATGGCAGTAGTCTGGCGCAACCCGAGCCGTTTTGCCCCCGCGGGCGTTAAGGGTTCATGATGGGAGCCCTGTCGCGCCTCGCCATGGGTAATCGCGTCAAGACTGCAGCCCTCCTCATTGTGTTTCTCGGGGTATGGCTTAGCGCCGGCGGGCTAATTGGCTACTTCGTGGCCGGATTCAGTGGTGCGTTGCCGAGCGCCGTCGCCCTCGGCATCATCGCCCTGGCTGCTTCCGCCTATGGCTACTTCCGTGGGGACGCCGCGGTGCTGCGAATTTCCCGGGCGGAGCCGGCTGATCCCGTGGCCTTTGCGCGGCTGCACCGCGCGGTGGAGCGGCTGGCGAGCCGCGCCGGCCTTCCAAAGCCCAACGTCTTCGTCATAAAAGATCCGGCGCCGAATGCCTTCGCCACTGGGCGCGATGCGAGGCATGCCGCGCTGACGGTCACCACTGGCCTGCTCGACGTGATGAGTGACGATGAGCTCGATGGCGTTGTCGCCCACGAGCTCAGCCATATCAAGAATCGCGACATCTTGCTCCTGCTGATCGTCAGTACGGTCGTCGGCACGGCTCTCCTGCTTGCCGGATTGGCATGGCAGCTCGCCGCTCGCGTCAACACCAATCGGGAAGAGGGTGAGCGCGGAGCCATCGCGCTGATCGTTCTCGGGGCTGCTCTCTACGCCATCGGGCTCCTGATCGGTCCGATTATTCAACTGGCCGTCTCGCGCTCGAGGGAATCCCTGGCGGATGCCGCGGGCGCCGAGCTTGCCGGAGAACCAACGGGGCTGATCAGTGCCCTGACGAAGCTGGAGGGCAGCAGCCGGATCCCAACTGGCTTCAACCATGCCACTGCCGGCATGTTTATTGACAATCCGCTCGAGCACTACCGGCACTGGCTCAACGGGCTATTCGACACGCATCCACCAATCGAGCTACGGATTGCGGACCTTCAGCGTGCCGCCGGTCTGCCGGTGACGGCCATCGCCTTACACCAACGAATCGAACAGGACTTGCACGCACAAGAGGCGCAGGCACGCCGTGCCACCAGTTCGAGCGACTCCAATGCTGTACTCCAGACCGCTTCGATAATTTTCGCGCTGGTTGCCACCCCTGTGATCATCATTTTCCATCTCTGGCTGTGGTACTTCCTGACTCTGGCGGTCTTCCTCATTTCGGGGGTGCTTGGCGCCTGGCTAGCGACGCAGGTGCTTCGGCTTTCCACCGCGGCGCAGCTGTGGTTTGGCGGGCTGGTGGTCGCCGCCGCGCTTGGCGCCGAGGCAGCCCTGTACGTCACCGGCCTCTGGGTTTGGGTACTTGCCGCGCTCATGGCATTTTTGGTCGGCGCTTTTGTGATCTTCTTTCTGGGTCACGAGACCGTCGCCTTGCTGAGCAGGCGTCGGCGCTAGCCGACAGGCGAGATCCGAGCACGACCGGTCCAGATGTCGAGCTCCTTCAGTCCGTGGATTCCAAGCGTCTGCGAGATCTCGCCGCAGTGATAACCATCGTGCGTGACCATACGCATCAGCACCGACTGGCGAGAATGGATCTGGATTTGCCCATCACGCTCCCGGCGGAATTCCTCCGCAAGCATGTCCGGCGTCCACCGTTCGAGGCACCGCTGCACGATCTGCCAGGTTGAGGCGAGCGCGGAGGTGAGCTCACTCGAATCACGGGGATGGCTCAGCTCGTCCTCCCAGCCCTCGCCGGTCGGATTGTCAAAAGGCGTGCTTTCGGCTCCCGGCT
>VBEE01000106.1 GCA_005881715.1 Chloroflexota bacterium | reverse complement strand
AGGCGGTCGCGTTCGTCCTCATCCGCCACGAGCGTGGCGTACTGCCGTGCAATCCGCATGTCCGCCTTCACCAGCACCATTTGCAGGTTGTCCACCAGCGAGCGGAAGAACAACCAGTCGCGGTACATATCGCGCAGGCATTCGAGGCCGCCGGATCGTCGACTGTAGTCCGTGAAGCCCGAGCCGACGCCGTACCAGGCCGGTAGCAGATGTCGGTTCTGCATCCAGGCGAAGACCCAGGGGATGGCCCGCAGGTCCTCGACCGCCAGCGTGCCGCCCCGACTCACCGGCCGCGAGCCGGTGTTGAGCTGGGCGATCTCCTCGATGGGGGTCGCCTGTTCGAAGTAGGCCTGAAAGCCCGGGTCCTCATAGACCAGCGCGCGGTAGCGGTGCCGGCTCTCGGCCGCCATGATGTCCATCGCCTCCCGCCAGGCCGGATTCGCTTGCCGGGCCTCGGCCGGCATCAGGGTGTGCTCCAGCATCGCGCCCAGCACCAGGGAGAGGTTCTGGCGCGCCGTTTCCGGGCGCGCATATTTGCGATGGATCACCTCGCCCTGTTCGGTGATCTTGATCTTTGGATCCAGGGCGCCGGCCGGCTGGGCGCGGATCGCCTCGTGTGTTGGTCCACCGCCCCGACCCACGGTCCCACCGCGACCGTGGAAAATGCGCAGGGTCCGCCCGTGCCGGGCCACGACCGACGCGATCGATTCATGCGCACGGTCGAGCGCCCACGCGGCGCAGAGATAGCCAACCTCCTTGTTGCTATCGGAATATCCGAGCATGACCTCCTGGATCCCGGCGCGACCGTCGAGCTGACGCCGATAGATCGGGTCGGACAGGAGTGTGTCCACGGTTGCCGGCGCGCGCTCCAACGCATCGAGCCGCTCGAACAGTGGCACGATGTCGAGGTCACTGCGCGGTGGATCGCGGTCGAGCTGGTGAAGACCGGCCAGCCCTGCCAGGAACAGTGCCTCGAGGACATCCTCGGTGGTCTCGGTCATGCTCACGATCAGGGTCTGGGCGGATCCGGGAGCCACGCGTTGCGCCTCCGCCATCGCCGACAACGTCGCCAGCAGGTTGCCGGTGTCCGCTGACCAGCGTGACGCCACCAGCGAAATCGGCGGCGGGCTGAGCGTCGCCGCACGGCGATGGCCGGCATCGGCGCCGAGGCGCTGGAACACCTCGTCGGCGGCGGCGCGAACCACGGCTCGATGCTGGCGGACATCGAGGCGAGCGCCGATGAATCCAAAGACGCGCACCTGCCGGCGCAGCCGGAGAAGATCGCCGTCAGCGATCGCTCGATCGCCGTGCCCTCGGAGACTGGCATCGATGAGCTCGAGATCGGCCGCCAACTCGTCCGCGGATCGGTAGGCTCCGCGCTCCTCATCCAGCGCCGCGGTCAGCCGGCGCCAGATGAAAGAGAGCTTGCGCCGGTACGGTTCCTCGCGGGTGCCCGGATTCAGGGTCGCCGCGTAATCATCGAGGTCGGTCTCATCGCGCTGGATCGAGTCCGTCAGCTGGGGGCTCACGGACGTCAAACGGGTGGACTGACTGAGATCACGCGCCAACGCCCGTACCCGGTCGCGGTAGAGCGTCAGCAGCGTGCGGCGCTGAAGGTGGAGCGTCTGCGTCAGCATCGCCGCGTTGGCGTTGGGATTGCCATCCTGATCGCTACCAACCCACGACCCGAGCCGGATCAGCGGGCCGACCGCCGGCACGACTTCGGGGTAGCTGCGGACCAGCGCCTCGGCCAGCTCTTCGTGGATGTCAGGAATCGAGTCGAAGAAGGTGCGCTCCAGGTAGAAAAGCGCGTTGCCGACCTCATCGAGCACTCGGGGACGGACCGACCGAACCTCGTCCGTGTGCCAGAGGACTTCGACCTGCGTGGCAATCCGTTGTCGCACACGATCGCGTTCTCTCGCCGACAGCGGCGCGCGCAGTCGCGCCAACTCCTGACCGATGCGGTCCTGGTGATCGAGGATGCTGCGTCGCACCGCTTCGGTTGGATGTGCGGTCAACACGGGTCGGACCTCGAGCTGCTCGAGGATGGCCGCCACTCGCGCGGCGGGAACGCCGTCCTCGGCGCAACGCGCCACCGATCGATCGAGCTCGCCGGTTTCATCGCCGGTCTCGATCACCGACCGCGCCTGTCGCTCCAACTCGGCGAGGTTGACGAGCTGGAAATAGGTGGCGAACGCCCGGACCAGTCGCGCAGCGTCGGCTAAGGGGATCTGACCAAGCTCCGCCACCAGCTCCGTCTCTTTCGCCGAGTCGTACTGCTGGCGGAGCGCCTTGGTCCGGAGTCGAATCGATTCTTCGAGCTCGTAGAGCGCAAGTCCCTCGTGTTCGCGCAGCGTTTCGCCCAGGAGTTGCCCGAGCAGCCGAATCTCGGCCCGAAGACCGGCCTCGACCAGCGTCGTCTCGGTCGCCGTGACGCCCATGGTTCGCAGGATACAATCGGGGCTTCGAGGAGGGTGTGTCCATGCCGGATCCGAACGGCGCGTCCCCACTGAAACGTGAGAGCGCCCGACTAACCGAGGGCGACGATCGGGCTCCGGCGCGGTCGATGCTGCGGGCCATCGGCTTCAGCCGAGCGGACCTGGCCAAGCCGCTGATCGGCGTCGGGCACAGCTGGATCGAGACGATGCCGTGTAACTACAATCACCGCCGCCTGACGGAGAAGGTCAAGGCCGGCGTCCGGGCCGCAGGCGGAACGCCGATGGAGTTCAACACGATTGCGGTGTCCGACGGCGTCTCGATGGGAACCGAGGGCATGAAGGCCTCGCTCGTCAGCCGCGAGGTGATCGCCGACTCGATCGAGCTGGTCGCCCGCGGCCACCTCTTCGACGGACTGGTGATGATCGTGGGCTGCGATAAGACGATCCCAGCCGCCGTGATGGCGCTGGTCCGACTGAACCTCCCGGGGTTGGCGCTTTACAGCGGCACCATCGGTCCCGGGCGCTATCGCGGCCGCGACATCACCCTGCAGGACGTCTTCGAGGCGGTTGGGGCGGTGGCGGCCGGCACCATGACGAGGGACGAGCTGGGCGAGATCGAGGCGGGCGCCTGTCCCGGCGCGGGCGCGTGTGGTGGGCAGTTCACGGCCAACACGATGGCAACCGCCATCGAGTTCCTCGGGATCAGCCCGGCGGGGGCGAATGATGTCCCGGCGCTGGACCCACATAAAGATGATGTGGCGGAGCAAGCCGGCCGGCTGGTGATGGACCTGATTGCGAAGGACGTGCGTCCGCGCCAGATCGTAACCAGGGCCGCCCTGGAGAACGCGATCGCCTCGGTCGCGGCCACAGGTGGTTCGACGAACGGCGTGCTGCACCTCCTCGCGATCGCCCGCGAAGCGGGGGTGCCCCTGAGCATCGATGACTTTGATCGGGTGGCCTCCCGCACGCCGGTGGTCGCCAGCCTCAAACCCGGCGGCGAGTATGTCGCCAAGGACCTCCACGACGCCGGCGGCATTCGGCTGGTTCTCCGACGGCTGGAGGAAGGCGGCCTGATCAACGGGGACGCGCGCACCGTCGACGGCCGGACCATCGCCCAGGTGGCGGAGAGTGCCGTTGAAACGCCTGGCCAGAAAGTGGTCACCCAATTGTCGAAGCCGCTCAAGCCGACTGGCGGCCTGGCGATCCTTCGTGGCAATCTGGCACCCGAAGGCTGCGTGGTAAAGCTCGCCGGCCATGAGCGGCTCCTCCATCGTGGCCCGGCGCGCGTCTTCGACAGCGAGGAGGCGGCGTTTGAGGCGGTGCGCGCCCGGCAGATCAAGGCGGGCGACGTTGTCGTGATTCGCTACGAGGGCCCCGTCGGCGGCCCCGGGATGCGCGAGATGCTCGGCGTGACCGGCGCCCTGGTCGGGGAAGGCCTGGGTGATTCGGTCGCGCTCATTACCGACGGCCGCTTCTCCGGGGCGACCCACGGGCTCATGGTCGGCCATGTGGCACCCGAGGCCGCGCGGGGTGGACCGATCGCCGCACTTCGGGACGGCGACCTCATCGAGATCGATGTCAACGACCGCGAGCTCAATGTCGAGTTGAGCGAAACCGAGATGACGCGGCGGATGCAGGACTGGCGTCGTCCGGCTCCCCGCTACCCGGACGGCGTCTTTGCAAAGTACGCGGCGCTCGTCTCGTCGGCAAGCGAAGGGGCGGTCACCCGGCCGCCCCGACTGTAATCGCGTCGCAACCGACCTGATGGGCTAAGCGGTGCAGGTCCCACGCATCTTTCTGCGCGCGTTCGGCGGCGTCTACAACGACCTGGTCCGCCGGCGATCTCGGCTCGGCGCGGCGGCCGTCATTTTCGATAGAGATGGTCGCGTGCTTCTGGTGCGGCACAGCTACGGGCGGCGCGGCTGGGAACTCCCGGGCGGCGGGCGGGAGCCGCAAGAATCGGTGGAACAGGCGGTTGGTCGCGAAGTCCGTGAAGAGCTGGGCGTCGAGATTGCCGACCTCCGCCTCTGCGGTGTCTACTACGAAGCCGACGTCGACCAGCATCACTTCGCCTTTCAGTGTCGATTAGCCGCCGGCGCTGAACCGAAGGCGAGCTCGCCGGAAATCCTCGAGTGTGGTTACTGGCCGCTTGCGTCGTTACCCCGGCCAATGACGGACTTCACCGTTCGCCGCATCTCCGATGCGCAATCGCCCTCAGCGTCGATTGCCGTCACGGTCTTACCGGCTCGTCGGTGGCTTGAGTAGCCCGGCGCCTGCAAGGCGCCGGCCGATGTGCTAGTACAAGGGGGTTCTGTTGGCTGGTCGCCTGGAGGAGGTGCACACAATGGCTGTTGTTGCTCCGACCCGCTCTGTGAGCACGGCGAAGCGTCATGAGGTTCGAATCGATCCGTCGAAGCCGTTGAAGGCCGAGCCGAACACCGGCCACAATCGATGGCATCCCGATATCGCTCCGATCGTGCACGTGGATCCTGGTGATGAGGTCATCCTCGAGACCCGGGACGCGTTAGACGGACAGCTCACACCGGATTCGAGATCAGCCGACGCCGGGAGCGTGAACCTCAACGTCGTGCACCCGCTGACCGGGCCGGTCTACGTGAACGGGGCTGAACCCGGTGATCTCCTGGAAGTAAAAATTCTCGAGGTCGAGCCGGCCTCGTGGGGGTTTACCTGCCAGATTCCCGGCTTTGGCTTCCTGCGCGATGTCTTCAGCGAACCGTTCCTGGTGCGCTGGCGAATCGCTGACGGCTTTGCCGACTCACCCGATCTGCCGCGAGTCCGCATCAAGGGCGCGCCGTTTCCGGGAACCATCGGACTGGCGCCCTCGCGCGGGTTGATGGAGACGATTGGAAAACGCGAGAAGGAACTTCTCGATCGTGGGGGGTTCGTGCTGCCGCCCGAGCCGACGGATGCCATCCCCGGCGGAGCGATCGGCGGCGAGGCGCTGCGCACGGTGCCGCCGCGCGAGACGGCCGGCAACGTGGACATCAAGCAGCTCTGCGCCGGGACCACCATGCTGATCCCGGTCTATGCGCAGGGCGCGCTGTTCTCCGTGGGCGATGCCCACTTCGCCCAGGGCGACGGCGAAATCTGCGGGACCGCGATCGAGATGCAGTCAGTCTTCCACGCGCAGTTCTTTGTCCGAAAGGGTGAAGCATCGCGGCGTGGGCAAAACGACGTCGCCTACTACCGGGACACGTACGTTCAGGCGCCGGAGATCGCCGTACCCCGCCGGTTCTACGCGACCACCGGGATGTCCATCGAGAAGGGCGGGCTGAACCAATCGGAAAATGCGACGCTCGCCGCCCGCAACGCCATGCTCAACATGATCGACCACCTGACCGAGCGGGGATATTCCCGCCAACAGGCCTACGCCATCTGCTCCGTGGCGGTCGATCTAAAGATCAGCGAGCTGGTGGACGTCCCCAACTTCGTTGTCTCGGCAGTCCTACCTCTGGACATCTTCGTGTAAGCGCAACGAAGACCCAGCGCCGCAGGGCTAGTGGGTGGGACTAGGACTGGGGCTCGCCGTCGGGTTTGCGGCCGCGGTTGCTGCCGGCCACGGCGGGAACGCGACCCGCGGCGCGACAACGGGGTCCCCGTTGACATGCCGCTGCGTCAACGGATAGGCGTTGGTGATGGCCTTACCATCCGCGGCGACGGGATAGGTCGTCTGCGCTTCTGACTTATCAACCGTGATTGGCCGGCCGTCCTGGTCGTAGAGGAGGACGTTGGTCAGCGGCTTGCCGTCCTGCGAGTAGGGATAGATATTCGTCACCTGGCCGGCTGCGAACGCAGCGGCAAATGGCTGCTGCTCAGGAGTCGTTGTGCCGATGAGCTCCGAGTAGGCGAAGCTGTGCATGTTTCCCAGGACCACGACGGCGATGAACGCAATCAGCACGTTAGCCGAGGCCGCCAGGAACCGAGCCCCCTGGGGTAGGTTGTGGCTGCGGCGACCGATACGAACCGAGAGCCATATCGCCACCCCGGCCGCCAGGATTTCGGCGAGCCCGCGTTTCGTTGTGGGATCCGGAATCGGTCCCAGGTTGTATCCCGGGCTGAAGGCCGCAGTCAGAATCAGAGCCGCCAGGTAGCCGCGAAGGACCCACCACGCTGGTCGCAGTTGCGGAAGAAAGGCACGAAGCTCGCGATACCAGGCTGACTTCGCCACCCACGTGACAACCCGCCGCACGTCCCCAAAGGCCGGCTCTGGCCGCCGACTGCCGGCCTGGGCGGCGCCGTAGGCCGCGCGCAGTTCCTGTGCGTACTGTTCGGGCGACCCAAGCCGCTCGGCAAGCGGACCTCCGGCCTCGGCGGCGATTTCTCTCAAGTGATCCTCGAGATCCTCGAGTAGGACATCCGCCTGGTCGGACGGGAGGTCGGAAAGCGCAGCCCGAACCGATGCCGCGTAGCTCGCGACGTCGCTCGCCTGGTCGTTACTTGTCATGACCGTTGCTCCTCCCGTTCAGGAGATGATTCAACGCTTTGCTCAAGGAAGCCCACGTTTGGGCGGATTGGTCGAGGGCCTTCCGACCCCGGTTGTTGAGGCCGTAGTACTTGCGATGCGGCCCCTCGTCCGAGGGCACCACGTATGAGTTCAGGGCACCGGCCTGGTAAAGGCGCCGCAGTGTGCCGTAGACGGAAGCATCACCGACGTGGTCAAGGCCGTTATCCCGAAGCCGTCGAACGACGTCGTAGCCGTAGCTGTCGGCGTCCGCAAGCACAGCCAGCACCGCCAGGTCGAGGACCCCCTTCAGGAGTTGCG
>VBEE01000061.1 GCA_005881715.1 Chloroflexota bacterium | reverse complement strand
CTCGTCGCTGTTGTCGCCCGACGAAAAGTAAATCCCGATTCCCTCGACGGCTCCCTGCAGAATCGTGTCCTCGTAAGGCTTGATGAAGCCGAACGGCAGGAACTCAGTGGGGAAGCCATAGGAATTGGTGACGATCGACGCCAGGTGACGGTCGACGACGTGGTTCAGCGCGGCGTCGAGGTCCTGGTAGTTATTCGGAGCGCCAACGTAGACGATGCTGGCGGCGGGCGCCATCCCGTGGACCGCCTGGACGTCGAGTGTCTCCTCGCCGTACCAACCCTGTGGGTCCTGACGCCTGTTTTCCGGACGCTTCATGGTGCCCGGCGCCACAACCTGGGTGATCCTGGTCGAGGCGAGCCCGCGGTTTTGCGACCACTGGTCGAGGTCCTGCTGGATCGTTGGTGAGGCGTAGGCGTCGATGATCGCAACCGTCTGGCCATTTCCCTGAAGGCCGCTCGTGCTGACGCCGTAAACGCCCCGAATCTGACCGGGCGTGTACCCGCAGGGCGCCATCGGGAGGGGCAACGTGTAGCCGGGCGGATTGTTCATTGTGACGTTCAGGTCATTTGTCGTCTTCTCTGCCCAATAGTGGGAGCAGGGAGGAGCGTTCACGAATGCCGCCGATGGCGGCGCCCCTGGCTCGGCCGCAATGTCCGGATGCACCAGGGCCGCGGACTCATCGAGCCCGACCACGCCGCTGACGAACCCGGCGATCGAGCTCGGCATGGAGATGTCGGATGAGGGTGACCGAAGCGTGGTTCCAGCCACGCGATAGGTGCCGAAGGTTGTTCCAAAGGCGCTGGCGGCCTGGGCAACCGTCCCCTCGGCGGCGACATAGTGGTTGTTGAGCGGTGTGTAGTCGAGGGTGAAGCCCTGGCTCTTGAGCCAGCTCTGGACCGCATTCACCTGCGCCTGTGAGGGTGCGAACTGCTGCCGGAACTGTTGTGGCGTCAGATAGCGTCCGTACGAGGCGCTTCGCGGATCGGAGACGGATTTGGCAAGTGACTCGACGGCGGATGGGTTATTCCATCCGAGGTACACGCGAAAGCCGATCGAGTCAGATTGGTTCGCTGCCGCCTTGAAGTTGGCCGACTTGGCCCAGGATGGCACGTTGCCGGTCAGGGTCGCCCGCCCCGACGGTGCCGCCATCGCCGGAACGACCGATCCGAGCAGCGCGATCGACGCGACGATACCGAGAATGCTGGTTCTACTACGCAAGCGCTTCCCTCCTCTATTTGGTGAGTGCGTAAAGCGTAGCGGGATTTGGACAAGCGGTCAACGGCCGGTTAAGCCGCGTTAAGAAGAGGGTCGTACCGGGCGCCTTTTCGAATTGGAGCCGACCTGGCAGCGCCCATCGCGCACCTGGACACCCTCGCGTCGTAGGCGTCGGGCCTGTTCCTCGCGGCTGTGCGCGGCCAGCCGACCGTCGGAGCGGACCACGCGCCACCAGGGCAGGCCGAGATTGGTGGCCAGGATGTTCCCGACCGCCCGCGCCGCCCGCGGATAGCCGGCCCGCCGCGCGATCTCGCCGTAGCTGACGACCTCGCCCCGCTTCAGGTCGCGAATGACGAGGCGAACGCGTTCCGGGAACGAACCTGGAATCGTCGCGGGCTCAGGCGGACGTGGCGCCGGTTGTCTCTCGGGCGATCAGCACCGCATCCGGCCGGAGCGCCAGGCGGACCCGGGTCCCGGCCGGGTGGGCGGCGGCTTCCGAGGTCGCCAGCTGCGCGAGCACGGTGATGTCTCCAAGATCGACCGTGACCCGGCTCGTGGCACCGAGAAAGGCGACGGCGATGACGGTTCCGACAAGGGGGCCGGCCGCCGTCTCATTGTCGCTGGCGAAGGTCACCGCTTCCGGGCGTACCAGCGCAACCGCCGCGCCGTCGGCGGCGTCCGGCTGCACAAGCGGAAGGCTCGTCCCTCTCACCTCGACCTGCCCGCCGCGCACGATACCCGGGAGCCGGTTGGTGAGCCCGACGAACTCGGCGACGAAGGGCGTGGCCGGTCGGGAATAGATGGTTGTCGGCGGCCCGACTTGCTCCAGCCGGCCGGATTGCATCACCCCCACCCGGTCCGCGATGGCAAGTGCCTCCTCCTGGTCGTGAGTCACGAAGAGCGTCGTGATGCCGACGTCCAGCTGGACCCGCCGGATTTCGTCGCGAAGCCGGACCCGAACCTTCGCGTCCAGGGCGGAGAGCGGCTCGTCGAGCAGGAGCACCTTCGGCCGGATGGCGAGCGCCCGAGCCAGGGCCACCCGCTGCTGCTGACCGCCCGACATCTGGTGGGCGTATCGGTTCGCGAAGCCGCCCAGGCCCACTAATTCCAGCGTTTCGATGGCTCGGCGGCGACGATCGGCGGCGCCGATTTTGCGCATCTGCAGGCCGAAGGCGACGTTCTCCCAGGCGGTCATGTGGGGAAAGAGGGAGTACGCCTGGAACACCATTCCCGTGTCCCGCTTGTTCGCGGGCAGGCCCGTCACATCGTGGCCGCCGATGACGACCCGGCCACCGTCCGCCTCCTCGAGGCCCGCCAGCAGGCGGAGGGCGGTCGTTTTCCCGCAACCGGACGGACCTAGCAGGGCGACCAATTCTCCAGGAGCGAGCGTCAGGGTCAGGCCATCGAGGGCGGTGACCGCGCCGTAGCGCCGGCGTAGATTCTCCAACCGGATCTCGACGCCGGCTCGTGTGGCGGTCCCCACCCCGGCGGCCGCCACGGCAGTCGTCACCTCAGGCCGCCTCCAGCCGCGCCCGGATACGGGAGACCGGTGTCCTCAAGATGCACGCGCGCCCGCGGCCGGCCCGCGAACGAAAGAATCACCAGCAGGATGAAGGCGAACAACAGCGAGGCGACCGCGACGGCGATCGACACGGTTGCGTTGGCCCGGCCCAGTAGCGCGATGGCAACCTGCAGGTTCACGTAGTTGAGCAGGTTCGCGATCGTGAACTCGCCGAGGACCACGGCCACCGAGAGCAGGCACGCGTTGAGGATGGCGACGGACATGTTCGGAACGATCACGCGCAGCATGACGGTGCCCCAATTTGCCCCCAGGCTGCGCGCCGCCTCGGCCAGCGTCTTTACGTCGATTGCGGCAAGCCCCGTGAACAGCGCCCGGTAGGCGAATGGCAGCACCAGGATGAGGTAAACGAACGCAAGGGTCAGGATCGAATCGTTGATATTGAGATTCATCCAGAGGTAGATGGGTGCCAGCCCCGCAACTAGCACGATGGCCGGGATGGTCAATGGCAGCAGACACAGGAACTCCATCGCGCGAGTCAAGTAGGGCAGTCGCAACCGGATCCAGATCATGGTGGGAACCAGCAAGAGCAGCATCCCCAGCGAGGTCAAGACCGCCAGCCCCAATGAGGCGAGGATAGCCGCCACGAGGTCGGGGGTTTGGCCGATGGTCAGCCAGGCATTGAGCGTGCGCGGCGCGGTATCCGTCACGCCCCGCGTCGAGAACTCGAACATGGCGCCGATCGGCAGGAGGAAGAAAGCGCCAAGCACGAGGAAGACCGCCACCCGGAAGATCTGCAGCTTGAGCCGTCGGTTGCGACTCATGACGACACCCAGCCCAAGGAGGTCATTGCAGCCACCTCGCCGTCCTCCGCTGCAACACCGTGTACAGCACCATCACGATCGCGACGATGACAACCATTACCAGGGCCAGCGCGGAGGCGATCCCAGGGTTCGCCAGGCCGACCTCGCTGGTGAGCGTATTGGCGATCAGCAGCGAAGCGACGATGCTGCCCTGGTTGATCAGGGCTGCGGCGGTCGCATAGGCCGAGAAGGCATTGGCGAAGAGAAGGAGCGTGCTGCCGAGAAACGCCGGCGCCAGGAGCGGCCCAGCGACGTAGCGCCAGTAATGCCAGGTGCCGCCGCCGAGGCTCTCGGTGGCCTCGCGCCACTGCGGCCGAATCCCGTCCAGGGCGGGCAAGAACACCAGCACCATCAGCGGGATTTGAAAGTAGGTGTAGACGAGGACGAGCCCGCGCAGCTGATAAAGCCAAACGCCGTTGGCGTAAATGCGCATGCCATGCTGCTGTAACCACAAGGTGATCAAGCCGGCGCTGCCGAGCGTCGCGATGAACGCGAAGGCCAGCGTGACCCCACCGAATTGCGCCAGCACGCCACACGCCGACGACACCAGCCGCCGGAAGACGCCGTTGGGATTGCCGGTGGCCACCGCGTAGGCCAGCAGCGCGCCGAACACGGCGCCGATGATGGCGCTGATGGCGGAGAGGACGACGCTGTTGATGAACGCGTTGATGACGAAGCGCTGGTTCATCGTCGCGAAGTTGGAGAGGCTCAGGCCCTTGCCATCGATGAACGCTCCGCCGGCGACGATTGCTGTCGGCAGAAGCAGGAAAATGCCGACGTAAAGAAAGAAGGGCGCCGCCGCGATCCATTGCGGCGTGGCCAGACGGGTGCCGCCCCTCAAGGGGCGGCGCACCGTCTCAACCAGCGGTCGCTCGATAACGGTCAACCGATCGCCTGGGCCCAGTGTGAGGCGAGGTACTCCTTCGCCTTCGTGGCCTGAGCATCGGTCAAAAAGACGGGGGTTCCATTGACCTGGGGCAGCTTGGCCGCGGCGGCGGCGTCAATCTTCCCGGATGACTGCATGGCTGCCATGCGGACGGGACGGGCCAGGCCCTTGAGCCAGAGGTTCTGACCTGCGTCGGAGTAGATGTATTCCTCCCACAACCGGGCGGCGGCCGGATGGGGAGCATTCTTGTTGATGGCCGCGTTGTAGTAGTCGCCGAGAATGGCGTTGCTGGGCGTGAAAATCTTCCAGGTCGGGACATCGGTGCCGTGCGAGGCCGAGAGATAGTCCCAGTCGAAGACGACCGGCGTCTGGCCTTGCTTGACGGTCGCCGTGGTGGCCTGCACCGGGGTGAAATTGCCCCTGACCTTGAGCTGGTGGAAGAAGTCGACGCCCTTGCTGATGTCATCGGCCGATCCGCCGTTGGCGAGCGAGGCCATCATGACCCCGTTGAGCGCGGCATTCGCCTTGGTGGGGTCGCCGTTGAGCGCGACCCTCCCTCGAAAGCCGGAGCCCATCAGGTCCTGTAGTGAGCTCACCGCTGGGACCTTGGCCGAGTCATAGCCAATGGACATGTAGCCGCCATAGTCCTGGACATAGAGGCCGGTCGATTCTTTCTGGCTGTCGGGAATGTCACTCCAGGTTTGGACCTTGTAAGGCGCGTACAGGTCGGTGTTCGCGATGGTCACCGCTTTCCCCATGTCGAGGACGTCAGGCGCTCGCGAGGTCTTGCCAAGCTGCTTCACGGCGTTGATCTCATCCTGGCTGCTGCCGTTCGGGTTGGCCGAGTCGATGCTGATCCCGTACTTAGCCTTGAAACTGTCGATGATCGCACCGTAGTTCGCCCAGTCCGGCGGAGTGGCGATGATATTGAGCTTGCCTTCCTTCTTGGCGGCTGTAACCAGGGCGTCCATGCCACCAACGTCGGCGGCGGATTTTGCGGTGGCCGCATTCACGGTTGAGGCTGTGCTGCCGCCCCCGCAGGCCGTCAGCAGAACGAGGGCTCCCGCCAGGAGGCCCAGCCGCTTGATGGCAGCTTCACCCTTCATTGCCTTGTCCCTTCGAGCTGGCCGCCGCTGGCCGGAAAGTCGCACTGCCGCAGGCGAGCGTATTCCATGTTCCCCTCCTCAATGTCGCGCTGATCTGCTCCCCCGTTTAAAACATCTCCGGGACCGGATGTCAAGGAAGGAACGATTCGGTCTCCGGAGTGGGACGGCAACTTACAATGCCGAACTCATAAAGAGGTTGACCGACGCTACCATGCGGCATTATCCTCATCGTGGCCGTTTTGACAACCGCATCAATTTTCAACCGGCTGGATCTTCCGCCGGCCCTAAAGGGATGGGAGAGTTTCGATGAAGCAGCTGGGGCGGTCCCTTTCTTTTTCGCTGTCGTCGATTGCGAGCCTCACACTTGCGACGGTCGTCGCCGTGGGCGCACCGACCGGCGCCGTCGCCGCGGCCCCGCCCATCGTCACTGACCCGGCTTCGGTGGTCAACACGCTGGTGGCCACGACCGGCGGCGGCAACGTCTTTCCTGGGCCAGCCGCGCCCTTCGGGATGATTCAATGGAGTCCCGACACGCGCCGGCGCACCGACGGCGGCGGCTACCGATACGACCAGACCCAACTACGCGGCTTCAGCCTGACCCACATCAGCGGCCCGGGCTGCGGTGCCTATCAGGACGTCCCGTTTCTGCCGCTAACGGGTGGATTGCCGGCCGGCGATCCGGGCAGCTTTCAGGAATCATTCACCCACACCGGCGAAGTCGCCACCGCCGGCTACTACTCAGTCAGAGTGGGCAGCCCCGCGATCACCGCCGAACTGACATCGACGCGGCGGAGCGCCATGGGCCGCTTTACCTTTCCGTCGACGACCAATGCCAACATCCTCATGAAGCTGCTCGACAGCCAGAACGGAACGATGGCAAGCAGCGCGCAGATCGTCGGCCATAACGAGGTTCAGGGGGCCGCCACCAGCGGGCACTTCTGCGGCGCGCCCGATACCTACACGGTCCATTTCGACATTACCTTCGACCACCCGTTCACGGCCTCGCAAGTGATCACCGAGGCGGGCCAGCCCGGACCCAATTCGGTATTCCTGACCTTCGACACCACGGCCAACCAGGTCCTGCAGGCCAAGGTCGGCATTTCCTTCGTGAGCGTCGGCAACGCGAAGCTCAACTGGCAAACCGACAATCCGAATTGGGACTTCAACGCGGTCCGCTCCGCGAGCCATGCGGCCTGGAACGCTCTGCTCTCGAGGATTCAGATTGGCGGCGGGACGCCGACGCAGCAGCAGCTCTTCTACACCATGCTCTACCGGGTGTTGCTGCATCCAAACATCTGGAGCGACGCGAACGGCCAGTATGTCGGCTTTGACCAGGCGATTCATACCATGCCGGCCGGGCACGCCCAGTACGCCAACTACTCGGGCTGGGATACCTATCACAGCCAGTCGCAGCTCGCCGCCTTGCTCGCGCCGCAGGAGTCGAGTGATCAGGCCCAGTCGCTGCTCAATGACTACGCCCAGGACAATCTGCTGCCGCCCTGGGGGTTTGCCAACAGCAACAACTACGTCATGGTCGGAGACCCGGCCCAGGCAATCCTCGCAGACTATTACGCCTTCGGCGCAACCAGCTTCGATACCGCGACGGCCCTTCACGACATGATCGCTCAGGCGACCACCGTGAACGATGTGCGGCCGGGAACGGCGATGCAAACGCAGTATGGCTACCTCCCCGTTGACGGCAGCTACGGCTGCTGCAACTTCCATGGAACCGCGGCGACGTTGTTGGAGGACACCCAGGAGGATGTGGCCCTGGCCCAGTTCGCCAGCGCGCTAAACGACAGCGCCACCGCCACGAGGATGGTCAAGCGAGCCCAGGACTGGCAGAACATCTTCAATGCCGGCATCAACCTGTTCAATCCCAAACTCACCAGCGGTCAGTTCACAAGCGGGATGACGCCAACCAGCTCAGACGGGATGGTCGAGGGGAGTTCGGCACAGTATCGCTGGATCGTTCCCTTCAACCATGCCAGCTTGATCGCAGCCATGGGAGGGAACCAGGCAGTCAACCCATTGCTCGACAGCTTCTTCTCGGGACCGCTCGACGGGTCGAGCGATACCGGGGCCTTCCTGGCGAACGAGTTCGAGCTCGGCGTCCAGATGTTCTACAACTACACGCGGCAACCCTGGAAGACCCAGGCGGTCGTGAACCGGATGCGCAATGAGCTGTTCCAGGACACGCCCACCGGGCTGAAGAACAACGACGACCTGGGCGCGCTCTCCTCCATGTATGTGTGGTCGGCGCTGGGCATGTACCCAACCATCCCCGGCAGCGCCCAGCTGGACATCAGTGGGCCCGCCTTCCCGCTATCGATCGTGCACCTGGGGAACGGCAGCACCATCACGATCAACGCGCCGGGCGCCTCCCCCAGCAACCCGTACATCCAGTCGCTCAAGTTCAACGGCCATCCTTACCACCAGCTCTGGTTCGACCCCTCGCTGATCACTGGTGGCGGCACACTCGACTACGCGTTGGGATCCGCACCGAACACCTTCTGGGGCACCGCGCCGCAGGATACGCCGCCCTCCTATGGAACCCAATACGTCGCCGCCATCGGGTTCGCCTCTCCGGACAACCAGATTCTCACGCCGGGGAGCGCGACGACGGTCAGCCTCGGGGCGCAGTCCACCTGGACCTCACCTCAAACGATCAGCTGGGTGGCCACGCCATCCAGCGGCGTAACGGTGAGCCCGACGATGGGCTCGTTCACGGTCAATCAAGGAGGGCGTCGGAGTGTGCCGGTGACGATCACGGCCGGATCCACCGAAGGGCGCGAGACGGTATCGTTCCAGCTGTCGTCGTCGACCGGGGTCAGTGTCGGCAAGGTTGTGGTCGGTCTGGCGCTCGCGCGGCCCGGCGAGCTCTGGCCGTACTACAACAACGTGGGGATCACCGACGACAGCGCCATGGGCGCCGGGGCTTTTGACGGTGGCTGCTGCAGCTATTCCGCTCAGGCGCTACAGGCAGCGGGTATCACCCCGGGCGGTCCCGTCACCGTGAACGGATTCAGCTACACCTGGCCCGATGTTCCCGCCGGCCAGCTCGACAACATCAACGCCGGGGGCCAGACCGTCCAACTCAATCCCACTACCGGGAAGACACAGATCGGCATCCTCGGCGCAGCGGACAATGTCGGCTCGCGGGGTTCGAGCGGCACGCTGACCGTCACCTACGGTGATGGCACCAGCCAGCAGATCGCGGTTGCGTTCAGCGACTGGACGTTGGGCGCCGGCGGCTTCGGACCGCTGCCGAGCAACGCGACGGCGGCTACCACCGCATATCGCAACTGCACGTGCGGCGTGCATGACTACGTCAAGACCTACGTGTTCGCAATCTCCGCCAACCTGACAGCCGGCAAGACGGTGGAAAGCATCACCCTTCCGGCAAACCTGAGCGGCGGCGACTTCCACATCTTCGATCTCGCCTTCCGGTGAGCTGAGGTTCTAAGCCGACAGGCGGGCCCCTCCGGAATCAGATTCCGGAGGGGCCTCTCAGGTTAGGGGCTTACTTTCGTCTCGAACACGTCGGTCCGGTTGGCCGTGTTCCCATTGTTGACCTGGATGAACGCGAAGACGAAACTGCTTCCCGCGTTCGCCAATCCCTCGTACTCGCCGAGGAAGTAGCCGAAGGGCCCACGGGCGGCCGGCGCCTGTTCGATGTCGAATGAGGCGGGTGACAACCGCGCCTCATCGCCCCAGTTTGCGGCGGACCCGCAATTGGCGGCGCACCGCACAATCCAGGCATCGGTGGGGACGCCCGGGCCAGCATCGTTGTTCCGGAAGTCGTAGTACGTCAGCGCGACGCTTCCATCGCTGGCGACCCGGATGTTCGGAACAAATGCCTGCTCATCCGCCGGGTTGGTGTTCCGTGGCGTCTGGTTCACCTTGATCGGGGCGGACCAGGAGTTGCCGCCATCCGACGAGGTTGAGAGGGCGATCTCGTCGACGCCGCTAAAGCGAGTGTCCTGCCAGAGGGCGTACAGCTTGCCGCTGCTGCGGTCCACCGCGATCTCCGGGATGCCGCCCTCCGCGCGGATCGGCCGGCCAGTGTCCGGATCGAACGCGCCCCGCTCCAGGCTGGCCGCGACGACGGTCGATGTCCTGGACCAGGTCACCCCTTTGTCGGTGGACTTGATGATGCTGATGCTCTCGCCTCGCTGGCTGTCCGAGTTCTTGTGGACGAAGAACTCGTCGAAGATGTTGATCAGGTCGCCGTTCGGTAACACGACGATCTGGTTGCCGATGGTGCCGTTGAACTCACTGCGGTCGTAGATGATCCGGGCTGGCTCCCAGGTCTGTCCCCCATCGGTCGTGCGCGAGAACCAGACCGGCTCGCGGAAGGACCGCGAATGGATCTCGCCCTCGATACTGGCCAGCGAGTTGCCCGCGGGCGTCGTAAACCGGTCCCAAACTGCGTAGGCGTAGTTGGAGTTGGTGGGGTCGGCGGTGATGGACTCCTTGTCGTTGAAGGCATAACTGACGTCGCGGTTGCCAGAGTCGCGGATCAGGCTGGTGGGCTCGCTCCAGTGATCGCCCCCGTCCGTGGATTTGCTGACCAGAACCGCGTTTCGACTTGTGTTCGCGTCGAACGACAGGCTGATCTGGTAGGCATCACCGTTGGGTGAGAAGGATACCGATGGATCCGAGGCTCGCTCGTAGTCGCCCCCGTTGGCGGTCGTGCCGCCGGCGCACTCGCTGAAGTGGGCGGAGGTTCGGGTCCAGGTCTTGCCAGCGTTATGCGTGACTCCGGCCACCAGCCCATGGGCCCCGCCGTTCGACCAGCGGTCCTGCTGCCAGACGGAGATCATGTTTTTTGTATCTGCCGGATTGACGTCGAGCCAGGGCTCTTCCTCGGCATTCGGATAGAGCGTCTCGCCGGGAGTCCCACTGGCGCCGATCGTGCATCCGGCGAATGGACTGGGCCCCGAAATCGTTGTCAGCGGGGCGACGTTCAAGGCGCCGGCGCCGGCGACCTGCATACTCGCAAGGGCGACACCCATCGTCAGGCTGGTCACCCACGCCGTTCTGGCCGTTCGATTCATTCGGGTACCTCCTTTCCCACGGGCCCGGCCGATGCCGTGCCGGACTCCCCCGCCGGACCCAAAAACTTAATCGGGCCTGACCCGCTCATGTCAAGCTCGTCCTCGAGCGTTTCCTTTTCGCCTTAGACTGGAGCGATGTTCAAAGCAAAGGCAGCATTCAGCGGTTTTTCGGTTGATGACCTGACCAAGGCAAAGGCCTTCTACCGTGAAGCCCTGGGACTGAACGTGGATAGCGAAGGCGAGGGTTTGGGGCTACATTTGCCGGGCGGTGGCACGGTGTTTGCCTACCCCAAGAAGGATCATCAGCCAGCCACCTTCACAATTTTGAACTTCGAGGTGGATGACATCGACGCCGCGGTGGATGAGCTGACGGGTCGAGGCGTGCGGTTCGAGCACTACGAAGATGGGCCAAGGGCTGACGGGAAAGGCATCCTACGCGGCAAGAGCCAGAACCTCGGACCGGACATCGCGTGGTTTAAGGACCCTGCCGGCAACATCCTCTCGGTTATCGAACGGTAGGCACAACCGCCCCATTCGTTCTTACGGCCAACCCGCGCCGGCTGTCGACACCTTAGCGGTCAGCACCTGGCCCGTTCTTTCCTGCTTAGCCATGCTCGCCGGACCTCGCCACTCCCTGGCCACCATGAAGAGCGTTTTCCGGTCCGCACCGCCAAGCATGCAAGCAAAACAGCCGCGGTCGAGCTCGATCGTCTGCAGCACCTCACCCCCCTCGCGAACCCGCACGCACCGCATGTTCGGCACATCCCCGTACCAGATAGCGTTCTCCGCATCGATGCAAATGCCATCGGGGACGCCGCGGTCGAGGCCCGCCCACAGCCGCTGATTCGACAGACTGCCGTCGGCGTCGATGTCGAAGGCTGTGAGTCGGTTGGCGTAGGACTCGGCGAGGATCAGCGTGGAGTTGTCGGGCGTCACGACCAGGCCATTGGGAAAGGCGACGCCATCCGCCACCTGTCGGGCGGAGCCGTCGGGCGTGACGAGCGCCAGGAGTCCTGGGGCGAACTCGCCACCGGGGAAGTCAAAGCCGATATCGCCGACGTAGGCGTTGCCCCGACCGTCCACGACGATATCGTTCCAGGGGTGGCGCGAGAGCCGACTCAGGTCGGTATGCATGACCATCGAGCCGTCGGGCTCCCTCCGGAGCAGCCGTCGCTCGGCCGCCGAGACGACGAGCAAGCGCCCGTCTCGAAGCCAGTCGATGCAAAATGGAAACGACGGCACGCGCGCGATGACCTCGCTCCTGCCCTCGAGATCGACGGCAATCAACTCTTGGGCGCCCCAGTCGCAGAACCACAGACGATCATCGTGCCAGCGGGGCGACTCGCCGAACGCGATGCCAGTCATGAGCACTTGCAATTCCGACACGGAAGACTCCTTCGTCGACATCGCTACCTCCTCTGTTCGTGAACCACCCGGTACTTGACGTGCGTCACCGCGGGCGAGGCGACCACCTTGACAGGTTCGAGAGCGGGATCGCCGACGCCCTGGAGCAGCCGCTCACCCGACCCGAGGATGACCGGAACGATGTGCAGGTAGAGCTCATCGAGCAACCCGGCCGCGAGGTATTGCCGTACCGCGCTGGCGCCGCCCGCGATCGCGATGTCCTTGTCGCCGGCGGCCGCCCGGGCCTGGGGTAACGCCGACGCGATCCCTTCCGTGACGAAGGTGAAGGTCGTCCCGCCGCGCATCGGTAGCGGCTTGCGCGGATGGTGGGTCAGGACAAAGACCGGCGCATGGTAGGGTGGCTCGTCGCCCCACCACCCAGTCCAGCTCTCGTCCCATTGGCCATCCCCGCCGCCGAACATTTTGCGGCCCATGATGTAGGCGCCATTACCCTGCAGGAGCCCGTCAACCACATCCGAATCCGCGCTGCGCGCCCCGCCCGTTTCCCCCTGTTGCCTCTTCCAGCTCGCCGTATCGAACATCCACTGATGCAGGCGCATGCCCCCCTCGCCGATCGGATTCTCGATGCTCTGGTTGGGCCCGGCGACGAAACCGTCGAGCGAGATCGACATCTGACAGGTGACTGAACCCATGCTTTTCCCTCCAGGGCCCTAGAGGCCCGGAATATACCCCGATAGACCGCTCGCGTGGCGAAATCTCATCGGTGCCCGGGGAACGATCCACCGGCAGATCTGGCCTAGGCTGGCAGCCGGATGAGAGCCGTCGTCTACGACAGCTATGGGCGAAACGTCGTCCTCACGGTGACCAGCGAATGACGCGGGCTTCGATCACCCGGCCATCAGGCGAGTAGCCCAAGCCGGGTGGCTTCTCGTGCCGCCTGCCCCCGCGAATCGACCGCGAGCTTGCGGAGGATGGCTGAGACGTGGTGATCGACGGTTTTTGGAGTCAGGAAGAGCCGGCTGGCGATCTCAGCGTTTCGCATGCCACTGTTCACCAGCTCGAGAACTTCCAGCTCACGCACCGTTAGACGCGCCGGATTCCGTTTTGTTGTCGAGCGAGGCCCGCGAGAGATCCCTCGTGCGCCGCGAGCCCGCAAGCTGCGCGCGACCACCGCGGCCGCGGCTTCGGCTCCGAGTCTCTGGAGCTTCACGAGTGATTGTCTGAGCAGATCATCGTCATCCGCGCCGGCCAACGCCAGAGCGGCGTCGTACTCGCAGCCGATCGCGCTCCAGAGTTCCGCTGCTTTCGACCAGTCACCCTGGATCTCGGCTCTGTATCTCTCCGGAACCCTGCCATCGATCTCGTCGACAAGTCCCGCACGGCGGCGCCAGCAAAGGAGTTCGCCGATTACCCACCAGGCACCTTTCGCCAGGGCTTTGCGCAAGACACGTTCCGTCTCTTCGCGGATGGCATCCGGGCGACCCTCCAGCCACGCCACCTCGGCTCGCGCCACACAGACCGGCACCGCGAACTGCAATTCCCCCTCACGGTCGGCCATGGACCTGGCTTCGTCGAGCAACGGCCACACGTCTGGATCGCCACGGCGCGCCCGAACCAGAGCCACGACCGGGAGGGCGCTGACCCGAGGCAGCTGCGTCCCGTCGCCCTGGAGCACCGTCGTGGCCAGCTCAGCTGCACGCGACCAGTCGCCCTGGTCGAGCAGGGCCTGGGCCTGGGAGGAAATCAACCACATCCGCCAGAGATCGAGGCCGTGCTCGAGGCAAAAATCGATGCCCGCGCTCAATAGCTCCTTCAGATCTTCGTAGGTGCGCGTGCGCACCATCGTCCCCGCAAGGTTGATGTAGGCTCGCCCCACGTTCTCGTCGTTACCCATCTCCTCAGCCAGCTCCAGGCTTCTGAGGAGCTTCGCTTTGCCGCCGGGGTCGCCCATTAGCATCTCCATCGAACCGAGCGAATTCAACGTATGGAGGAGCGTTTCGGTGTCTCCGACACGTTCCGACAGCTCGAGTGCCCGTCGTGCCGAGCGGACCGTCCCCTCAGCGTCGTCATGGTTCATGTGGAACATCACCAGTCCCGAACAGGCGAGCGCGAGCTCTTTGCCTTCGGGCAACTTTTCAAGCAACGCGACCGCCTTGCCGATCGGCGCTTCTGCCTCGGCGCCTCGCCCTCCGCACAAAAAGAGCCTGGACTGCCGGCGCAAGGCGTCGGCCTGATTCAAGGTGTCGCCCACCTGCCGGTACAGCTCGATGGCGCGCTCTTGCACCGGGATGGCTAGCTCGGCGTTGTTCGCGTGGAGGTATGCCTGGGCGAGCTGCTGCAGCATGTCGGCGTGCTCGTGCGGCGGTAACGATTCGGCGACTCGAAGAGCTCGTGAGAATTGGGCCGCAGCCTCGCGGTGAGCGCCGACGGCCGACGCCCGCTCGCCAGCCGCACGACCAAAGCGCAGCAGCGACTGCGCGTCGTTCGCTGCCTCGGCGTGATGAGCCAGGCGGGCCAGGTCGGGCGAACCGTACGGCGGTCTCGCCAGCGCAGCCAGGGTCTGCCGGTGAAGCTGTAGCGCACCGTCGGGGGCGATCGACTCCTCGATCGCGAGTCGCGCGAGCTCGTGGCGGAAGGTGACGGCGCCGTTTTGCTGAGCAAGCATCCCCGCGCTGAGGCATTGGCCGAGGGCCGAGAACGTCTGGCCGCTTACCGCCTCCAATAGCCAGAGCTCCGCCTGCGGAGGGGCCACCGCGACCATGTCGAGGAGTGAGCGAGCGTCCGGCGACAGCCGCGCCGCACGGGCGAGCACGGCATCGCGCACCGTTGAGGGGATCTGCTCATCGCCTGCCGACGCAAGGATTTCGGTTACGAAGAACGGGTTGCCCGCCGTTTTGCGGAAGAGGTCTTCGGAGTCGACGCCGGCCGGGCCGGCCATCGCCGCGACCGCCGCGGCTGACAGTGGATGCAGCCTGATCCGAACGATGGACTCATCGCGGGGCAGCTCGCCGAGGAGAAGTCGCAGCGGGTGACTGCGGTCGAGCTCATCGTCGCGATAACTTGCAATCAGAAGGGCGGGCGCTGACTTGATACGGCGACTGAGGAGTCGCAGGACGTCGAGCGTCGCCTCGTCAGCCCAGTGCACGTCCTCGAGGACGACGATCGCGGGCGACCGCTGCCGAAGCTGGTTGACGAGTGCAGAAACGATCTCGTAAGGTCGCGCCTGGCTACCGCCCAGGCGTGCGAGCTCGCCACCCACGCCCGCGGCAATGTCAACCAAGGGACCGAGTGGCCGTGGGGTGAACAGGGGGTCGCAAGCACCCCAGAGGATCTGAGCGCTTGCATGCTGCTCGGAGAAGCGACGGAGGAGCGCGGTTTTGCCGACGCCAGCCTCGCCGGCCAGCATGCAGAAGCGGCCCGTCCCCGAGATCCTGACGTCCTGGAGGTGGCTTTCGAGCGCGGCCAACTCGGCCGATCGCTCCATGAGCTCGGGTACAGCAGCGACGACAACCGGGGATCCCCTCATCTGCGGCGCATCAATCCTGCGCCCAATCGGGCAGCCGGTCAAGCCCGGAAAGATGGGCGGTTTTACCGCCCAACTTGGGGATTTCTCCCGATGATGGCTGGGCCCTCGGTCTCTAGCGTTAGCCCATCTCGAGTTCGCCGAAATCAATCAACGGAGGCGCAAACATGCCCAGGTATTTGGTCGAGAGGACGTTCGCGGACGGCTTGCAGATCCCGATCAGCGCGGACGGGGCGACCGCCTGTTTGCGGGTGGTCGATCGCAACGCCGATGAAGGGGTGACCTGGATCCATTCCTACGTCACCGACGACAAGAAGAAGACCTTCTGCGTGTACGACGGCCCGAACCCGGAAGCGATCCGCAAGACGGCGGGCAAGAATTCCCTACCCGTCGACCGGATCACTCAGGTCAGCGTTCTCGACCCGTACTTTTACAGGTGAGGTGAGGTGATGAGGCTGTTCAGACTGGGCCGGATCGTGTTCGCGTTCGCTCTGTGCTTGCTCCCGATCAACGTGGCCGCCGATTCCATCCCGACCGGCGAGCGGGCACACGGCAGTGCCGTGATCGAGCCGGCGTACGACGACTCGACCGGCCAGGTGATCTACCTGTTGACCCCGCAGAGGCTCGCGCCGCTGAGCCCGAACAACCCGATCAACAACGTCAACCCGCACGCGGTGGCCCCGCTGTACCTGATCCTCTATCCGCCAGGAACGCCCGGCACCTTTAACTGCATGGGCGCGGCGCCGGGTAACTGCCCTGACCACGCTGGTACCGTCGCCGGACTGGCCACGAGTCTGTTCCCGGGCGTTTACGGCAGCGATCCTGCAGCGGTACCCGGGCACGACCACCTCGTCGGCGTCGCCCGCACCGGCGGCGAATTCAACGTGCCCTGGCGCGTCTACCTCGAGTTCTTCACCTCGAAGGATGCCGTGACACACATCACGACACTGGCCCAACTGCAGGCCGCGTGGGCCTCAGGCGGGATCGCCGCCTTCCAATCGGGGATGGGACTCGACACCGGAATCACGTTCGTCTGCGCCGTTGTTTCCAAAAGCTCCTACGCAGCGGGAGCGCCGCTCTAAGTCACTGACCCGTACATGAAGCGACCCCCGGCTCCGCGGGAGCCGGGGGCCTTTCGGGCCAGCTAGTTCGAGGAGTTGCGTTCTTGGAGCGGGAGACGAGTCTCGAACTCGCGACCTCAACGTTGGCAACGTTGCGCTCTACCAACTGAGCTACTCCCGCGTTGCGACACGCATTATAGCCAGCGTTGACCTTGAGATCATCCTGATTCGGACCGCGAGCAAATTGGGCGTTACCAGCACGTCGCGGCTCCGTCACCACGGCGCAGGGAAGGCCGCAACACTCCGGCGCTATCACTGGCAGCATGGGTCTGAGGGGGACGACCATCCGCTTGCTCGTGGCTGGCGGAGTTGGCTTCAGCTTGCTGCTGACCACCGCCGCGCCAACCGCGGCCGATGACATTACCGATGCCCAGGCCCGGCTCAAAGTCATTAATAAGCTCAAAGGCGATCTCCAGGACAACCTGCAACGCGCCCAAGCGCAGGAGATCGCGCTGCTGCAGCAGCTGCAGGAAACCCGCGACACCATCAACCAGACGATCGACAAGATCACGGCCACCGAGCGCCGGATCGCCGAACTCGAGCGGCAAATCGCGGCCCTCCAGGCCAAGATCGCCGAGGAACAGATGGAGTTGCAGAAGACCAAGGAGGAGTACAGCGGTTTCGTCCGAGCCGCCTACAAGAGTGACGGGGACGTGCTGTCGCAGCTCCTTGCGGCCCCCGACTTCCAGGGCTTCTTAAACCGGGCGGTGGCCATCGAGCATCTCAGCTACCTGACCGGCAAGCTCATCCAGCACATCCGTGAAGTCGATGCCCAGCTTCATGCCCAGCAGGAGTTGGTGCGCAGCAAGAAGCAGGAGGCTGATAAGGACCGTGCCGACCTTCTGGGTCAGAAGGCGGCGCTGCTGCAGCAGCAGACTCATCAGCAGGACCTGGAACGGCGGCTGCGCCAGAGCATCAGCCAGGTGAAGTACGAGCTGGTTGCCATCAACGGGCAATCGGCGGCCCTCGCGCAGCGGATCGCCGACATGGAGATCGCCCGCCAGGACCAGCTCATCGCCGAGGCAGAACAAGCAGCCTGGCAGCAGGCGCAGTTCTGGATGCAGCACAACCTCTTCACGCTGCCCGGTGCCAATGCCACCCACTCCACGAAGTACCCGTTGATCTGGCCTTTGCAGCAAGGCACCATCACGTTGCTCTTCGGGCCCTGCAGTCAGGTATTCGAGCCACCGGCCTTCGGCTACAAGCACTTCCACACCGGCGTCGACGTCGCCTACAAGCAAGGCAGTCCGATCCTGGCCGCGGATGACGGGGTCGTGGTCGCCGCCGACACCAGCGTCGTCGCCGGGCAGTTGGTTGGTTACGGCAACTACATCATCGTGGCGCACCGCAACAACTTTTTCTCCCTCTACGGGCACCTGCTCGGTTTCCAGGTGAAGGCCGGCGATAGCGTGCACCAGGGGCAGCTGATCGGATATGAAGGATCGACGGGCAACTCGACCGGCCCGCACGTCCACTTCGAGTACCGCTACGGTGGGCAGCCGACCAATCCGCTGCCGTACCTGCCGCCGAACGGGCCCAACAACTTCAGCCAGTAAGCGCAAAGGCGCGACCGCCGCCCAATCCAAGTCGTCGGTCCAGGCGGCCCAGACGACGCTCGAGGTCCGCACGCCATTGCGGGTTCGGAACTGCGGCAAACCCCAGCAACCCGAGGGCGTCGCTTACGATCCGGCGCGCCGCATTCAAGTCTCGCGCCTGGTGCTCGAGTAGCTTCGCCAACTCGATCGCGGCCGGATAGGGATACGACTGTGTCTGCCAGCATTCCTCCAGAACCGTTCGCGCCTCCCCCCAGCGCCCGTCGCGCCGGAGCAAGCGCGCCAGCCTCAAGCCCACGGCGCCACGCGCCATCAGGCGCCCCCCGTGCCGAGCTTCTGACCACAGCCAGCGATACTCACGGATCGCTTCGCGCTCAAAGCCGCGGGCTTCCAGAAAACGCGCGCGCCCAAAACGATCGAGTGGGTCCAGGTCATCGGAACTCCGGAGCACCGTTTCGAATCGGGCCAGCAGTACCACCATCGAGAGCACGTCCTGGCGGTTGTGGACGAACACCGAATCGAGCACGCTCGGATCACCGTTGCGCAGCCAGGCGAAATAGCGACCCGGGATCATGGTGCCAGGCAGATCGTCGGCGCGATGCAAGTCGAGCACCGCCTGTTCAATGGTCTGGAGGGCACAGTCCGGCAGGCGGGGCTTGAAGATTCGGCGGGCAAGGGTCAGGAGATCGAGATGCGGCGGCGAGGGCCAGGCCGGATCGGCCCGCTGCATCACCAGCCGGGTTTGCAGGAGCGGCCAGTCGAAACTGCGGCCGTTGTAACTCACCAGCACGCCCGCATCCCTGATGCACTGCCCGACCGCCCACAGCAGCGCACTCTCCTGGTTGAAGTCGCCGAGGAAATATTGCACCAGCCTCAGACCGTCCCCGTCGCGCCAGGCGAGGCCGACCATGAAGGCGACCGTGCCGGTGCCACCCGACAGCCCGGTGGTTTCGGTATCGAGGAAGAGCGGTCGACGCAGCTCATCGGGCGCCAGTCCCAGGCAGGTCGCCAGCGCACCAACGTCCCCCTCGCCCTGGTCAGCGAGCCATTCCCGACGCACCAGCACCGGACCGAACGGTGTCAGCTCCTCGGCGCAGTTCGCCGGCAGCCGGCCCGCCGTGCCCCCACCCTGCCCTCCCCCGCCAGCGGGGGAGGGTGATCTCGCTGCAATCGCGGCGATCCGGGCGCGCAGGGCGATGAGGTCGGCGGTCACCGTACCGGAGCCAGCGCGGCCAGCTCGAGGAGGCGGGTGGCCACGGCCTTTCCCTGCTCCCCCACCTCGAGTGCCGGCCCTACACAGGATGGACAGCCACTCTCGCATCCGCATTGCGACACCAGATCGTGGGCGGCACCAAGTACCGTCCCTGCAATCTCGAAGAGCCGCGCACTCATCCCAACGCCGCCGGGGTAGCGCTCGTAGACGTAGACCGTCGGCGCGCCGGTATGTGGCGCGCGAATCTCGGGATGGGCACCCAGATCACGGGCGTCACACATCAGAAAGAGGCAGGCGACCTGGCTGAGCACATTGGCTACCCCCTGCAGCCCGCCTTGCATCGCGGGGCGCGGAAACTGGCGGGCGACCTCCGCCGGAATCTCCAACCAGAAAGCGGTCGTGTGTAGCTGCTGCTCCGGGAGGCTGATTGGGCCGGAGCCAATATTTTCGTGGCTGTGGAAGCGGATTTTCTTGAAGATGGTGGCCAGCGCCCGGATCTGAACTTGCTGGCGAACGACTCCAGGACCTTGATGCTGACGGCCAGGTTGGCATCGGTGTAGTAGTCGACTTTGACCGGGCGCACGTACGCCTTCTTCTCTTCCCAGTCCAGCCGGTCGACGTGGTACTGGGCGCCTTCGTGGAGGTATATCGCTTCCTCATGCAAATAGACCTGGGCCGAGAACTGGTCCATCTCGCCGATGATGCTGGCCCCGCGAGTCATGTCGACGATCACGACGTTGTCGGCGTTTGCGCTCCGCAGGCTGACGCCTTCGGCGGGAAAGGCGTCGGCACTCCAATGCCAGGTATCGCCCGCCTGGTGCACTGAACCGTCTTCTTCCAGGATCCGAAGCAGTTCGGCGGTGGGCGCCTTGCCAAAGGGCTCGCCGGTCGGTAGCGGCAGCTCGAACGTCGCGGCCTGCAAGTGGGCACTGAGCGCTCGGGCGACGCGTCGAAGAAATACGCCGGGTTGCGGACGATGAACTGATCGAGAGGGGCGCTGCTGGCCACCATCACGGCGGCCGATCGGCTCGCGCGCCGTCCCGCCCGGCCCGCGCGCTGCCACGTGGCCGCGATCGTGCCCGGATATCCCGCCATGACGCTCACGTCGAGCGCGCCGATATCGATCCCGAGCTCCAGCGCGTTGGTGCTCACCACGCCCCGCACCGCACCGTCGCGGAGTCCGTGCTCGATCTCGCGCCGCTGCAGCGGCAGTTAGCCACCGCGATAGCCGCGAATCGTGCCGCTCTGCCCGAGGCGATTCGCCAGTGATTGCTGCAGGTAGCTGAGGAGAATCTCCACCTGCAGGCGAGTTCGCCCGAAGACGATGGTCTGCACTCCGCCCCGCAGGAAGGCTTCGGCGATGCGGTGGCTCTCCAGCGTCGAGGAGCGGCGGATGCCCAGCTCCCGATTCACCACCGGCGGGTTGTAGAAGAGCAGGCGCTTGGGCCCCCTCGGTGCGCCGTTGTCGTCGACCAGCGTGATCGGGCGGCCGGTCAGCCGCTCGGCGAGCTCCTTCGGATTGGCGATGGTGGCCGAGCAGCAGATCACGACTGGGTGACTGTCATAGAAGGCGCACACCCGCCACAGGCGGCGGAGCACGTTCGCCAGGTGACTACCGAAGACGCCCCGGTAGGCGTGCAGCTCATCGATGACGACGTAGCGGAGGTTGGCGAACAGCTTTACCCAGCGTGTGTGATGTGGCAGGACGCCGGTGTGGAGCATGTCGGGATTGGTGACCACGATGTGGCCGGCCTGGCGGATTGCGTTCCGGGCGCTGACCGGGGTGTCGCCGTCGTAGGTATAGGTCTTGAGGTCGACCTTTAACTCGCCCACCAGGCCGTGAAGCTCGGCTAGCTGATCCTGCGCCAGGGCCTTCGTCGGAAACAGATAGAGCGCCCGCGCCTCAGGGTCGCGGAGCATCGCCTGCAGGACGGGCAGGTTGTAGCAGGCGGTCTTCCCGGACGCGGTCGGGGTGACCACCACGAGATCCTTGCCCGCCAGCGCAAGCGCAGTGGCCTGCGCCTGATGCGTGTACAGCCGGCTGATCCCTCGCGCCGCCAGCGCCTGCCCCAATCGCGGATCGAGTGAATCGGGAAACCCGCCGTAGCGGGCCTGCCGGGCCGGCAGAGTGTGGTCGAGCGTCAGGTGGCGGCGGAACTCATCCTGAACGAGAAGCCGATCCAGCACGACCTCGACCGACATGCCCCAGCATCTTATCGAACATATGTTCGATATGCAAGACCCCCACCCTGCCCTCCCCCAAAGGGGGAGGGTAATCAGGCACGAGGCGAAGTCAGATCAGCGTGGCCCGTGGGCCCAGGTCAGTCGCGGAGCTTGAAATACTTGAAGCCTTCGGCGACCGAAAAACTCTGGCCGGTGGCCATCTCGGCGGCCCGTTCGCGGATCGTCTGCTCCAGCTCGGGCCAGTCGCCGACCTGGCTCTTGTGTTCGCGGAGGGCCTCGATCTTGAGGTCGATCGTGTCGCTGATGTCCACCCAGGCATCCGGATCGTTCGAGCCGGAGAGGTAGACCTCCTTGACCTGATGCGGTTCCAGACCCTCGTCGAGCAACTCGGGAAAGACCAGCCGCGTGTCCGAGCCCGGAATGATGGCGTCCAGGGTCGCGTCGCCGGCGGCGCGATGATCGGGGTGGTTGATATAGCGCTGCCCGGTCCAGCGACGAGTAGGATCGGGCGCAAGGACGACATCGGGCTTCGTTCGGCGGATCCACCGTGTGATCTGCCGGCGAAGATCGAGGGTCGGTTGCAGGGAACCGTCATCGTAGCCGAGGAAGAAGACGTCCTTGACACCCAGCTTCATGGCTGCGGCCCGCTGCTCCGCGTGGCGGATCTGGGCCAACCGCTCCGCCGTCATTGCCGGATCGCTGCTGCCACGATTGCCGTCGGTAAGGATCAGGTAGGTCACCTGCCGGCCCTCCTTGGCCCATTTCGCCACGGTTCCGGCGGCGCCGAACTCGGCGTCGTCAGGGTGCGCCATCACGACGAGCACCCGGGCAAGGCCGTTGGGCGACGACGGCATCAGGCCGGCGTCGGAATCGCCGTCGAGACTTCGTAGTCGACGAAGTCCTTGAAGTGCGCACCCTCGCCACAGACGGGGCACTTGGGATCGCGCTTGAGCCGCAGCGTCCGGAACTCATCGGCCAGCGCATCGATCATCAGCAACCGTCCGATCAGCGGAGCGCCGATGCCGAGCAGCAGTTTGACGGCCTCGTTGGCTTCGAACAGCCCGACAATGCCTGGCAGGATTCCGAGCGTGCCGGCTTCGTCACAGCTGGGGGCGAGTTCGGGCGGCGGTGGCTCGGGGAAGACGCAGCGATAGCAGGGCCCGTCAAACGGCTTGAAAACGCTGACCTGGCCGTCGAAGCGGAAGATGCTGCCGTGCACGATGGTCTTCTTCAGCAGCACGCTGGCATCGTTGACGAGATACCGGGTCGGGAAGTTGTCGCTGCCGTCGACGATCAGGTCGTAATCCTTGAAGATGTCGATGATGTTGTCCCGTGTCAGGCGCGTCTGATAGGGCACCACCTTGACGTCAGGGTTCAGGTCCTCCAGCGTTTGTTTGGCGGAGTCGACTTTCGGCTGCCCGATGCGCTTGCTGTTGTGCAGGATCTGGCGCTGCAGGTTGCTCTCGTCAACGACGTCCGAGTCGACGATACCGATGGTGCCGACCCCGGCCGCTGCCAGGTAGTAGGCCGCCGGCGACCCGAGCCCGCCGGCGCCGATGATGAGGACCTTCGAGTCGAGCAGCTTCAGCTGGCCTTCCTTCCCCACTTCCGGAATCAACACGTGCCGGCTGTATCGCTTCTGCTGGGCCGGCGTCAGGTCGCGCGGGACCACGAACTTGAACCCACCGTCCTTCCAGGCGCCGAAACCGCCCTTGAGGGAGGCGGCGTCCTTGAACCCCATTTGGGTCAGCGTCTCGGCCGCAAACGCCGAGCGATTCCCCGATGCGCAATAGGCCACGACCGGAGTGTCATGGTCCGGGACATACTGCTCGACGCGCGACTCCAAGTAGCCGCGGGGGATGTGGATGGCCCCCGGGATGATCCCCTGCTCCACCTCGTCCTGTTCCCGAACGTCGATCACAACCGGCTTGGCACTGCCATTCCGTGACGCATCCAGCTGCCGGACGTCCACTTCACGGATGCGGGACTTGACGCCCTTGAGCAGGTCGCGATAGCTTGCCATGATGCTTAAGTTTACCCGCGGTTGGCCAGTTCTATTCCTAGATCGTCGTCGGAGTGCGAGCCGTCTCCAGGCGGGCGACGATCGCGTCGGCGACCTGACTGGTGCCGACGGCGGTTGGATCGTTGCGGTCGGCCTTCATGTCATAGGTCACCTCCCGTCCCTCGCGGATCGTCTCCGCGATGGCGCCTTCCAGCATGTTGGCGGCGTAGGTCTCGCCAAGGTGATTCAGCATCATGACGCCCGACAGCATCATGGCCATCGGGTTGATCTTGTTCAGGCCGGCGTACTTGGGCGCACTGCCGTGGGTCGCTTCGAAGAGCGCGATCTCGTCACCGAGGTTCGCCCCTGGCGCCAGTCCGAGGCCCCCCACCAGTCCCGCTGCCAGGTCGGAGAGGATATCCCCATAGAGGTTGGGCATGACGATGACGTCATATTCACGCGGGTTCTGGACTAACTGCATCGACATGTTGTCCACGATCCGGTCATTGAACTGGATGTCCGGGTGCTCTTTGGCGATCTCCTCGGCAACCTGCAGGAAGAGACCGTCGGTGAACTTCATGATGTTCGCCTTGTGGACCGCGGTCACCTTGCGGCGGCCGTGGGTGCGCGCGTAATTGAAAGCGAAGTTGACGATTCGGGCGCTGGCCGTCACCGAGATGGGCTTGATACTGAGCCCGGAGTCCGGTCGAATCGGTTTTCCGGTAGCTGTGCTAATCCGCTGAATCATGTCGCCGGTCTCGGGTTTTCCTTCCTGGAACTCGATGCCGGCGTAGATGTCCTCCGTGTTCTCCCGGACGATGATCAAGTCGATGTTGTCGTACCGCGAGCGGACCCCCGGATAGCTCTTGCAGGGGCGAACCAGGGCATAGAGATCGAGCTCTTTGCGGAGCGCGACGTTCACCGATCGGATCCCCTTCCCAATCGGCGTTGTCAGCGGCCCCTTGATCGCCACCTTGTTCCGACGGATCGACTCGAGCACCGGCGCCGGCATAGGGGTGCCGTACTGCTCCATGACGCCGAGTCCCGCATTCTGGACGTCCCATTCGAACTCGACGCCCGTCGCCTCCAGCACGCGGCGGGTCGCTTCGCTGACTTCAGGACCGACCCCATCGCCGGGGATCAAGGTCACGCGATGAGGCAAAACGCATCAATGCTACCAGCGGGCCGTTACGTATCCTTACTAATGTGGCGCAGACGGAACTCCAGAGCAGCCCGTTCGAAACGCGGGCTCAGAGTCCGCTGGCCCAGGCGAACTACCGGCTCTGGATCGAACACGCCCGGGCCGAAAACCGGCGCGAGCTGGAACGGCTGATCGCCACCCTCCACGACGATTGCGAGTACGAGGTGATCCCGCTCGGCCGGCGCTGGCGCGGCAAGGACGAGGTGCGCGAGTTCTATCGTGGGCTCTGGCGCGGGATTCCCAACGTCAAGCTCACCCTGCTGAACCGGGTCGACGCCGACGACTGCGTCGTCGAGGAATCGGAGATCTTCGGCCGGATGGAAGGACCCCTCTTTGGCGTCGAGCCGAGTGGCGCCGACCTGCGCTACCGGGTCGTCATCTTCTTCCCGGTCCGCGACGGCCTGTTTAGCGGCGAACGTGTGTACTTTGACCTTGCCGAATTTGCCCGCCAGGTCCCCAGCGCACGCTCGCTGTTGGGGGCGGCGCCCGGATGAAGGTTGGCGTCGTCAGGGAGACCCTGCCGGGCGAGCGGCGGGTGGCGCTGGTTCCTGACGCCGTTTCGAAACTGATCGCGGCCAAGCTCGAGGTCGCGGTACAGGCAGGGGCCGGCAGCGAGGCGTTCTACACGGACGATGCGTATCAGAAAGCCGGGGCGACGCTGGTGCCGGATGCCCGCACTGTCCTCGGCCAGGCGGATGCCCTGCTCAAGGTTCAACCGCCCAGCCTGGACGAAGTCGCCGCGCTGAAGAGCGGCGCCATCCTGATCGCTTTTCTCCAGCCATCGGCGCACGCCGAGGTCGTCAAGGCGCTGGCCACGCAGAAGGTGACCGCCTTCAGCCTGGAGTTTGTGCCGCGAATCAGCCGTGCCCAGAGCATGGATGCACTGTCTTCGCAGGCTGGGGTTGCCGGCTACAAGGCGGTGCTGATCGCGGCCAACCGGCTGGGGAAATTCTTTCCCCTGTTGATCACGGCGGCCGGGACGGTCACGCCATCGCGAGTGCTCGTGCTGGGCGCCGGCGTCGCCGGGTTGCAGGCCATCGCCACGGCCCGGAGGTTGGGCGCCGTGGTCGAAGCCTACGACGTCCGCCCGGCGGTCAAGGACGAGGTGAAGAGTCTGGGGGCGACGTTCGTGGAGCTGCCGCTGGAAGCGCAGCAAGGCCAGGGCGGCTACGCGGCGCAGCAGTCCGAAGAATTCCTGCGGCGCCAGCGCGAGCTGATCGGTGACCACGTGGCCGCCTCGGACGTGGTCATCACGACCGCGGCCGTACCTGGCCGCAAGGCACCGATCCTGGTCACGAAGGACATGGTGGCGCGGATGCGGCCCGGCTCGGTGATCGTCGACCTGGCGGCAGACACAGGCGGGAATGTCGAGCTGACCAAACTCGGTGAAGCGGTGGTCACGGGAGGCGTCACGATCGACGGCCCTCGAAACCTGGCCAGCACCATGCCGGTGCACGCCAGTCAGCTGTACAGTCGCAACGTCAGCACGCTGCTGCTCAGCCTCGTGAAGGATGGCCAGCCGAACATCGACTTCAACGACGAAATCGTCAAGGGAAGCTGCCTGACCAACGCGGGCGAGCTGGTCCATCCTCAGGCGAAGGCCCTGCTGGAAACGTCGAAGGCATGAACTCCGAACTTCTCACCGAATTCACCTACTTCGTCCTCGCCATCTTCGTCGGCATCGAAGTTATCTCGAAAGTTCCAACCATCCTGCATACGCCGCTCATGTCGGGAACGAATGCCATCCACGGCATCATCCTGGTGGGTGCGATCCTGATTGCGGCCAACGCCACGAGTCCCCTCGAGGTCGTTCTCGGATTCGTTGCCGTCCTGCTGGCGACCCTGAACGTGGTCGGCGGATTCGTCGTGACCGACCGCATGCTCGAGATGTTCAAGGGCCGTCGGGCGCCGGCTAAGCCGGAACAGAAGTGAACATCTGGATTGCACTCGCCTACCTGCTTGCTGCTGTGCTGTTCATCCTCGGCCTCAAGCAGCTCAGCAATCCGCGGGGCGCACGTCGCGGTAACCAGACGGCCGCGGTGGGGATGGTGATCGCGCTGCTCGCCACGATCCCGCTTCTGCACTTCACGACGGCCGGCATCGTCGTCACGATCCTTGGCCTGGCGATCGGGGCGCCGGTCGGAGCTATTTCGGCGCGAAGGGTGCACATGACCGCGATGCCCCAGATGGTCGCTGCCTTCAACGGGGTCGGCGGCGGCGCCGCAGCGCTGGTCGCCATTTCCGAGCTGCTGCACGCCGGAACGCATCCGGCGTTCCAGCTCGCGTTTCCGAGCATCTTCTCCATGGTTGTCGGTGGCATCTCCTTCGCCGGCAGCGCGATCGCCTTTGCCAAGCTGCAAGGCATGATCACCGGGACACCCATCACCTATGCCGGTCAGCAGGTCGTCAACGGCCTCCTGGCGATTGCGATAGTGTCGCTCGCCGTTGCCAACCTTACGGTTGCGTCGCAGCCGATCTTCTTCGTGACGTTGCTCGCTCTCGCCCTGGTCCTGGGCGTTGCCTTTGTCATCCCGATCGGCGGGGCCGATATGCCGGTCGTGATCTCGCTGCTCAACGCCTTCACCGGCCTGGCGGTCGCCGCCAGCGGCTTCGTCCTCAACAACTTTGCCCTGATCGTGGCGGGGACGCTGGTAGGCGCCTCGGGTACGTTGCTGACGACCTTGATGAGCCAGGCAATGGGCCGCTCGCTCGCCAACGTGCTCTTCGGCGCCTTCGGCCAGATCCAGGTAGGCGCCGGCGGCGCCGCCGCCACGGCCGAGGGCAAGAGCGTTCGCGCGGGCAGTCCCGAGGATGTCGGCACCATGCTGGCCTACGCTCGAAAGGTCATCATCGTTCCGGGATACGGACTCGCCGTCGCCCAGGGACAGCACGCCCTGAAGGAACTCGCCGACGAATTGGAGAAGCGCGGCGTCGAGGTCGAGTACGCCATTCATCCCGTGGCCGGGCGAATGCCGGGCCACATGAACGTTCTTCTAGCCGAAGCCAACGTCCCCTACGAACAGCTGAAGGAAATGGATGAGATAAACGGCGAGTTCCCCTCCACCGACGTGGCGCTCGTCGTCGGTGCGAACGATGTGGTCAACCCGGCCGCCCACACTACGCCCGGAAGTCCCATCTATGGGATGCCGATCCTCAACGTTGACCAGGCCAAGAACATTGTGTTCATGAAGCGGAGCATGCGGCCGGGCTTTGCCGGCATCGACAACGAGCTCCTCTACGACCCCAAGACCATCATGCTCTTCGGCGACGCCAAGGACTCCCTGACGAAGCTGGTCGCCGCCGTGAAGGCCGCCTGACCAAATCCTCCCCTCGCCGTGCGGGGGAGGGCAGGTTGGGGCTTACGCTTCTGGCTTCAGCTCGAGCGCCACGGAGTTGATGCAGTAGCGCTCGCCCGTCGGCGCCGGACCGTCGTTGAAGACGTGGCCAAGGTGCGACCCACAGTTGCGGCAGAGGACCTCGGTACGGCGCATGAAGAGGCTGTTGTCCGAGCGCAGCTCCACCGCTTCCAGGTTGGCCGGCTCGTAAAAGCTGGGCCAGCCGGTACCCGACTCGAATTTCGTCTTCGAGCTGAACAGCTGCGCGCCACAGGCCGCGCAACAGTAGGTTCCGTCCGCCTTCGTATGAACGTACTCGCCGCTGAATGGCCGCTCGGTCCCTTTCGCGCGCAGGATGTCGTATTGCTCAGGAGTCAGCTCGGCACGCCATTCGGCATCGGTCTTGGAAATCTTGGTGCTCACGATCGGAGTCTACCCAGTTCGATGGGGATGAAATCATGCAGGCCATCCGTCTTCCTATATTGGGGAGGTCACAATCACGGACTGGCTCGCGGCTCCCGACTACTGGCTGAGCCGTCTCGTCATCACCCGGGCGCTCGGCGTGATCTATCTGATCGCGTTCCTTGTGGCCATCAATCAGTTTCGGCCGCTGCTCGGCGAGAGAGGGCTGCTGCCTGCCCCGAGGTTCCTCGAGCGGGTTTCATTTCAGCACGCCCCCAGCCTCTTCCATCTCCGCTACTCCGACCGGCTGCTCACCATCGCGTCCTGGACCGGCGTCCTCCTCTCGGCCTCGATCGTCGTCGGACTGGTCGAGGCCGCGCCGTTGGTCATCTGGATGATCGTCTGGTTCGTCCTCTGGGTGCTTTACCTCTCGATCGTCAATATCGGTCAGACCTTTTATGCCTTCGGCTGGGAGTCGTTGCTGCTTGAAGCCGGATTCTTTGCGATCTTCCTCGGTCCGGCGCGGATGGCCACCCCACTGGTCGTCATCTGGATGTTTCGCTGGCTCCTCTTCCGCGTCGAGTTCGGCGCCGGCCTGATCAAGATCCGGAGCGATCCATGCTGGCGCGATCTGAGCTGCCTCGACTACCACCACGAGACGCAGCCGATGCCGAATCCGCTGAGCTGGTTCTTTCACCACCTGCCCCGGCCCTTGCACCGGGTTGAGGTCCTGGGCAATCATTTCGCGCAGCTGGTGGCGCCGCTGGGCCTCGCCTTTCCCCAGCCCATCTCCGACGCCGCCGGCGTGGTCATCGTCGTCACGCAGGGCTGGCTTGTCCTGAGTGGGAATTTCTCCTGGCTGAACGCCGTCACCATCGTGTGCGCGGTGGCGGCGTTCAACAATGCCGCGCTGGGCAGCGTGCTGCCGGTGCAGGTCCCGTCGCAAAGCGCACCGCCGGTCTGGTATGAGGGGGTCTTGATTGCGCTGACGGTCGGCGTTCTGGTGCTGAGCTACCGGCCGGCACGCAACTTGCTTTCGCGTCGCCAGCTCATGAACTTCAGCTTCAACCCCTATCACCTCGTCAATGCGTACGGAGCTTTCGGTTCGATCACGAGGGTCCGCTACGAGATCGTGGTCGAAGGAACCGCCGCATCAGACCTCACCGCGGGTGGCACGGCCTGGAGCGAGTACGAGTTCAAGGGCAAGCCCGGCGATCCGCGCCGGCTCCCGCCGCAGGTCGCCCCCTATCACCTGCGACTGGACTGGCTGATGTGGTTCGCGGCGATGTCGTCGCCTTCGTTCCGTTCCTGATCAAGCTATTGCAGAACGACTCGGCGACGCTCAAATTGCTGCGCCGAAATCCATTCCCTCATGGTCCGCCGGCGTTCGTCCGCGCCCGGCTGTATCGCTATCGATTCAGCACCGCCCGGGAGCGGCGCCAAACTGGCCAGTGGTGGATGAGGGATCTCGTCGGCGACTATCTGCCACCCGTTCGCCTCGCCGGCCGCGACCAGAAAGCAGCGGAGCGGTGATGGGCTCGGCGGGATCGCTATGACTCCGCCGGGACAGGGCCCGAACTTCGGGGTTCCCGCGCGCTACACGGGGTGCTGGATCGGCGGCGTGTCGTACCCGCCGTTCACGAGGTCGAAGCCAGCGGCGATGGCCATCAGCGCGAATACGACCAAGGCTGCGGCGATGATGAAGCTGGCTATCGAGCGCAGCCCGAGCACATGCACAGGTTCACAGTACGCTCGCTCGCGATCGAGATCAATTCTCTGTCGCCGTTAGACTCGGAAATGGGAGCGGGCAGACGCCTAGAGGCTGGGCAACCTGGCTTCGGACAGGCTCTCGGGGGTTCGAGTCCCTCCTCCTGCTCCCCTCGGCCGTGAGGAGGTGAAAACGATGGATCGTGGCAGGCGGCTCAGGCAGCCCTAGCCTCCCCCGCCAGCGGGGGCGGAAAATATTGACCGGTCGCGCTTCCCTCCCGGAGGCCGGCTGGGCCTTCCCGGGTGATGGTGCCGCCGGCATCGGCGGCGCGCTCGCGCGATTTCTCCAATCGCTTCCGACGAGGCCTCGACTTGTCGGCCTGGGAGAGCCCATGCACGGCGTGGAGGCGTTCCCGCAGTTGCGAAACCAGGCATTCCAGCATCTTGTCGAGCACGACGGTTACCGATCCATCGCGATCGAGACGGACTGCCTCGCCGCCCTGACGGTCGATGCCTTCGTCGCAGACGGAAAGGGAGAACTCGGCGAAGTGGTGCGGTCCGGCTTCAGCCATGGGTTCGAGAAGGCCGAAGCCAACCGCGAACTCGTCGACTGGATGCGGCGGTACAACGCAAGCCTTAAGGCGAGCGACAGGCTCAGCTTCTACGGGTTCGACGCCCCCATGGAGATGACCGGGGCCAACAGCCCCCGACCCGCGCTCACGGCACTGCAGGCCTACCTCGCAACCAACCTGGAGCCCACGCTGCTACCGGCAACGGCGGGCACCATCGACACGCTGGCCGGCGCCGATGAGCGGTGGTCGAATCCGGCCGCAATCCTCGACCCCTCCGAATCGGTCGGAGCTTCCGACGAAGCCAACACGCTGCGCCTACTCGCGGACGATCTTGCCGCCGTCCTGATTGCAGAGTCCCCACGACTGATTGCTTCCACGTCGCGCAATGCGTGGTGGCGTGCCTACCTGCACGCGCGCACGGCTGCCGGGCTGCTTCGCTACCACGCCGCGATGGCGAATGCATCCGACAATCGCGTGGCGCGGCTCCTGGGCCTGCGAGATGTAATGATGGCCGACAACCTCAATGCCATCCTCACTCGTGAGGGGCAGCGGGGACCCACTCTGATGTTTGGCCATAACCTGCACCTGCAGAAGGGACGGAGCAAATGGCACCTGGGAGACCTGTCGCTGGAGTGGTGGAGCGTTGGATCGATCATCGGCGCGCAGTTGGGCGACCAGTACGCCGTCCTGTGCTCGGCTCTCGGTGCCGCGCCACACCAGGGGCTCAACGCCCCAGCGCCTGACACGCTCGAGGGAATCCTTTCCGCCCTCCCGGAGAGCCGTTACCTGTTCAAGTCGGGAAGCCTCACCACGGCTCTCAGCCGGATGGCCTCGAATTTGGTCCTACGGACCGACGCGGCGCCCAACAATGGCTACTTCCCGCTGGACCCTCACCAGCTGAACGAGGCCGATGGAGTCATCTTCGTCAGGGACGTCTGATCGCGAACGGACGTCCCGGAGCCTGACAGGCGATGGTGCCGAGGGCCGGAATCGAACCGGCGACACCATGATTTTCAGTCATGTGCTCTACCGACTGAGCTACCTCGGCACGAGTCGGTATTGTAGCCCGCCACCTTCAGGGCAGAGCGTATCTACCTGCCAACGTGGCATGCTCATACCGTAGTGCAAGCCGCTTCCGTCGTCCTGGTGACGATCCTCATCGAGCTGGGACTCGCAGGCGTTGCCGGCTTCCTGGCGCTTCGCCTCCTCAACCGCCGATCTGGGCCAACGGTTGTGATGGGCCTGGCCGTGCTCGCGATCACGTTCGGGCTCGTGGCCATCGCGAGCGTCACGTTCCTCCGCAAGACCCGAATCGGCTGACCCTGACTCACCAACGCCCGCGTTACAATCGCCGGGAGGACGGGCCGGCCAGGATGCGCTTCGTTTACAACGACCCCTACGCGCTGCGGAACGCGGTCGAGCAGCTCGCTGGCCAGCCGCCAATCGGCACGCGGCCGGAGGGCGACCTGCCCATCCCGGTCGACGTGTACCAGCAAGGCAATGAGATCGTGATCGAGGGCGCCCTCCCGGGCGCTCGGTTGGAAGATCTCGAGCTCACCTGCGACGATGGGCTGCTCACTGTCCGGGGTCGGGTCTCACCGGTCGATCGCGACTTCGCTGTCCAGGAAATACCGCGCGGGACGTTTT
>VBEE01000060.1 GCA_005881715.1 Chloroflexota bacterium | reverse complement strand
TAGAGCGCGCCTGAGTTGTAGTAAGTCGAGCCGTCATAGCTTGTTCCGCCAGTCGGATCGGTGAAGTACCAGTCTGGGATCTGGGGAAGGCTCTGTCCGGCGAGAAACGTCACCGCATGGATCTCGTTGATGGTGTCGTCGGCCCAGACGACCGTATCTCCAACGCGCACGTGGAGGTTTTGCGGAAGATATCTCATAACCGCCGCATTGTGGAACACAACGTTGCCGCATGCAGCAGAGGTTGCGCCGTCGTCTGCCGTGGGACCCGCTGCAACATTCACGAACCAACCCGCGGCTGGGATTCGTAGCTGCCCAGGGCCATTGAAATTGGGCGGTTGGCTAATGATCGCCGTACCAGCGGCTCTCCCGTCTGGGCCGGCGGTGAGGTTGTTCAGAGTGAATGTCGCGGGATTGAATATCACGCTGAAGAGTAAGCCGGTTGTCGGAGCTACGGCCCCGCACACGCCAAGGAGAATCTGAACGGCATGAACACTGCCGGGCCTCAGGCCGGAGAGGGAGATTTTGACGGCAATCGTCGGGTTCGGCGAAGGTCCAACACCGGATCCCTGGAGGAGTGCAGTGCCTTTCGCAGTGGAGGTGCCCATCGAGTCGAGATGGACTCTCGCTGTTTCGGGAGGACTGGCTCCGAGGGCGACATGGTGGGTCTGGGTTCCGTCGGGATTGGTTGAAGTTGCGATTGGCCGGAAGTCCTCTCGTGCCTTCGCTCCCGCATCAAGGTCAGATTGGAGCTGGTCTCGGGCTTGCGCCGAGTACTGTGCCTGAGTGAATGGGTAGGGGGTGCCAGCTGGATTTACGACCACCACTCCTCGCATTCCAGAAATGCTTAGGTCGAAATAGACGTTGGCGCCGGAATTCGTGAAGGTCAGGGAATACGTCGTATCGCCGTGTGGGTAGGCGTTGTTCCAGTTGTATGCCGCAGGGACCATTCGGCCGGAACTTGCGAGCCCGCTCACCCCGTCGTAACTGGTTGATCCACAGGGGCTGATATCGATGTTGACCTCAAAGACGCACGGAGGAAAACAGGACAGATCCCCACAGCTCCCCATGAAGGTGACGCTGTGAACTTCTTCTGTGTTTAGCGTCCAGACGACGGTGTCGCCGGCATCGATAGTAATCACTCTTGGGTAGTACCCTTCGGCCTGAATTGCCTGGTCGTTCGCGTGGCCCCCCACCAGGACGTGCCAAATTCTGGGTTGGCTCGGCGCCAGTCCAGCCGCGCTGGCGGGAGTAACGGGCAGCACCGCCAGCGCACAGATCGACGTGATCAGCGCCAGCAGAGCGCTTTTGAATCGGGACATCGTTGATCCTCCTCTTGATTCCGCAGCTTTTCCAAGTCGGCAGGCGTCACTCGAGCGCCAGGGCGTCATCTGGCTCCGCCGGATGTTCGTGAAATCCCCTGAATGCAGCCTACGGAGGGTTAGGTCGGACCGAAATCCGGAAAAGTACTGAGGCCGGTACTGATTTTGTTGATGAGCCGGCCGTCAGAGCATCCTTCTAAATGCGGTATGGTGGCCCACAAGGAGTCCAGATATATGCGCGCTTCCCGATCTGAGCGCGGCTTGCATAACGTACCTGCGGGGATCACCAGCTTCGTCGGGCGGCGCCAGGAGTTGGCCGAGATCAAGCGCCTGTTCTCCGGCTCTCGGCTCCTAACGCTGACTGGCATGGGGGGCGTAGGAAAGACCCGGCTCGGCCTCCGAGTCGCGATCGATATCCAGCGGGCTTTCCGCGATGGAGTTTGGTTGGCCGAACTGGCGGCGCTGGACGACCCGGCACTCGTTACGCACGCCATGTTCGATGCCCTCGATTTACGCGACCAGTCGGCACGTTGGCTCGTGGCCACTCTGGCCGAATACCTCGCGCCGAAGCACGCGCTCATCGTGCTCGATAACGTTGAGCATCTCCTCGATGCATGCGCCGTGCTTGCCGACACCCTTCTGCGCAGCTGTCCTGAGCTCCGTATCCTCGTAACCAGTCGGCGTCCACTTGGAATCAGCGGAGAGGTCAGCTTCACAGTTCCACCCCTTCCCAGCCCGGAGGCGGTTCGTCTTTTCGCCGAAAGGGCGGTTTCAGTCGTTCCCGGCTTTGCCGTGACGGCAGAAAACGAGGCCACGGTTGGCCAACTCTGCAAACAGCTCGAGGGGATTCCGCTTGCCATCGAGCTGGCTGCTGCGCGTCTGAACGTGCTCAGCCTGGAACAACTTCTCGTCCGGCTTCAGGACCGGTTTGCATTGCTGACCACCTGCAGCCGGACGGCCCTACCGCGCCAGCAAACGCTTTGGCGGACGATCGAATGGAGTTACGGCCTTCTGTCGCTCGACGACCAGATGCTGTGGCAGCGTCTAACGGTGTTCTCGGGCAGCTTCGACCTCGAGGCCATTGAGCATGTCTGCGCTGGCGAGCTCCTTGCGCCCGAGGCGGTCCTCGACCAGGTTGGGCGGCTCGTGGACCAGTCGATCCTCGTTCGGGATGGTTCCCGGAACCCGGTTCGCTACTCCATGCTTGAAAGCATCCGCCAATTCGGTCGGGGGAAATTGCACGAATCTGGCGGAGCAGATTTCCGACGGCGGCATCGGGACTACTACCGACAGCTGGTCACGGCCATGCAACCATTCGGGGCGTCACAAGTTCAGTGGTTCGATCGGCTCAGCCTGGAACACAGCAACCTCCGCACGGCTCTGGATTACTGCTTGAACGAGCCCGGCCAAGCAGGTGCTGGGATGGAACTCGCCAGTGCGCTCTGGCTCTATTGGGAGACTCGTGGTCGTCTAAGTGAGGGGCGGCGCTGGATCGAGCAGTTTCTCAGGAGCGGTTTGGGGCCGTCACCGGCTCGAGCTCGAGCGCTGTGGACAGCGGGCTACCTGGCTGTTGTGCAGGGTGACGTTCCTGCAGCTCAAGCTCTGCTCCAGGAAAGCCGCGACCTTAGCGCGGCGTTGGGCGAGGGCCGGTCGGCGGCCTTTTCCATCCATTTTTTGGGGCGCGTTCTACTATTCCAGGGGAATCTCGCCGGCGCGGCGGCGCTCACCGAACAGGCGATTGGCCTGCACCGCCAGGCCGGAGATGAGACCGGGCTAGGCTTTGCGCTCGTCCAGCTCGCCATCATCCGATGTTTTCAAAGAAGGGCAGTGGACGCAATCCGACTTCTCGACGAGAGCGCGGATATCAGCAACCGGCATGGTGAGCGCTGGAACCTTTCCTATGTGCTCTGGGTGCTGGGCTTCGCCACCTGGCTGGCAGGCCGAGCTGACGATGCGGCCGAACTCGAGCTCCGTGCGCTGCGGCTCAAGCGTGATATCGACGACCGAGTCGGGATACCGCTCTGTATTGAAGCAATGGCCTGGATCGCAGGGTCGGTGGAAAAACAGGACCATGCAGCGGCGCTGCTTGGCTGTGCCCGGTCGGCGTTGCAAGCCATCCCATCGCCGCTGCCCAATCCGTTTCGGACCTACCACGACGCCTGCGAAGCACAGGCGCGAGCCCGACTCGGTGACACGGCCTTCAGCGCGGCGTCAGGCAAGGGTGAGTTGATGAGCCTTCAAGAAGCGGTGAGCTTCGCCCTCGAGGAAAAGGTCATTCGACCTGCCAGGGAAACGCAGCCCCGCGGCTCATCGCCACTCAGCCGTCGGGAAGCGGAAACAGCGTCCCTCGTTGCTCAGGGGCTCAGCAATAAGGCGGTTGCCGCAAAGCTCATGATCTCGGAGCGGACCGTCGACTCGCACGTCCTGAACATCTTGAATAAGCTCGGCATCCAGTCCAGAACGGAGATCGCATCCTGGGTGACACGACACCAGGATTCAGTACCGGCCTCAGCACTCTCCCGGATTCGCTAGCGCGCCGCTCCGCCCATAATGGGCGGAGCGTGAGCCTGTTCATCGTCGACCGCATCATTCCTGGCTTAACGGTGCAACAGCTCGGCATTGCGCAGCACGCTATGGTTGAAAGTGCTCGCCGGCTCGGCGGAAACGGCGCGCGGATTCGCTACATCCGAAGCACTTTGATACCTGGCCAGTCGCGCTGTCTGTGTCTGTTCGAGGCAGACCACCGCAACCTGGTCAGGACCGTCAACGAAACTGCGCAGTTTCCCTTCTCCAGCATCGATGAAGCCGTCGAGCTCATAACGCCCTGACCGTGACTGCAACATGAAGAACCGGCTGGAGGCCTCCCATTCGAGCCCCTTCCAAAATCGTTGACGCGAGATCCATCCGACTTGAAAAGCGTATTGTGGCGCACGGAGGAGGGTCGTTGCCAGTTGGTAGGTACAGCCGACAGGCGGTTCCGTCGCATGTTCTTCATTGACGGCTCTTGGAGAGAAGGCTCTACGGGCGCAAACAGCTTTCGCGGTCCGACCGTATCGGACCAAACGGAAAGAAACTAAGCATCGACTCGAGGAGGAGGTCTGCAATGGATCGACATTCGGAGGGTCGACGGACACGCAGTCTATCTATCGCGGGTGGCGCGGCCTTCCTTGCCGCAGCGCAGTGGATTCTGCTCGTAATCGTCGCCGAGACGCGCTACCCGGGATACAGCGTGGCTGCGAACTTCCTCAGCGACCTTGGCGCCACCTGTCATCGTGGCCTCGCGGCCACCCCATGTGTGATCGTGGATACGCCGTCCCTTATCTGGAACACCACCCTATCGCTGCTCGGATTGCTTTCCCTGGTTGCCGCGGTCTTCTTCTATAGAGCCACGCGCAGACGGGCTTTCACAATCTCATTTGCAATTTTCGGGACGGGGGCGCTCGTCGCAGGTGTCGTACCGGAGACACTGCTCTCAGTCCACGAAACAGCTTCGCTGCTGTCTTTCCTTGGTGGGGGCGTTGCCGCGATACTTGCAACGCGATTCCTGAAAACCCCTATCAACTTGTTCTCGGCCGCGCTGGGAGCACTTGCGCTCATCGCGACAGTAGTCGTCGCCTTTCAAGGACCGTTTTTTCGCTGGAACGGCGTGTTTGGTCTTGGGCTGGGGGGCATCGAACGAATGGTCGTCTATCCGCTCGTGATATGGGAGATCGGCTTTGGCAGCGCGATCGCCATGGTCGCCGACCGTACCTGAGCGAAAGGAGCTTCACGTGAGCTACGAATCGTCGGTCACATCCCTGTCGTGGATCCCGTCGGAGGCAATCGCTGGGATCATACGAGGGCCATTCGATCTTGGGCCAACCCGGTACGACGATCCACCGCCGGATCAGATCCCTGCTGTCGAGCCAGGTCTTAGCAGCCGGGCTTCTGCAGGTCTGCGCAATCGTCTGAGGTCAGTCGGCGGGCTGATATCGCTGCCGGCCGCAGACTATCGTGGGGAACGGCGTTTATGGCCCGAAGCCGCTAGAACTCCAGGACGCTGCCGAGCAGCGAGAATGAAGAACGATCGTGATTGCTGACATCTATCGACCAGATCAGTGGCGCCGACGGCATCGCCAGTCAGTTTCCTGAGACATTTGCGTCAGCCTAGAGGTCAGTGTGGAGAACCCAGCAGCGCAGTGGATGGCACCTCGCATCGGCGGCCCGTTCCACCCGCCGTTTACAAATCAGGCAGCAATTGAATTCCGGTGCGAATTTTGGCTGTCCATGTATTCGTAACGCGTCCATTGAGTGTTGTTACGTCTTTGACAGCCAGCATCACCTGGGCCGGCCCCAGCTCGATTCGCGCAACCAACGGGTCAGATCGGCTGCGGGGATCGGCGGGCACATGTAATTCCCCTGGGCCAGGTCGCAACCCAACGTTACAAGCCTGTCCCAGGTTTCGCGGTTCTCCACTCCTTCGGCAACGACCTGAAGGCCCATGTTGTGACCCAGCTCGAGGATCGGACGCACGATGGATGCATTCGCGCTGTCACCAATCATGCTGATGATGAAGGACTTGTCGATCTTGATCTCGTTCACCGGTAAGCGTTTCAGGTAGTCCAGGGAAGAGTAGCCGGTCCCGAAGTCGTCAATCGAGAGACCTACGCCAAGCGCGCTCAGGCGCGTGATGGTCTCGATTGCGGAGTGCGCCATGATGCTGCTCTCAGTGATCTCCAATTTCAGCCTGCCTGGTTTAACCCCAAAGCTGGCAAGCAGATCCGATATCAGATCCGGAAGGTCTGGATCGTGGAGGTTCCACGCCGACAAGTTCACGGAGAGGTCGATCTCCAGTCCGGCATCGAGCCAGCGGCGCAGCTGGCCGATGCCCTGATTGAGTACCCATCGGGCCAGCGGCTGGATCAGTTCGGTTTCTTCCGCAGCGGGAACAAACTGGTCCGGAAGCATGAGCCCATGCTTTGGGTGCCGCCAGCGCAGCAGCGCCTCCACCCCAATCGTCCGGCCGCTGGCGAGCGCGATCGTTGGCTGATAGTGGAGCAGCAGCTCGTCATGCGCGATGGCGTGACGCAGCTCGCCTATCAGTGCCAGGTGGGCGGCCGTATGGTCGTCGTGGTGGGGCGCGTACACGGCGGACCCCCGCTTGGTCCGCTTGGCGACATACATCGCCACATCCGCGTGGCGCATAAGGGTGTTGGCCTCCTCGCCGTGTTCAGGGAAAAGGGCAATGCCGATGCTTGCCCCGACATCGATGTTTCGGCCATCGACAAGAAAGGGTTGCTCCAACGAGTGAAGGATCTTCTTGGCCGCCTGGGATCCGCCATGGAGGTCGGTCCCGCCAGCCGGCAGCACCGCGAACTCGTCTCCGCCAAGCCGCGCTACGGTGTCAGATTGCCTGAGTATCGCTGCCAGGCGCAACGCGACCTGCTGGAGGAGCAGATCGCCAATGTGGTGACCGAGGGTATCGTTGACTTCCTTGAATCGGTCCATGTCCATGATGAGCAGCACCAGCTGCTTTCTTTCCCGATGTGCGATCGCGATGCCCTGACGCAGCCGGTCATTGAACAGGGTTCGGTTTGGCAGACCGGTCAGCGGATCGTGAAGGGTCTGATATTCGAGCGCATCCTTCTGAGCCCGCTGCTCGGATATGTCGTGCATGATCCCTACGAAGCGTCGCTCGCCGCCGAGGAGCATTTCGCTGGCGCGGAATTCCATGGGAAAGACAGAGCCATCTTTCCGCTGTCCCCACAGCTCACGGGAACCCGAGATCGAGACCGGGCTCTTGCCCGGCCGCAAATAATCGCTGAGGTGGCTCACAAAGTCATCGCGGTACGGTTCAGCCATGAGGATCTTCGCATCCTGCCCCTCCACCTCAGCCAGCGGGTAGCCGAAGAGCCGCTGCGCCGCGCGATTGAAAATCTCGATCAGGCCGCCCTCGTCGATGGTGATGATCCCATCGGCAACGTTGTCCAGAACTCCCCGGATAAGCTGCGCACCTTCCTGCAAGGCTCCCTCTACCCGCGTCCGTTCAATGAATTGCCCGATCTGGCTTCCGATGTCGGCCACTGTCGTAAGGAGCCTCTTATCCGGCTGGAGGATCTCCCGGCTGTAGAAATTGATCACCCCGGTCGCTGCAGCTCCGTTCAGGATCGGGACGCCAAAGGCTCCGTGCAGCCCCGGCCCAACGGCTCGTGCCGATGCCGCCAGGTTGGGATCCTTCGCGATGTCGACGATCCACAACGGTGCACGGTCGGCCAACACCCGCCCCGGCAAGTCGAGTTCGTGAAAAGTGCCGGCTTCCAGGCTGACCTTGGCCGCCTCGGCGACTTCTGGCGAGGAGGCATGCCAGGAGTCACGTAGGCGGAGCACCTCTTCGTCGCGATCCCGGATCCAAAGCTGACCAACGTCCCAGCCCAGATCCCGACACAGATCCTGCAGGATTCTTCGATAGGGGGCGTCTGCGGCAACGGCTTCGCCCAACCGGCGGGTCACGGCGAAGGTGACTTCGCGAAGTCGTTCGTTCCGATGGGATGCGCTGATGTCATCGATCCCCAGAACGTAGTGAAGCGGCCGCCTCCTCGAGTCGCATAGAAGCGAGACGCTGACATGAGCCCATCCCAGATGGCCGTCGGCATGGAGGTAGCGCTGCTCGGATTGGAATCGGCTCGTCTCACCGGTCAGAAGCTCGCGGGTACCGGCCAAGAAGTCATCCACGTCGTGAGGGTGGGTCATGGCCACGACGGTCGTGAGCAGCAGCTGTTGCTCGGAGTATCCCAATAACTGGCAGAGCGCTCGATTAACTTCTAAAAAGCGTCCGTCCAGGTCGGCCACGGCGATGCCGATCGGGGCATTCTGGAACGCGTTTCTGAAGCGTTGCTGCGGCTCCCGCAGCCCCGTCTGCGCCCGCGTGCGACCGATGAGTCGGTTGATGGGCTCCGCCAGGGTTGCCTAAGAATGGGGCCCGCGCCCCGTGCTTGTCATCCTCTGTTCGGATGAGCTTCGGTGGAGACGCTTCCTAGCCGGATGGGCGAGCGTCGGCCGATTTGCGGTCTTCCGCGCCCTTGAGCCGCCGCCCAACCACCCAGGCCGCCACCTGAGCGCGTGACCGGAACCCGAGCTTGGAAAGGATGTGCGCGACGTGCGACGAGACTGTTGCCGGACTGACCTTCAAGTGTTGTCCGATGGCGGCATTCGTAAACCCCATGGCAAGCAGTTCTGCCACCTGATATTCCCGCTCACTCAGCTTCTCCTCGCCGCGGTCGGCCCGCTTGTCCGGAGCAACGCCAAAAATGCGCAGAACGCCCGATGCCTCCTCGCGGCGGCGATTCGCGGCCTGCCGCTCCTCTCTGGAGGGTCCGCTCCTGCTCGGCCTCGGTTCGCTGACGTCCATGATGACGTTCAGCAAATGGGTGACGTCACCGGTCGGACCGCTCAGTGGATAAATCTCCCAATCCCACCTGCTGGTCTCGCCCTGCTTGCCCCGCTCGACAATACCGAGCTCACGAAACTCAAAACCCTTGAGGTGTTTGGGCTGGGCGGTCTTGCATACCTCGCGCATGATCCCGAGGATGCCGGCCTGCTCGGCGCTGGGAAAGAGCTCTCCCAGCGCTTTGCCCGTTAGCGGCAGCTTTTCGCGTCCGAGCCAGCGCTCCCACACCCGGTTTGCGTACAGGATGTGAAACGGGTCGCTACAGTCGCTGACGTGGAAGCCGATCGGAAGGGAGTCGAGGAGCCGACCGAGGATGACAAGAGCGTCCGACTCAGGCGATGCCTGAAGAACGGCAGCGAGCGCATGCAGTGTCGACTTCGCCTTCTGCACCTGGCCAATAACCCTTTCGGATGGCTGCTTACCTCATCTTGCGCCCTCGGTACCCGCCGTGCAACCGCTGCGCATGAATCTCCTGAATAACCGCAGGTCGAAGTACGTAGAGCTAAGTTCGCATCACCGCCTGACCAGGCTGTCGTCGGGCGACGGAGGGGCAGGCCCACGTCCCGATGGAGCCCCGCGTGCTGGTTGGCGTACACAACTCGGAAAGAGGCGCCACAATCAATGACATGGAAGCCAATCGGAAGGGAGTCGCATAAGCGCCCAAGGATGATCATGGCGTCTGATTCGCGACGGCGCCTGTAAGACCGCCCGCGAGTTGATGCAGCCTTGAACCCACGGAGTCCTGCATCTGGCTGAGCCGTAGTTGGACCGTTATATCAGAGCCTGCTCTCCTCGCCTCTGGGAATCGGCATTCAATTCATCCCAGAAGGGTTCGGAACGAACCAGGTCACTTGAGATCAGGAAGTCGTGGATCCCAAGCTTGAGCCGAAAAGCCAGTTCCTTTTTGGCCAGCGGATCTGATACCAGGAGGATCGGCACATGCTCGGTTGCCGGCCGTGCCCGAAGCCGTCGATGCATCGCAAGACTGGCTGCATTGAGAGAGCCGATATGCAGGTACACGATGTCCGGCGCGCGCAGTCCCGCGTGCGGACATGCCTGGGCGGTCGTGAACAGGGTGACCTCGTAGCCGTCGACCTGGAGCCTCAGGCGGTACATGTCGGCCACTGCCGGGTCATCCCCGACAAAGGCAACCTTGACAGGGGCATCAAGGCCGTCGTGCCATGGCCATGAGTATCCGGACGACTTGGCTAGATTCAAAGCTTCCTCCTGGGGATGGCTCGACTCCTGTCGGAAACGGTTGACCGCGGCGGGGAAAACCGCGAGCAGAAGCAGCGTGTGGGATAGGGGCTTGCCTGTCATCCTCCAATCGAATGACAAACTAGGTCCGGACAGGCGGTCTACGTGCGCCACGAAGTTCCTATCCAGGGTCATCCTCACGGGTAGCGTCATCCTCCGACCAAATGATTTTGGTCCTCGGTCGCAATAACAGATGGTTTGAAATTCAAAAACCTCCTTGCCACCCTTGACTAGCTTGTCGGAGGGGTAGCCGTAAGCGAAGTCGACTGTCTTGGGCAAGAGGCCGCGGCGGCAGTCGACTCCTCCACAAGCGACTCGATCGAGAGGCCAAAGGGCGCCGATGTAAAGCTTTGATTGATCCAGGGGATGGTGGAATACATTGGTCGTTCCCTTCTGAGCAGGAACTGTGTGAACGATTCCCCTGAAGTGCAGCCATTGTGTCTTGCAAGCTGCTGCAATCAAGCGTGTTCCGGTCGGGGACGAGTTCGAAATGACCCGCTGTTTCTGAAACAGCTGCTCACCGAACGAACGGTTATTCTGCGGTAGTTAGTGCCACGTCCTGGCATTTCATTAGTGCCAGACTGGCGCAATCGTATTCAAATTTGGAGCCGACGGGGAGACTCGAACTCCCGACATGCTGTTTACAAAACAGCTGCTCTGCCAGCTGAGCTACGTCGGCATGCGCCCCGATTATATGGGGGCCAACCTGACAGGACAACGCAACTGGCAGGCTTCCCCGATGCGCCCGCTCGTAGCTAGCCTTTGTACATGGCAGACACCGCTGGTTCGAATCGCGCGATCGTTGGGCTCGCGGAGCAGGTCGTCCGAAGCCGCGGCCGGCGCGATCTTAAGCAGCTGGCCGGTCAGGTTGCCGCCGCCATGGACCGGCACGGCGTCCTGACGGACGCGACGGCCATCGCCTTCCGGATGCTGTTTGCGCTGGCATTCTTGTCACTAACGGGCCTTGCGTTCGCCGGCGCCGTCCACCTCGACGGGATCTGGCGCCATCAGATCGGTCCCAACATCGCGCGCGTCGTTTCGCCAAATTTCTACCGCGAGCTGGACCACTCGGTGGACCAGGTGATGACCACGCGACGCTGGTGGTGGCTGTCGATCGGCCTGGCGCTCACGCTGTGGCAGGTCTCGAGCGGCGTCCGGGCGTTGATGACCGCACTCGACAGCATCTACGAGGTGAAAGATCGGCGGCCGTTCTGGCAGCGGATGGGCATTTCGGTCGGCCTCGCCGGGTTGATCATTGCGGCGCTCTTCGTGATCGCGGCAGCCCTCCTGCTCTCGGCTTCGGGGCAATCGACGCCGCCGGCTCTGCGGGTGGGGGAGACGATCCTCCGGTTTGGCTTCAGCGCGGTTATTCTGCTGTTCCTGGTTGCCATGCTCCTCCGGTTCACGACACCCGCGCACTTGCGCGTGAAATGGGTGACGCTCGGTTCCAGCATCACGATCGCGATCTGGCTCGCAGCCTCGTGGCTGTTCGGCTGGTATATCGCCAACTTCGCCTACCGCGGCTATCAGCAGGCCTTCGGGATCCTTTCCTTGCTGATCGTCGTGATGACCTACTTATATGTGGCGTCCATCGCCTTCCTGGTCGGCGCCGAGCTCGACGCCCTGCTGGTGACGGAAGCGACGAAGCGACGGCGCTAAGACGTTGCGACGGTCGTGTGCGCCGGCTCCAGCGGGTTGATGCTGATCGTATTGACCGGCACGTTGTCGCTGAGAAACGTCGTTACGAACGTTTTTCGCGCCGGGTCCCACCAGGTGATCAGATAGTTCTGGCCGGGCGGGATTCCGTTGACCACCGAAAAGTTGCCGTTCGCGTCGGTCGTCGCGTTGTACGTCGGACCGCCGGCATCGTCGTAGGTGTGCGCCTTCAGCCGATTGGCTACCGGCGTCGGGTTCTGGTCGCTAATGATCAGCCGCCCGGTGAGCGGTTGCTTGGCGGCCAGGGCCGTCTTGGCCTGGGTCGCCCAGCTGGTCTTCGGATAGTTCTGGACGAGCTCGGTCATCGCGTCGCGTGCTTCCTGGTACTTGAGCTGCTGGACGAACGCGAGGCCGGCGCTGTAGAGGGTTTGCGGCAGGGCCGATGCCTGGGCCAGTTTCGCCTCCGGGCTGTCCGGGAAGTCCTTGACCAGGTTGTGGTACCAGATCAACGCATTCGGATAGTCGGCCGGCTGCTGCAGGGTGTACCACTGGGCAAAGTCTGCATAGGCGGTGGCCAGCCCGGCCTCCGTCGAGGCCGCGAGGTTGCCGGTCGGGTCAAAGGCCGCGACCTGCTTGTACTTGTCGATCCCAGCCTGGAAATGGTTCTCTCCCACGAGAGCCTTGCCCCAGGCGTAGTACAGGTCGGCCAGCGCCCCGTTGCCGCGGGCGCCCCAATCGGCGAACCCGCTCTTGACGGCGGCTCGAAGTTGCTTCTCGCCCTCCGCGAACTTTCCCTGCTGTCGCAGCTGGACGCCCCAGAGGAAATGGGTTTCGGCCGTACCAATCTGCGCCCGGTCCGCGAGTTCCCCCAACAAGACCCGGGCCGCGGGATTGCCGGCCAGCGACTCGACAGCCGCGTAGTCGCGAAGCGCTTCGGCATATGCGCTGTTGGCTTCCGCTGCCTGGGCCCGGGACAACTGATTCTGCGAGATGGCGTACGCTCCGCCCGGAACCGCCAGCAGAACCACCACGACCCCAAGCGGCGCCAGCAGCAGCCGGGTGCGTCCACGCCGCCGGACAGGCTGTTCCGGACCGGCGGGCGTGTATGGCGCGGCCTGGCTCATGTCGACTGGCTCGAATAACGCCTCATCCGAACCCTTCCTGCGATCGAGCCCGGCTCACGGCCATACTCGGCTTGACCGTTGCGGCCAGCCCACCGTAGACTGGGAGGCCTCATTGTTGAGTTTGTGAATCCGGTTAGTCAACTTAAGGAGAGGATCATGGCCAAATCGGCTGCCGAGATCGCCCAGGCGGGCTACGCGCACCCCGAAGTTCTCGTCGACACCCAGTGGGTCGCCGATCATGGTGGCGATCCGAAAGTCAAGATCGTGGAGGTCGACGTCGACACGGCCGCCTATGACACCGGTCACGTCAAAGGCGCAATCGGCCTGGACTGGCGCAAGGATCTCCAGGCTCGTCCCATCCGCGATCTGCTGCCCAAGCAGGAGCTCGAGGCGCTGCTCTCGTCGAAGGGCATCAGCAACGCGGACACGGTGGTGGCCTATGGCGACAACAACAACTGGTTCGCGGCCTGGTTCGTGTGGAATCTCAAGTACTACGGCCACCCGGACGTGCGGCTGATGAATGGCGGCCGGAAGAAATGGCAGGACGAGGGCCGCGAGCTCGTCACGGGGGCGCCGGCGGTCAAGCCCGCCAGCTACAAGGCGGGGCAGCCGAACAAGGCGATCCGGGCCTTGCGCGATGAGGTCTTCGCCCAGCTGGGCAAGGCTGGCGCCGTTCTGGTCGATGTTCGCTCGCCCAAGGAGTTCAGCGGCGAGCTGCTCGCTCCCGAAAACCTGCCGCAGGAAGGCGCCCAGCGCGGGGGCCATATCCCGGGCGCCGCCAACATCCCCTGGGCCCAGGCGGTCCGGGAGGACGGCACCTTCAAACCGGCCGACGAGCTGAAGGCGCTGTACCAGGGCAAAGGCGTGACACCGGACAAGGCCGTCATCGCCTACTGCCGGATCGGCGAACGCTCCTCACATACCTGGTTCGTCCTCACCTACTTGCTCGGTTACCCCAACGTCCGGAACTACGACGGGTCCTGGACGGAATGGGGGAGCCTGATCGCCGCCCCCATCGAGAGATAGTCGAGAAGAACTCCCTCCGGTAGCCCTCCCCCTGCGGGGAGGGGCCGGGAAGGGGCCGGGGAGGGTGGGCCAAGTGACGGCCGCATGACATCCGTAACTTTTTGCCACTTGGCGTGACCTCGAGATCGGCGTAACGTTATGCCAATCGGCGAGAGCGAGCGGTCGGCGACCTGAGGAGGCGAACCGGCCCCGACGCTGCCTAAGAAAACAGGGGTGTCCGTGCGGTGAGGGGTCTCCGGCGCTTCGTCTTCATCCTTGTGGTCGGCGCATTGCTGGCCGCCATCCCACTATCGGCGGTCGCCAGCGAAAGCTTCCTGTCGAGCAGCGTCCGGCAGGCCGAAGTCGCGTTCAACCAGTCGCTCTCGGTGGCCGTGGGCGGCGGCCTCCAGCAGGCGGAAGCCGACAGCCTGATGTGGCGGTACAGCCAGGTGCAGGCTGCCAAGTCTTCCGCCTGGTGGCAGGTGCCCGTCGCCGAGCACACCAAGCTCGACAAGATCGGCCAGCTTCAAACCGAACTCAACACGATCTACCAGCAGCAGCTCACCGACAGCCGCGACGCGATGCAGCGGCAGCTGCACCGGTGGAACCTGCTCATCGCCGAAGCGCACGGCGACACGATCTCCGCCGATGGGCTCGACGTCGACCCCGCGCGGTTTACCTCCAGCGCCGCGATGCTGACGACGCCGAACAGCCTCAACGCGCTCGCCAGCGTCCTCAGCGAGCAGTACGTCATCCTCGACGGCCGGATGGCCGCCTTCCGAGGGGCACGGGCCCAGGTGGACGCCGCGGCGCAAAACGCCCGCACGCTGCTGGCGAACGCCGGGCAGTATCCGCAGCTGAGCATTACCGGTTTCCAGGATCAGCTCACCGCCTCGCTGGCTGGCGTCGATTCGGTCCACAGCGCCGAGGCCTTCGCGCCGATCCTTGGTCGGCTCCAGCAGACCGCAGCCGGCATCCAGGGGTTGCTCAACGCCCGATCCGGCGCCTACAACCAGCTGGCGGACACCCGTTCCACGCTGGCCACAGCTCAGCGCATTGGCGCTGTCGTCGGGAACCGGGCCGGCATCATCAATGCGCTCGCCGGCCAGCTGGGGACGGCCGCCGACCAGGGCGCCTTCCAATCACTGACCTCGCAGCTGTACCAGCAGAAGCAAGCCCTCGCGAGTGCCATCTTCACCAGGCAGATGGCGCCGGTCTCCTACAACGCCGGCGTGGGCAAATTGATCGTGATCTCACTCTCCCGGCAGGTGCTGACCGCATACCAGGACGGGAACGCCGTCCTGACCACCTTCGTGGCAACCGGGCGGCCGCAGTTGCCAACGCCTCCCGGCGTGTACCGTATCTTCCACCGGTACTCGCCGTACAAGATGATCTCCCCCTGGCCCTATGGCAGCCCCTACTGGTACCCCGATTCCTGGACCAACTGGGCGATGGAATTCGCCGGCGGCGGCTACTTCATCCACGACGCGCCCTGGCGCTCCTGGTACGGCCCGGGCTCGAACATCTATAACGGCACCCACGGCTGCGTAAACGTGCCCTATAGCCAGATGTCGTTCCTCTGGAACTGGGCGCCCATGGGGACGACCGTCGTCGTCCAGTACTAGCCGCCGATACCTTACTTATATATGTGTGTCGCGACCGCTCCCTTTAGGCGACCACGTCATTGACGATCGGGCCAAACTCTGCTATGATTTGAATTCGCCTAGCAGTCGCTAGGTCTTTTTTGTGTCTGGACTCTTTTTCACCCCTGGAGATCAATGCCTGCCCTAGCCTCGACCATCACCCTGCAATGTCAGACCTGTAAGGAGCGCAATTACACCACCGTCAAGAACAAGAAGAACGATCCCGACCGGCTGGAGATCCAGAAGTTCTGCCCCCGGTGCCGGAAACACACCGCCCACAAGGAAACCAAGTAGGGTGGCAACCTTCTTATACTGTTGGCGCCGACCGGCACAGGGGTGTAGCTCAGTTGGTAGAGCAGCGGTCTCCAAAACCGCGGGTCGGGCGTTCGAGTCGCTCCACCCCTGCCAGACTCAGGTATAACTACCATGGCCAGGGCCGTTCCTACCGAATCGAGGTCGAACAGAGTGCAACGCACGACTCCCTCACCGCGCCGGGGCCTCGTCCGGAATTTCGAGGACATCGTCGGCGAGCTCCGCAAGGTCATCTGGCCCAGCTGGGGCGAGCTGCGGACGATGACGTTTGTCGTGATCGTGACCGTCATCGTGGTATCGGTCCTGCTTGGACTGATCGACTACGTGTTGACCCAGACCCTTGTCAAAGTGGAGTTCCCCAAAGTTGGCTGAGACAGAGATGAACGAGACGCCGCAGAACGGCAAGCCGCAAGAGGCGGCCGCGTCCGCCCCCGCGAAGGCGCGCGGTCGCCGTCCCGCGCCCAAAGAAGCCGCTGAAGCCGGCCGGATCTGGACCGGCGAGCGAGTCACGGTCGGCGAGGGGCATCCGGCCCCGCCGGAAACGCCGTCCGCCCCGCCCGCGGTGGTGCCCGGCGACGTCGCCAGCAAGCCGGTTGCGGCGGAGGGCGAGCCGCACTGGTATGTCGTGCACGCCTACTCCGGTCATGAAGAGAAAGTGCGCAACAACCTGATGAAGCGCGTCGACTCGATGGACATGCACGACCGGATCTTCGAGGTGCTCGTGCCGACCGAGGACGTCATCGAGATCAAGGACGGCCAGCGCCGCCACGTGGCGAAGCGCACCTTCCCGGGCTACATCCTGGTCAACATGATCATGTCCGACGAGTCCTGGTACGTGGTGCGGAACACGCCCGGCGTGACCAGCTTCGTCGGCTCGGGCAACAAGCCGGTGCCCCTGCAGGAGAAGGAGATCAAGTCGATCCAGAAGCAGATCAAGGCCGAGGCGCCCAAGGTCCGGGTGGAATACCAGGTCGGTGAGAACGTGCGCGTCATCGACGGGCCCTTCTCCGACTTCCACGGCAAGGTCGATGAGATCAACGCCGACAAAGGCAAGCTCAAAGTGCTGGTCAACATGTTCGGCCGGGAGACCCCGGTCGAGCTCGACCTCCTCCAGGTGGAGCGGCTGAAGTAATGGGGAAGAAGAAAGTCAAAGCGATCGTCAAGATCCAGATGGAGGCAGGCAAGGCGACGCCGGCGCCGCCGGTTGGCACGGCCCTCGGCCCGCACGGCGTCAACATCATGGAGTTCGTCAAGACCTACAACGATCGCACGGCCTCGATGGCCGGCCAGGTGATCCCGGTCGAGATCACGATCTTCGAGGACCGCACGTTCACCTTCATCACCAAGACCCCGCCCGCGGCGGCATTGCTGAAGAAGGCCGCCGGCGTTGAGAAAGGTTCGGCCAAGCCGAACAAGGAAACGGTGGGCAAGGTCAGCCGGCAGCAGGTCCGCGAGATCGCCCAGCTGAAGTTGAAGGACCTCAACGCCTACGACGTCGAGGCGGCCATGAAGATGATCGAGGGGACCGCGCGCTCACTGGGCATCGAGGTGTCGGCCTGATGCCGCCGGCTCGAGGTAAGAAGTACAAGGAGGCGGCCAAGGCAATCCAGCGAACCGAGCCCTACGCGCCCGATGACGCCGTGCGGCTAGTGCTGAAGAGTTCGACCTCGAAGTTCGACGGCTCGATCGAGGCGCACCTGAGGCTGGGCGTCGACCCGCGCCACGCCGACCAGATGGTGCGCGGCTCGGTGGTGCTGCCGCACGGCACCGGCAAGAAGCGCCGGGTGCTCGTGTTCGCCGCCGGCGAGAAAGCGCGCGAGGCGACCGAGGCCGGCGCCGATTATGTCGGGGGCGACGACCTGGTGAAGCGGATCCAGGAAGGCTGGCTCGATTTTGACGTCGCTCTGGCAACGCCCGACATGATGGGTCAGGTCGGCCGGCTTGGCAAAATCCTGGGGCCACGCGGCCTGATGCCGAACCCGCGCGCCGGCACCGTCACCTTCGACATCGCCAGGGCGGTCAAGGACATCCAGGGTGGCCGGATCGAGTATCGCGTTGACAAAACCGGCATCATTCACACGAATATCGGGAAGGCCTCCTACAGCGAGACGCAGCTGCGCGATAACTTCGTCGCGCTGATGGACGCGGTGGTCCGGGCCAAGCCCAGCTCCGCCAAGGGGCAGTATCTCCGCTCGGTCTACCTGTCGCCCACGATGGGTCCGAGCGTGCCCGTCGACCCGGTCGCCGCCGGCCGGATGAGTTAACCCGGCCCCGTCGTATGGCGAACGAGAAGACCGGCGACCCCGCCGTCGACACCTTCCTGAAGGGCTACTCGCCGCAGGTGCGAGTGATCGCGGTCAAGACCCGCGAGGTGATCCTCTCGGTGCTCCCGGGCGCCACCGAAAAGGTCTTTCCCGGGTGGAAGGTCATCCAGTACGGAGCCGGGGGCGGTCGGGAGGGCGTCTTCGCGGTGATCTCGCCGCAGAAAGAGCGGGTCAATCTCGGGCTAACCAACGGCGCCGGCCTGGCGGATCCGCAGGGGTTGCTGGAAGGCACCGGCACCGGAATCCGACACGTCAAGCTGACCTCGGCGGAGGCGGCCGGCGCCCCGGCCGTTCGCCAGCTGGTCAGTGACGCCGTGCGGGCATTGCGCAACGGCGGCTGATATACTCACGATCCGCGACAACTGAATAGCCGAAGACCGCTGGTGCCGTCGATCCGGCTCAATGTCCAGCGCAGGCGAGCTAGGGTCTGAAGCCTCCTCGCCTGGTGCGAAGGAGGTTTTTTATTGGCCACGGCGCTGAAGAAACAAGAGAAGATCGACAAGAAGGCGGAGAAGGCGGCGACGGTCGCCGACATCACCGCCCGGCTGAAGGCGTCGTCGACCGCGGTGCTCGCGGACTACCGCGGCATGACGGTCGGCCAGATGCGGGAGCTGCGCAGCAAGCTGCGTGGTGGCGGCATCGAGATGGTCGTCGTCAAAAACACGCTGGCGCGGCGGGCCGCCAGGGCCGCCGGCTACGAGCCGCTCAGCGCCGAGCTGGTGGGGCCGGTCGCGATGCTGTTCGCCGTCGATGACGTCTCGGCCCCCGCCCGCATCCTGAACGAGTACATCCGGGCCAACCGGAAGATGGTGATCAAGGCCGGCCTGCTCGAAGGCCAGGTGATCAAGGCGGACGCCGTCACGGAACTCGCCGATCTCCCCTCCCGCGAGGTGCTGCTCAGCCGGCTGCTCGGCGCGATGCAGGCCCCTCTCGGCAATCTGGCCAGCGTGTTGCAGGCCCCCGTCGTAAAGCTCGCCCGTACGCTCGACGCCCTTCGCAGTCAGAAAGAATCGCAGTCACCGGCCGGCGCGCCGGCCGCAAGTTAGGAGGAACTCATGGCAAAAGTCAGTGTCGACGATTTCGTTTCGGCGTTGAAAGAGTGGACTGTGGTGGACGTGATGAACGCCATCAAGGCCATCGAGAACGAGTTCGGCGTTACGGCGGCCGCTCCGGTGGCGGTGGCCGCGGCCCCCGCCGCAGGAAGTGCAGCCGCGGCGGCGCCGGAAGCCGAGCAGACCGAGTTCCAGGTCGTGCTCACCTCCCCCGGCGACGCCAAGATTGGCGTGATCAAGGTGGTCCGCGAGATCACCGGGCTTGGGCTGAAGGAAGCCAAGGACCTGGTCGACCAGGCCCCGAAGCCGGTCAAGCAGGGCGTCAATCGGGAGGAGGCGGAAAGCGTCCTCAAGAAATTGAAGGATGCCGGCGCTGGCGCGGAAATCAAGTAGGCAAACCACGAAACCGGCGCGGTCCAGCACCGCGCCGGCCAACGTGGCCGAGCGCCAGGGCGACCGGGAGCAGGGCTCCATCCGGCACCTGGTCGCCACCGATGGACCGCAGCTTGAGCCCACGGCCAACAGCCTCCTGGCCTGCCTGAAGGACGGGAAGCAGGGCTTCTGGCTCGACATCGAGAATCCGGGCGACGCGGACTTCGACCTGCTGGAGAAGACCTTCAAGTTTCACCCGCTGACGCTGGAGGATATCCGCAACCGCAACCAGCGGCCCAAGGTGGAGGAGTTCCCCGGCTACGCCTTCGTCGTCCTCTTCACGGCCGAGCTGGTGAACGAACGGGCGGAGGTCCGCGAGCATCACATCTATGTTTCGCCCCAGTACCTGGTGAGCGTGCACCTCGAGCCGTCGGAGCCGCTCGCCGACCTCCGGCAGCGCATCAAGGAGAACCCCGACCTCACCCGCCGAAGCCTGCCCTTCCTTTTCTACCTCGTGGTGGACCAGCTGGTGGATGCCCTGTTTCCGGTGCTCGAGGAGGTTGACGACGCCACGGACAGGCTGGAGGACACGATCATCGACCGCCCGGACACGGCGGCCCTGACAACCCTATCCGATCTGAAGCGGACCGTCGTGGACCTGCGAAAGGTGCTGGGCGCGCAGCGCGACGTCTTCCAGCGGCTGACCACCCGGGCGATCGGCGATCCGCAGGACAAGGAGATGTCGATCTACTACCGCGACGTCTACGACCACCTCGTCCGCCAGTACGAGACGGTCGACTCCCTGCGCGACCTCCTGGCCAGCGCCATGGACGTCTACCTCTCGACCGTCTCGAACCGGCTGAACCTGAGGATCACCCGGCTCACCGTGTTCGCCACCCTCTTCCTGCCGTTGACGTTCGTGACCGGCTTTTTCGGGATGAACTTCGCCTGGTTGGTGGGCCACATTGTGCCCGCCTGGACCTTCTGGATCCTGGCCGTCGGGGTGATGGCGGCGACGGCCGGTGGCCAGCTCTGGTACTACCGCCGGCTGGGCTGGATCTGACCCAAGGTTTGGCCGGCGGCCGCCGTTGTGCTACTCGGAGGGTCGATCCATGTTTCGCTGGATGCTCATGTTCGTGCTGGTTCTCGGGGTGATTACCGGATTCGTGCTGTTCGTCCTGGGAGTCCCGATACCGGGGCTGACCTGGTTTGGGATCCAACAGCCCTCATCGCCCTTCTCGCCCTGATTCCAGCCGCCCCATCCTCCAGCCGGGCGTGATCCCGCCAGAACCTCTTCCCCTGGGGCACGGGGAGTGCTAGACTAACGCCCGATTAGGCTGATCGACTTCACAACGACGACCTGACCGACTTTCCCCAACCCGGGGAACCTGCCCCGGGCCCGCTCGCGAGACTCCGGTTTCGCGACGAGGATGTTTGCGCGCTTGACACCCTGGGTACCCTGATGGTACTATTGCCGTTCGGTGCTTCCTGGGTTGCCTTTCCGCGTCCCTAGCACCATTCGCCTGCCCACCCTTTTTTCCTGCTTCATCTGAAAGGAGAGTCCATGATTCAGCCTTCCTCTAACGGCTCTCGCGTCAGCTACGGCCGCATTCCGGAGATGCTTCCGGTCGCCGACCTGATCGAGACCCAGATCCGGTCCTTCAACCGGTTTAAGCGTGAAGGGCTGCGAGAGCTGTTCGAAGAGATCAACCCGATCACCGACTACACCGGCAAGAACTACGAGCTCAAGTTCCTCGATTACGAGTTCGGCCAGCCCAAGTTCGACAAGGAGGAGTGCCGCAACCGCGACATGACCTTCGCAGCGCCGCTCCGGATCAACACCCGGCTGACCATCCGCACCGGCGAAAACGCCGGCGAAATCAAGGAATCGGAAGTCTTCATGGGCGACTTCCCGATCATGACCGAGGAAGGCACCTTCATCGTCAACGGCACCGAGCGGGTGGTGGTTTCCCAGCTGGTGCGCTCGCCGGGCATCTACTTCACCAGCAGCGAGGACCGGGCCTCCGGCCGGATGCTCTACGCCGCCAAGCTGATCCCCAACCGGGGCGCCTGGCTGGAGATCGAGACCTCGGGCAAGGACATCCTGACGGTCAAGATCGACCGCAAGCGCAAGATCCCGGTCACGACCCTGGTCCGGGCCCTCGGCTACGGCAGCAACAACGAGATCAAGCAGCTGTTCGCCGACGTGGACAACAACGCCGAGCACAAGTTCATCCAGTCGACGCTGGACAAGGACTCCTCGACCGACGTCAACGACGCCCTGGTCGAGATGTACAAGAAGATCCGTCCCGGCGACCCGCCGACGGTCGACAACGCGCGGGCACTGATGACGTCGCTGTTCTTCAACCCGCGCCGCTTCGATCTGTCGAAGGTGGGCCGCTTCAAGCTGAATCGCCGGTTGGGCCTGGGCACGGACATGAACATCCGCACCCTCTCCAATGACGACTTCATTGCCATCATCCGCAAGCTGATCGAACTGAACAACGGCACCGGCGAGCCGGATGACATCGACCACCTCGGCAACCGCCGGGTGCGGGCGGTCGGCGAGCTGTTGCAGAACCAGTTCCGTATGGGCCTGATCCGGATGGAGCGCATCATCAAGGAGCGGATGACGATCTGCGACGCGGCCACCGTGACCGCGGCCTCGCTGATCAACGCCCGGCCGGTGGTGGCCGCCATCAAGGAGTTTTTCGGATCGAGCCAGCTCTCCCAGTTCATGGATCAGACCAATCCCCTGGCCGAGCTGACCCACAAGCGCCGCCTCTCGGCACTCGGGCCCGGTGGCCTGTCCCGGGAGCGTGCCGGCTTCGACGTCCGCGACGTGCATCATTCCCACTACGGCCGAATCTGCCCGATCGAGACCCCCGAGGGTCCGAACATCGGACTGATGGGGTCCCTGGCGACGTTTGCCCGGGTCAACGAGTACGGCTTCATCGAGACGCCGTTCCGCCGGGTGTTCAGCGAGATGCCGGCGGACAAGGCCCATCGCGACAAGCTGGTGGGTCGCACGCTGCGCGATGACGTCTTCGAGTCGGCCAACCGGCGGACCAAGCTCGGCAAGAAGGGCGACGTCCTGGACCGCGAAACCGTTGAGGCGCTGGTCAAGGCAAAGGCCGGCGACATCCCGATCAAGGCCTGGGTCTCCGACGAGGTCCAGTTCCTTTCGGCGGACGAAGAGGACCGCTATATCGTGGCGCAAGCCAACGCCCCGCTCGATCAAGACAGCCACTTCACGGAGGAGCGGACAACCGCTCGCACCAAGAATCTATTCCTGGTGGCAGACGTCAACCGCATCGAGTACATGGACGTCTCGCCGAAGCAAACGGTGAGCGTTGCCACGGCGTTGATCCCCTTCCTCGAGCACGACGACGCGAACCGGGCCCTGATGGGCTCGAACATGCAGCGCCAGGCGGTCCCGCTGGTCGTCACCGAGGCGCCGATCGTGGGCACCGGCATGGAGTCGGCGGCCGCCAAGGACTCGGGCGAGTTGATCGTCGCCAGGGTCGCCGGCACCGTCGTGTCGTGCGCCGCCCCGCCGCCGGCGGATTCCCCGGCGGCCAAGCTGGACAGCTTCAAGCGGGAGTTCGGCATCCTGCTGAAGCCGGATGACGGCTCCGAGGAGCAGTGGTATGCCGTCCACAAGTTCGAGCGCTCGAACCAGGGCACCTGCCTATCGCAGCGGGTGATCGTCAAGGCCGGCGACCACGTCGAGGCCGGCACCACGCTGGCCGACGGTCCGGCCACCTCGGAAGGTGAGCTGGCCCTGGGCCGCAACATCCTGGTGGCCTTCATGCCGTGGGAGGGCTACAACTACGAAGACGCGATCCTGATCTCCGAGTCGGTCGTCCGCGAGGACAAGTACACCTCGATCCACATCGAGGAGTACGAGATCGAGGCTCGCGACACCAAGCTCGGGCCGGAGGAGATCACCCGCGATATCCCGAACGTGAGCGATGAGACGTTGAAGAACCTGGACGAGCGCGGCATCGTCTACATCGGCGCCGAGGTTCACCCGGGCGACATCCTGGTGGGCAAGATCACGCCGAAGGGTGAGTCGGAGCTCAGCGCCGAGGAGCGCCTGCTGCGCGCCATCTTCGGTGAGAAGGCGCGCGAGGTGCGCGATTCGTCACTGCGCGTGCCGCACGGCGAGCGCGGCATCGTCGTCGACGTCAAGATCTTCAGCCGCGAGACCAAGGACGAGCTGGCGCCGGGCGTCAATCAGCTGGTTCGCGTCTACGTGGCGCAGAAGCGCAAGATCGCCCAGGGCGACAAGATGGCCGGCCGGCACGGGAACAAGGGCGTCATCGCCAGGATCCTGCCGACCGAAGACATGCCCTATATGCCGGATGGCACGCCGGTCGAGCTGGTGCTGAACCCGCTGGGCGTGCCGAGCCGCATGAACCTCGGCCAGGTGCTGGAGACGCACCTGGGTTGGGCCGCGCACGCGCTCGGCCTGAAGGTGGCGACGCCGGTCTTCGACGGCGCATCCGAGGAGACGATCGAAGCCGAGCTGGTTCGCTCCGGCTTGCCGGAGTCCGGCAAGATCACGCTACGGGACGGCCGCCACGGGGAGCCGTTCGACCACGACGTGACGGTCGGCTACATCTATATGTTGAAGCTGGCCCACCTGGTGGAGGACAAGATCCACGCGCGCTCCACCGGCCCCTACTCGCTGGTGACCCAGCAGCCGCTGGGCGGCAAGGCGCAGTTCGGCGGCCAGCGATTCGGCGAGATGGAAGTCTGGGCGCTGGAAGCCTACGGGGCCTCGCACATCCTGCAGGAGATCCTGACGGTGAAGTCCGATGACATCGTGGGCCGGGTCAAGGCCTACGAGGCGATCGTCAAGGGCGAGAACACGCTGGAAGCTGGGATTCCGGAATCGTTCCGGGTGCTGGTGAAGGAGCTCGAGGGCCTCGCGTTGGGCGTCGAGATCCAGTCCGACGGCGAGAAGCAGGTGATCCTGTCCGAAGACGACATGAGTGAGATGCCGCTCGACCTGGGCATCAATCTCGAGCGCGATGAGATCGATGAATCCGACCAGTGGGCGACCGGGGCGCCGCGCGCCGCGCAGAATCCCCTGGATTCCTTGAGGTAGTACATGACACTGAAACTGGAAAATTTCGACGCGCTGAAGCTCTCGCTGGCATCGCCGGAGACGATCCTGTCGTGGTCGCACGGCGAGGTGACCAAGCCGGAGACGATCAACTACCGCACCCTCAAGCCGGAGCGGGACGGGCTCTTCTGCGAGCGGATCTTCGGCCCCCAGCGCGACTGGGAATGCCATTGCGGCAAGTACAAGCGCTACCGCTACAAGGGGATCATCTGCGACAAGTGCGGCGTGGAGGTCACCCGCTCCAAGGTTCGCCGCGAGCGGATGGGCCACATCAAGCTGGCCTCGCCGGTCAGCCACGTTTGGTACTTCAAGGGCATCCCGTCCCGGATGGGCCTGCTCCTCGACATGTCGCCGCGCAATCTGGAGAAGGTTCTCTACTTCGCCAACTACATCGTCACCCACATCGACGAGGACGCCCGCAAGGAGTATCTCTCCAAGTCCTCGCCCCAGCACAACGACCGGGTCATCAAGCTCCAGGAGGAGCGCGATGTGGCGGTCAAGGAGCTGAAGGACGATCTCGACCAGCGGGTCAAGGCCAAGCAGGAAGACACGAAGGCCAAGATCAAGGCGCTGGAGGAGTCGCTCGACGAAACCGTCGACACCATGACCTCGCGCGCCAAGGAACTGGTCGACAAGATCAAGGCGCAGAAGGGCAAGAAGGCCGCCACCAACTTCACCATCGGCGAAGGTGAGGATGAGCAGGTCATCATCGAGAAGGGCACCCTCTTCGAAGACAAGCTCGCCCGCGAGCTGCCCAAGCAGGTCGAGAAGAAGATCGACCAGGTGCAAGCCAATACCAAGAAGCGCCAGCAGGAGCTGAAGAGCAAGTCCGACGAGGAAATCGCGAAGTGGCGCGAGGACTACGAGAAGAAGTCGGGCGAGCTCAATGATCGTCTGAAGAAGGACACCGAGGGCCTGTCGGGCGATATCGAGTCGTCGAAGACGCAGCTCGATACGCTGTCGGTCAAGCAGCTGCTCTCTGACCAGGAGTTTCGCGAGTTCACCGAGAAGTTCGGCAAGGTCTTCAAGGCCGGCATCGGTGCGCAGGCCATCTATGACCTGCTGGCTCGCATCGACCTGCTTCAGGAATCAGGCATCCTCCGCGAGGAGTCGAAGTCGACCTCTGGCCAGAAGCGCCAGAAGGCGATCAAGCGGCTCAAGGTGGTCGAGGCATTCCGTAAGTCCGGCGCCTCCGCGACCTGGATGATCCTCAACAACCTGCCGGTCATTCCGCCAGAGCTGCGGCCGATGGTCCAGCTCGACGGTGGCCGGTTCGCGACCTCCGACCTCAATGATCTGTACCGCCGCGTGATCAACCGCAACAACCGGCTCAAGCGGCTCCTCGAGCTCGGCGCGCCCGAAATCATCGTGCGCAACGAGAAGCGGATGCTGCAGGAGGCGGTCGACGCGCTGATCGACAACGGCCGGCGCGGCCGGGCGATCACTGGCACCGGCAACCGCAAGCTGAAGTCCCTGTCCGACATGCTCAAGGGCAAGCAGGGCCGCTTCCGTCAGAACCTGCTCGGCAAGCGCGTCGACTACTCGGGCCGTTCCGTGATCGTGGTCGGCCCGGAGCTGAAGTTGCACGAGTGCGGCCTGCCGAAGAAGATGGCGCTCGAGCTCTTCAAGCCGTTCGTCATGCGCGAGCTGGTGAGCAAGGGCTTCACCCAGAACATCAAGTCGGCCAAGCGCATGGTGGAGCGCGTCCGCCCCGAGGTGTGGGACGTGCTCGACGAGGTGATCAAGGAGCACCCGGTGCTCCTCAACCGCGCTCCGACGCTGCACCGGCTCGGCATCCAGGCCTTCATGCCCGTGCTGGTCGAGGGTTCGGCCATCCAGATCCATCCGCTGGTCTGCAGCGCGTTCAACGCCGACTTTGACGGCGACCAGATGGCGGTCCACGTGCCGCTGTTCTCGGGCGCGATTGCCGAGGCCAAGAACCTGATGATGTCCTCGAACAACATCCTGTCGGCGTCGGATGGCCACCCGGTCATCAGCCCGACCCAGGACATCGTGCTCGGCACCTACTACCTGACCATGGTCAAGGCCACGCCCGACATCAAGGACCAGGACCTGCCGACCTATGGCACCGCCGAGGAAGTGCTGCTCGCGGTGGACAACCGGCGCGTGCACGTCCAGCAGGAGGTGCGCGTCCGCATCGACGGCAAGCTGGTCCGGACATCCCCGGGCCGGGTGATGTTCAACCAGGTGCTCCCGATCGGCGTCCAGCCGGCCGAAGGCCATGGCGAGGCGATGACCTTCCAGAACCGGCTGTTCGACAAGAAGGCGCTCCGGGCGATCGTCGCCGAATCCTTCCGGCTGCACGGCAATGAGCTGACGGCGCGCTGCGCCAACGACATCAAGCGGCTGGGCTTCGCCTACGCGACGAAGGCCGGCATCACGATCTCGGCGATGGACATCAAGACGCCGGCCGGCAAGGCCGACATCCTGGCGGGCGCCGAGAAGAAGCTCGGGACGATCGACGAGCAGTTCAAGCGTGGCCTGATCACCGAAGACGAGCGGTACACGCAGACGGTCGACCTCTGGACCCGGGCGACGGAGGAAGTGACGGCCGCGACGATGAAGAGTTTCGACTCCCTTCACCCGGTCTTCATGATGGCCAACTCCGGCGCTCGAGGGAACATCCAGCAGATCCGCCAGCTGGCGGGCATGCGTGGGTTGATGGCCGACCCGACCGGCCGGATCATCGACCTGCCGATCAAGGCGAACTTCTCGGAAGGGCTGACGGTGCTCGAGTACTTCATCTCGACCCACGGTGCTCGCAAGGGTCTGGCGGACACGGCGCTACGCACGGCGGACTCCGGCTACCTGACCCGGCGGCTGGTCGACGTGGCCCAGGACGTCATCGTCCGGGCCGAAGACTGCGGCACGACCGGCGGTGTCTGGGTGACCGACATCTCTGAGGAGCGCGCGCTGACCGAGCCGCTGTTCGAGCGGATCGCGGGACGCGTTTCGGCCGCCGCCATCCTGGATCCGAAGAGCCAGGAGACCCTGGTGAAGGAGGGCGCCGAGATCAACGACGTCCAGGCGCGCAACCTGATCCAGGCGGGCGTGACCCAGGTCAAGGTGCGCTCGGTGCTGACCTGCCAGGCCCGCGAAGGCGTCTGCCGCCTGTGCTACGGACGCAACCTGGCCACCGGCAAGCTGGTCGAGATTGGCGAGGCCGTCGGCGTCATCGCCGCCCAGTCGATCGGTGAGCCGGGGACCCAGTTGACCATGCGGACCTTCCACACCGGTGGCGTCGCGGGAACCGACATCACGCAGGGCCTGCCCCGCGTCGAGGAGCTGTTCGAGGCCCGCATCCCGAAGGGGAAGGCGATCATTTCCGAGATCGACGGCGAGGTGGAGATCGTCCGCACCGAAACCGCGCGCAAGATCAAGGTGACCTCGCGCGACGTCTACGACATCCCCTACATCCTGGCGGACAAGATGCAGCCGCTGATTGAATCCGGCGCGACCGTTCAGGAAGGCCAGGAGATCGCGAGGGGCGCCGGCGAGGACGGCCAGGAGAAGGTCATCACCTCACGCGCCTCGGGCGTGGCCCGGGTCGAGCGAAACCAGATCGTCATCCGGAGCATGGACGAGGAATGGCGGGAATACGCGATCCCGCACGGCTCCCGGGTCAACGTCCAGGGTGGTCAGAAGATCAAGGCCGGTCAGCAGATCACCGAGGGCTCGATCAGCCCGCAGGAGCTGCTGCACATTCTTGGCCGCGAGGCGGTGCAGACCTACCTGGTCGAGGAAGTCCAGAAGGTCTATCGCTCGCAAGGCGTCGACATCAACGACAAGCACATCGAGGTGATCATCCGGCAGATGATGCGGAAGGTCCGCGTCGACACCGCCGGCGACACTGACCTGCTGCCGGGCGAGATCGTCTCGCAGTGGGAGTACGAGGAAGCCAACGCCAAAGTGCTGGCGGAAGGCGGCGATCCTTCGGTGGCACAGACCGTTCTGCTCGGCCTGATCAAGGCCGCGCTCAACACGGCGAGCTGGCTGTCGGCGGCATCCTTCCAGGAAACGACCCGGGTGCTGACCGAGGCCGCGATCTCCGGCAAGGTCGACCGGCTGCGCGGCCTGAAGGAGAACGTGATCATCGGCAAGCTGATCCCTGCCGGGACCGGCCTCGACTACTACCAGAAGTTGCGCGAGGAGTCGTTCAAGATGTTCGCGGAACTCCCGCAACCGGTCCCCGCCAGCAGCTAACGCGAACGAACCCACTTTCCCTCCCCCGCTTGCGGGGGAGGGTCAGGGTGGGGGCCTTCATTCCCCCGCGGCCCCGGCTCGGGCCAGCTCTCCCTTCGGCCGGATGACCTCTGTCCGAATGTGCGAGATAAACCAGCCGACGATGTGGCGCAGCCGGATGACCCTGGAGCGCGGATGACCGCTGCGCGACAGGTCATGAGACTGCCCCTCGAAGCGAACCATCCTGACCTCGCGCCCCAGGAGCTTGAGCGCGGTGAACATCTGCTCACCTTCGGAAATCGGGCAGCGGAGGTCTCGATCGCTGTGGAGGATCAGCAGGGGCGTCGTGATCTTCTCGACATAGGTGATCGGCGACCGGTCCATCAGCCAGTCGAGGTTCTTCCAGGGGACGCCGTCCATCATGTCGATGGTCAGGATCCAGTCGAGGTCGCCGGTGCCGAAGATGGACGCCAGGTTGCTCACGCACCGCATCGTGACCGCCGCCTTGAAGCGGTCCGTGTGGCCGATCGCCCAGTTGGTCATGTACCCGCCATAGCTACCGCCTGCGACACCGAGACGTTGCGGATCGATCCATCCCCTGGCGACGGCGGCGTCGAGCCCCGCCATGATGTCCTCGAAGTCCTTGCCACCCCAGTCGTGACTGACCGCCGCTGAGAAGTCGCGGCCGTAGCCCGTGCTGCCGCGAGGATTCGTGTACACCACGGCGTACCCGTGCGAGGCCAGCAGCTGAAACTCGAAGAAGAAGCTCCAGCCATACATCGCCATCGGGCCGCCATGGATCTCGAGGATGGCGGGCGGCCGCTCGCTTTTCCCCTCCCCCGCCTGTGGGTGAGGGTTCGGCTGGGGGCTGGGCTGGATGATCCAACCCTGGATGTCCCAGCCGTCGGCGCCCGTGAAGCTGAACTCTTCGGGTCGCGCCAGCTCCACCTGTCGGAATAGCTCGTCGTTGAGGTCTGTGAGCCGCGCGGTCTGGCCGCCCTCCGCAGTGCCTTGAACGAAGAGATCGCCCGGGGTCGAGGGATCGGAGATGGCCAGCGCCATCCGCCGCCGCTCCCGATCCATGCTGAAGCCGTAAACGCGGCATTGCCCTTCGACGACAGCCTGCGGATTCCCACCGCCGCTGGGCGCCGCATAGATCAGCGTCGCGCCTCGGCCCGCCGCCTGCGAATAGACCCGGGCGCCGTCCGGCGACCAGTAGAGGTGCGGTGATCCATGGAACGCCCGTTGATCATCGATGCAGGTGTCCGCAAAGGTCGGGCTGAAGTTCTCGGTCAGTCTTCGGACGGATCCCGGCCTGTCGGCTTGCGCCACCATCAGATCCGTGTAGCCGTCTTCATGGCGTCGTGGGGACGCGGTGAAGGCGAGGCGACGCCCATCCGGCGACCAGGCCGGCGATCCCGCGTACACGGTCTCGTCCGTCAGCCGCGTCAGCCGTTTCGTGGGCACGTCAAGCACCCAGATGTCGTTGGCCGGCCAGCTCCACCGCTCCTCGCTGCGGTCCGAGGTAAAGGCGATCTGTCGCCCGTCCGGTGAGAAAGCTGGCGAGCCATCGTCCCAGTCGCCATCGGTGAGCTGCTCGGGCTCGCCGCCCCCAACCGCGATCCGAAAGAGGTGGGATCGACGCTCGTAGATCCAGCCCTTGCCGTCGAAGCGGTTCCAGAGCCGGTCGATCGTCCTGACCGCGGGGACTCGCCTGTCGTGCAGGCTGGCGTCCTCAGCCTCGGGGTCGTCGGGCTCCCCAACCTCCGCTGAATAGACGATGAACGCCCCATCGGGCGACCATTCCGGTTCGCCGACACCCTCCCTGGCCCGGGTCAGCTGACGCGCCTCGCCGCCGTCGGCCGGAAGGACCCACAGCTGGGCCTTCGCGATCCCGCGGTCGCGCTCATCTTCGTTCTTCGGTTTGACCTCGCCGGCGGGTGCCCGGAGAAAGGCCAGCGACCGGCCGTCCGGCGACCAGCGGGGGGTGGTGTCGTTGTCGCCGGCGGTGTAGCGGCGGCCCTGCGTTCCACCCACCGTGATGACCCAGATGCTCCGGTGATAGTCATAGGTCTGGCGATCGATCTCCGCCTTGACGTACGCGATGCGCTCCCCGTCTGGCGCGATCTGTGGGTCTTCCACGAGCTTGATGGCGTAGAGGTCCTGTGGCTCGAGTCTGCGGCTCATGTACCCTCCCGAAACTGGCGTTGGCCGTATCAGGCTAGCAGGCCCCGGTGAGGATCGCCCCGGGGTTTCGTTGTACCGGCGTGGCCTCGGTCGCGAGCATGCCCGCGCGTCGTCCTGGTACCCGCGTCGCGTACCGCCACATCGAGTCCATCCTGCTGCTGGTCCTCGCGATTCCCTCGGCGGCGATCGATTGGCGGATCGCGCAGACCTGGTCCTGGCCGGCTGGCCTGGTCGCCCTCTGGATTGGCGCGACGGCGCTGGCGGTGGCCGCGGGTCTCATCCGCCGTCAGTTGCGGGCGATCGGTTGCGCGATGGCGATCCTCTCCCTGTACGCGGTCCCGGTCGTCGGGGCGATCATCCGCTGGCACGTCGTCCCCTCCCCAACGGCCCTGATCGGCGACGGCGCTTACCAGACGCAGCTTGCCGGTGACTTCCTGCTGCGGGGGATCGATCCGTACGGCGCCGACTATGGGGCGGCGGGGCTTAGCGCGGCTCCCTGGGGCGAAACCTTTGCCAGCCCGGCCCTCCATCACCTGGTCACCTGGCCGGGTCAGTTCCTCTGGCCGCTGCCGCTGCAGCTTGCGGCTCGACCGCTGGGCTGGTGGGATGAACGGGTCTTCCTGCTGGTCGCCGCCGGCCTTATCTGGTGGCTGCTGTCCCGCCTCTTCCCCGGAGCGCCCGGCCGTCTGGCGGCCACCGCATTCTTCCTCATCCCCGGCCATTCGCTGGTGGCGGTGCTCGGCGACAACGACCTGCCGATGCTGGCCCTCGTCCTGGCGGCGCTGCTGGCCGCCGACCGCCGGCGCTACCTGCTGATGGGCCTGCTGCTCGGGCTCGCCGTCGTGACCAAGCAGCATGCGGTGCTGGCCGTACCCCTCATCGCGGCATGGGCCGTCGTGCGCGGTGCAGATGTGCGCGAGTTGATCCGAGCGGCGGCGCTGGCGACCGGCGCGGCTCTGGCCATGCTGGCGCCGTTCATGTCGTGGAATGCGGGTGCCTTCATTCGGGACACCATCGTCTTCGTGGCCGGAAGCGGGCCCGACGCCTATCCCATCAATGGCTTTGGGCTCTCGGCGTTCCTCCTCTCGAATGGCGTCATCCATGGCGCCCGCGATGCCTTCCCCTTCGCCGCGGTCGAGGTGGTCGTGGGCGTCGCCATCTGGACCATCGGCTGGCTGCGGATTCGGGCCCGGGCGCGCCTGGCCGATGTCCTGATCTTTGCCGGCCTCGCGATGCTGCTGGTGCTCTACGTGAGCTTCTGGGTGCGGAGTTGATCCTCACGGGACTGGTGGCGCGAGCCCGCCCGCTGGCCCCGCCGCAGCCGGGGGTCGCGGTGCTCGCCGCGTGATCCATCGCGTGGCGCGCCTTCCTCGCCGGCTCCTCTTCCGGCCGCATCTCGCGCTGCTGCTGTTCGGCAGCCTCTCGCTGATCTCCGGCTGGCTCTGGTTTGGGACCGGGCTTTTCCTCGGTAGGGGGTCGGGGCTGACGGTGTGGGCATGCTCATTCGTGGCGACAGTGATCGCGGCCCTGACGCTGCTCCGTCGGCGGCTGCAGCTGGGCGGCCTGCTCGTGCTGGTGGTTGCCACGGTCGTGGTGCCGACGCTGGCGCTCATCGCGCTGCGCTGGAATACCGGCGCGCCGATCCTGATGCACGATGGCGCCTATCAAACGGAGGAAGCCATCCGCCTGCTGCTGGGCGGGCTCGATCCCTACGGCGTCGATTACACGACTACGAGCATGCGGCTGTGGCACTGGTACGTGAACACGCCGATCGATCCGAGCCTCTACCACTACGTCTATCCCCCGGCGGTCTTCCTCCTCCCATTGCCCGCCTACGCCCTGGCGCACTCGGTGGGGGTGCCGTTCGATGTCCGGCTGGTCGACCTGCTGGTCGCGGTGGTGGCGGCGGTGGCGATCATCAAACTGCCGTGGCGATGGGAGTGGCGCTACCTGGTTCTGGCCGCGCTCTTTCTCGATCCCTTCTTCTACCTGGCGCAGGGCCGCAACGACATCCTCTTTCTCGCCCCGATCGTCCTCGGCGTGCTGGCCTGGGAGCGCGACCGTCCGATGCTCGCCGCCCTGGCATTCGGAGCGGCGGCGGCCTTCAAGCCGTTCGCCGTGTTTCTTCTCCCGCTGCTCGCCCTGCTGGTGTGGCGTCGTTCGCGCGCGGAGCGCTGGTCGACGGCCCGGCAGCTGAGCGTGCTGGCCGGTCTCATCCTGCCCGGGCTGTTGACGATCGCTCCCTTCTTTCTCTGGAATCCGGGAGCGTACTGGGCGGACACGGTTTCGTTCGTCAGCGGGAGCGACCCACACCGCTACCCGATCCAGGGCTACGGCTTTTCGGAGATCCTCCTCCTGTTGAAGATCATCCCGAGCCCAGGCGCCTACTTTCCCTTCGCGATCCTGCAGGCGCTGGGGACGCTTCCCGTGTTTGCCTTGGGCATCCGGCGGGTGGTTGGCCGGCCGACGCTCGCCACCGTGCTCTGGTGGGCGACCGCCACCCTCGCCGTCGTCCTGTTCTTCAGCCGCTTCGTCAACGACAACTATCTCGCCGTCGTCCTCTTTCTCGCCATCCTGGCCGGCGCCACCCGGCGGGGAGCCCGCCGGATCGGCCAGCACGTCGATCGTGACGTCTTCACCCGCCCCGCCGCTGCCGCATAATCGGCTGACGATATGCCGTACGCCTGGCTCGTCTTCCTGCACGTCACCTCGGTGGTTGGCTTCGTCCTCGCCCACGGCGCTTCGGCGGCCATGGGGTTGCGCCTTCGCCGGGAAACATCCCCGGATTCCATCCGTTCGCTGGTCGTGCTCTCGACGCTGTCGACCCGGGTGATGTATCCCTTCCTGGGTCTGGTCCTGCTGACCGGGATTGCGGCCGGGTTCGCCGGGCAGTGGTGGCGATTCAAGTGGATCTGGACGGCGATCATCATCCTGGTGGTCACGATCATCCTGATGAACCTGATGGGGCAGCAGTACAACCCGCTGCGCGGCGAAGCCCGGGAGCGGCGCCACCGCGGGCCGGTGGCAGAGACACCCGATGTGATCCGCAAGGTGGCCGCGAGCACGCAGCCCGGCCCGATCAGCGCCGTGGGCGTGGTCGCCTTCGTCATCCTGGTCTGGCTGATGGCCGTGAAGCCGTTCTAGCCTCGAATTCCCTCCCACCGCACGGCGGGTGAGGGTCAGGGTGCGGGTCGCATTTGACAGCCGAGCCGAATCGGCCGTACAATACCCGTTCGCGCCCGAAAATCGGGCGAGGTCAAGTCATGCCCACCATTTCACAGCTGATCCGATACGGCCGCAAGCCGCTGGTGAAGAAGACGAAGGCACCGGCGCTGCAGGGCTCTCCGCAGCGGCGGGGCGTCTGCGTGCGCGTCTATACCACCACCCCGAAGAAGCCCAACTCGGCGCTCCGCAAGGTGGCCCGGGTGCGGCTGACCTCCCGCCAGGAGGTGACCGCCTACATTCCGGGCATCGGCCACAACCTGCAGGAGCACTCGGTGGTCCTGATCCGCGGCGGACGCGTCAAAGACCTCCCCGGTGTCCGCTACCACGTGGTCCGGGGTACCCTCGACACGGCTGGCGCCAGGGGGCGCAAGCAGGGCCGTTCGAAGTACGGCGCCAAGCGCGAGAAGGCAAAGAAGGCCTGAGATGCCGCGGCGTCCACGTATTCAAAAGCGCGTTACCCTGCCTGATCCCATCTATACACACGAGGGCGTAGCGAAGTTCGTCAACGTCGTGATGCAGCGGGGGAAGCGGAGCACGGCCGAGCGGGTCGTCTACGGCTCCCTGGACCGCATCCGGAAGGTGGCGAAGAAGGACCCGATCGAGGTCTTCGACTCGGCCTTGAAGAACGCCACCCCGGTGCTCGAGGTCAAGCCCCGCCGGATCGGCGGCGCCACGTACCAGGTGCCGGTCGAGATCCGACCGGACCGCCGCTCGGCGCTGGCCCGACGCTGGATCGTACGTTACGCCAGGGCCCGATCTGGGAAGAGTATGCAAGAGAAGCTCGCCGGAGAGCTGATGGACGCCGCTAACGGGGTGGGGGCCACGATCAAGCGGCGGGAAGAGACCCACAAGATGGCTGAGAGCAACAAGGCCTTCAGTCATTTTCGGTACTAGGAGACAAGTGGCAGAGACAAAAATGGCTCGGAGTTATCCGCTCGACAAGGTTCGGAACATCGGCATCATGGCCCACATCGATGCCGGGAAAACGACCACGACCGAGCGCATCCTTTTTTACACCGGGCGTATTCACAAGATGGGTGAGGTCCACGAGGGCGCGGCCACCATGGACTGGATGGTCCAGGAGCAGGAGCGCGGGATCACGATCACCTCGGCGGCCACCGCCGCCAACTGGCGCGGCCACCGGATCAACATTATCGACACACCCGGGCACGTAGACTTCACGGTCGAGGTCGAGCGCAGCCTTCGGGTGCTCGACGGCGCGGTCGCCGTCTTCGACGCGGTGGCCGGGGTCGAGCCCCAGTCCGAGACGGTCTGGCGCCAGGCGGACCGCTACGAGGTTCCCAGGATCGCCTTCATCAACAAGATGGACCGGATGGGCGCCGACTTCTTCGCCTCCTGGAAGTCGATCCGCGAGCGGCTGGGCGCCAATGCGGTCCCGATCCAGCTCCCGATTGGCAGCGAGGAGACGTTCGAAGGCGTGGTCGACCTTATTAATAAGGTTGCGATCACCTATACCGACGACCTGGGCACCACCATCGAGACCGAGGAGGTCCCCGAGGGGATGCGCGACCAGGTCGCGCTGTACCACAAGCAGCTGGTCGAGTCGGTCGCCGAGTTCGACGACGACCTCCTCTCCAAGTACCTGGAAGACAAGCCGATCACCGGCGCCGAGATCGTGGCCGCCATCCGCAAGGGGACGATCTCGAACCGGTTCGTGCCGGTACTGGCCGGTGCCGCCCTGCGCAACCGCGGGGTGCAACCCATGCTCGACGCCATCGTCGACTTCCTGCCCTCACCGCTGGACAAGCTGGGCGTGGAAGGCATCAATCCGAAGAGCAACGTGGCGGAGCGGCGCAAGCCCGCCGACAACCAGCCCTTCGCCGGGCTCGCGTTCAAGATCGCCACCGATCCCTACGTCGGCAAGCTGACCTTTTTCCGGGTCTATGCCGGCACCCTCAAGTCCGGCTCCTACGTCTGGAACGCGACCCGCGGCACCAAGGAGCGGGTCGGCCGCATCTTGCAGATGCACGCCAACCACCGGGAGGAGATTCCCGAGGTCTACGCCGGCGACATCGCCGCGGCCATCGGGCTCAAGCAGACCACCACCGGCGACACCCTGGCGGACGAGAACAATCCGATCGTGCTCGAGTCGATCGTGTTCCCGGAGCCGGTCATCAGCGTGGCGATCGAGCCGCGGACCAAGGTCGACCAGGAAAAGATGGGCCAGGCGCTGGCCAAGCTGGCCGAGGAGGATCCCACCTTCAAGGTGCGCACCGACGAGGAGACCGCCCAGACCATCATCTCGGGGATGGGCGAGCTGCATCTCGAGATCATCGTCGACCGGATGCTCAGGGAATTTGCCGTCGACGCTAACGTGGGCAAACCCCAGGTGGCCTATCGGGAGACGATCAAGCGCAAGGCGCACGGCGTCGGCCGATTCGTCCGGCAGTCGGGTGGGCGCGGCCAGTACGGCCACGCCGAGATCGACATGGAGCCGAACGAGGCGGGCAAGGGCTTCGAGTTCGTCAACAAGATCGTGGGCGGCTCGATCCCCAAGGAGTACCACTCCGCGGTGGAGAAGGGCATCATCGAGGCGCTGAACAGCGGCGTGCTGGCCGGCTTTCCGGTCGTGGACGTCAAGGCCACCCTGGTGGACGGCTCGTACCACGAGGTCGACTCGTCGGAGATGGCGTTCACCATCGCCGGATCGATGGCCGCCAAGGACGGCATGCGCAAGGGCCAGCCCGCGCTGCTCGAGCCGATCATGAAGGTGGAGGTCGTCATGCCCGAGGAATTCATGGGCGAGATCCTCGGTGACCTCAGCGCGCGCCGCGGCCAGATCCTGGGCATGGAAGGGCGGGCCACCATGCAGGTCGTCCGCGCTTACGTGCCGCTGGGCAACATGTTCGGCTATGCCACGGACCTGCGCTCCAAGACCCAGGGTCGCGCCGTCTACAGCATGGAGTTTCATCACTACCAGGAAGTCCCGAAGTCGATCGCGGAAGAAATCGTTGCGAAGTCGAGAGCCTAAGGAGGATTCGAAGAAGGAGTAACAATGGCGAAGAAGAAGTACGAGCGCACCAAGCCGCACGTCAACGTGGGGACCATCGGTCACATCGACCATGGCAAGACCACCCTGACCGCGGCTATCACGAAGGTCCTGTCAAAGAAGGGATTTGCTGAATTCCGCTCCTTCGACTCGATCGACAACGCCCCCGAGGAGAAGGCTCGCGGCATCACGATCGCCACGGCGCACGTCGAGTACGAGACCGACAAGCGGCATTATGCACACGTCGACTGCCCCGGTCACGCCGACTACATCAAAAACATGATCACCGGCGCCGCCCAGATGGACGGCGCGATCCTGGTGGTGGCCGCCACGGACGGCCCGATGCCCCAGACCCGCGAGCACATCTTGCTGGCCCGCCAGGTCGGCGTGCCGCGGATCGTGGTCGCGCTCAACAAGGTGGACGCCGTTGACGACCCCGAGATCCTCGAGCTCGTCGAGCTCGAGGTCCGGGAGCTGCTCTCGAAATACGAGTTCCCCGGCGACGACATCCCGGTGGTCAAGGTCTCGGCGCTCAAGGCGCTCGAGGGCGATGCCCAGTGGGAAGAGTCGATCATGAAGCTGATGGATGCCGTCGACAGTTACATCCCGGTGCCGGAGCGCGCCCTCGACAAGCCGTTCATGATGCCCATCGAGGACGTCTTCTCGATCGAAGGTCGTGGCACGGTGGTCACCGGCCGGATCGAGCGCGGCCAGGTCAAAGTCAACGAAGAAGTCGAGATGGTCGGCATCAACGACACCCGCAAGACGGTGGTCACGGGGGTCGAGATGTTCCACAAGCTGCTCGATTCGGGCCAGGCGGGCGACAACGTCGGCTGCCTGCTGCGCGGCATCAAGCGGTAGGAGGTCGAGCGCTGCCAGGTGCTGGCCAAGCCCGGTTCGATCAAGCCGCATACCGAGTTCGATTCACAGGTGTACGTCCTGACCAAGGAAGAAGGCGGCCGTCACACGCCCTTCTTCAAGGGCTACCGGCCGCAGTTCTACGTGCGCACCACCGATGTGACCGGCGAGGTCGAGCTGCCGGAAGGCACCGAGATGGTGATGCCGGGCGACAACATCAACATGAAGATCAAGCTCATCACCCCGATCGCGGTCGAGGAGGGGATGCGCTTCGCCATCCGTGAAGGCGGCCGCACGGTCGGTGCCGGCGTCGCCACCAAGGTCATCAAGTAGCACGTGGCCCAGAAGATCCGCATCCGGCTGAAGGCCTACGACCACCGCGTCCTCGACCAGGCCGCGGACAAGATCGTGGACACGGCGCGACGTACCAACGCATCCACGGCGGGCCCCATCCCACTGCCCACCGAAATCAATCGCTGGACGGTGATCCGCTCACCCTTCATCGACAAGGACTCGCGCGAGCAGTTTGAGATGCGGACTCACAAGCGGATCATCGACATCCTGGACCCCAATCCGAAAGTTGTTGACGCGCTGATGCGGCTCAACCTGCCGTCCGGCGTGAACATCGAGATCAAGCTCTGAGATGGCGACCAAGGGGCTGCTGGCGAAGAAGATCGGGATGACCCAGGTGTTCACCGAGAAAGGTGAGCTCCTGCCGGTCACCGTCCTCGAGGCCGGCCCCTGCACCGTGGTTGGGCTCCGGGCCGTCCAGAAGGACGGCTACGGCGCGGTCCAGCTTGGCTTCGGCGAGGTCGAGGAGAAGAAGCTGACCAGGGCCACCGCCGGTCATTTCAAGAAGGCGGGGGTCAAGGCTCATCGCCACCTCAAGGAGATCCGGCTCAAGGCCGACGCCGGCTACGCCGTGGGCCAGGCGCTCAAGGCGGACCTGTTCGCGGCGGGCGAGCTGGTCGATGTGACCGGCACCTCGAAGGGCAAGGGATTCTCCGGCCAGCACAAGCGGCACCATTTCGGCCGCGGCCCGGTAACGCACGGCTCCCACAACATCAAGCAGCCCGGATCGATCGGGTCGTCCTCCACGCCGTCGCGGGTCTACAAAGGGATGCGGATGGCGGGCCAGCTGGGCAATGCGCAGCGGACCACCATGCACCTCACGGTGGTTCGAGTCGACCTCGACCGCAACCTGTTGCTGGTCAACGGCGACGTCCCCGGCCACAAGAACAGCGTCGTGCTGGTCCGCGACTCGGCCCGGCAGCCCAAGGGGAAGAAATAAGTGGCCAGCCCCAGCCCCATGTCGGTCACGGTCTACGACCGTGAAGGCAAGGAGAGTGGCCAGGTTGAGCTGCCGGCGTCGGTCTTCAACGTGCCGGTGAACGAGGCCGTGCTGCACCAGGCGGTGCTGCGGCAGCAGGCCAACGACCGCCAGGGCACCCACCAGACCAAGACTCGCGGCGAGGTTTCCGGGGGCGGCAAGAAGCCCTGGAAACAGAAGGGCACCGGGCGGGCGCGCCAGGGCAGCACCCGGGCGCCGCAGTGGCGCCACGGCGGGGTGGTCTTCGGTCCGCACCCGCGCAGCTACGAGCAGAAGATGCCGCGCAAGCAGCGCCGGCTCGCGTTGCGCGCCGCGCTTTCGGTGAAGTCCCAGGACGGCGCCGTCCGCGTCGTCGAGGAGATCGCGCTGGACGCGCCCAAGACACGGGTGGTGGCCGAGCTTTTCGATCAGCTGGGTGCCGGCGCCCGCGTCCTGTTCGTGATTCCGCAGCACGACGTGATGCTGGAGAAATCCACCCGGAACCTGGCCGGCATCAAGACCATCCTGGGCACCAACCTCAACCCCAGCGACGTGCTGACGGCCGATACCGTGGTCTTCACCCGCTCGGCACTGACCCAGGTGGAGGAGTGGCTCACATGAAAGAGGCTGTTCACGTGGTGCAGCGCCCATTGATCAGTGAGAAGAGCTACGCCGCGATGGCGACCGGCAAGTACCTGTTTCGGGTTCACCCGAAGGCGACCAAGACCGAGATCGCGCTGGCCATCGCCGACGCCTTCAAGGTGGAGGTCGTCAGCGTGAACACGATGCACGTGCGCGGCAAGGAGCGCCGGCGGGGCCGCACCCACGGCTTTCAGTCGAACTGGAAGAAGGCGGTCGTGACGCTCGCCGAAGGACAGAAGATCGAAAGCATGTTCCAGGGCGTCTGATGCCACTCAAGAAGTACCGACCCACCTCGCCCGGCCGCCGCTTCATGTCGGTGAGCGCGTTCGAGGACGTCACGCGAGGCAAGAAGGCGGAGAAGCGGCTGCTCGTTTCGATGAAGACGGACGCCGGTCGCAATGCCCAGGGAAAGATCACGGTACGCCATCAGGGCGGCGGCCACCGCAAGCTCTACCGCCTCATCGACTTCAAGCGCAACAAGCTGAACATCCCGGCGACGGTCAGCGCCATCGAGTACGACCCGAACCGTAGCGCCCGGATCGCGTTGCTGACCTATGCCGACGGCGAGAAGCGCTACATCCTGGCCCCGGTCGGCTTGACGGTCGGCGATCCCGTGGCGAGTGGGCCGGAAGCCGACATCAAACCCGGCAATGCGCTGCCACTGGCCAACATTCCGGTCGGCAGCACGGTGCACAACATCGAGCTCAAGCCCGGACGCGGCGGCCAGGTCGTTCGCTCCGCCGGCATGTCGGCGCAGTTACTGGCTCGCGAGGGCGACTACGCCCAGATCCGGATGCCGTCGGGCGAGGTTCGGCGGGTCGCGGTCATCTGCTACGCGACCGTGGGCCAGATCGGCAATGTCGAGCACGAAAACGAGAATGTCGGCAAGGCCGGCAAGAGCCGCTGGCGGGGCAAGCGTCCCGCGGTGCGCGGCATGTCGATGAATCCATTCGACCATCCCCACGGCGGTGGGGAAGGCCGATCCGGCGCCGGCGGCCATCCGCAGACGCCCTGGGGCAAGCCGACGCTCGGCTATCGGACGCGGCGCAACAAGAAAACCAAGAACATGATCGTTCGACGCCGGCCACCCAAGCGGAAGAGTAAGGGCTAATACATGTCACGTTCAACGAAGAAAGGACCGTTCGTTCATCCGTCGCTGATGAAAAAAGTCACGGCGATGAATCAGCAGAAAGAGAAGAAAGTGATCAAGACCTGGTCGCGGGACTCGAGCGTCTTCCCCGAGATGGTGGGGCACACACTCGCGATCCACGACGGGAAAAAGCATGTGCCGATCTTCATCACCGAGAACATGGTCGGGCACCTGTTGGGCGAGTTCGCGCCCACCAGACGATTCCGTGCCCACGGACATCACACGGAGAAATCCACCACCCTCAAATAGCCATGGAAGTGCAAGCAAAGGCCAAGTGGGTCAGGACATCACCTCGGAAAGTGCGACTGGTCGCGCAGACGCTGCGCAACCTGCCGGTCAGCGAGGCGCTGGTCGCCTGCTCGTTCATGCCGAAGTCGGCGGCGCGCGATGTCGCCAAGGTGATCCGCTCGGCGCAAGCCAATGCCGAGAACAACTTCAACCTGGTCAAGGATGACCTGGTGATCAAAGAGATCCGGGTGGAGCCGGGGCCGATGCTGAAGCGCGGCCAGCCGCGCGCCATGGGACGGCTGTTCAGCATCTTCAAGCGGACCAGCCACATCACTGCCGTGGTCGAAGACCGGCCCGGGGCGGTGCGGCGCCGCGCCGCCGCCCTGCCACGCGCGCCTCAGCCGACCGCCCGGCCTGCGCCGACGCCGGCGGCCGCTGCCGCCGCGCGCACGGCTGCCGCCATCGAGCCGGCCACCACCGAGTCCGATGAGGTCGAGGCGCCCGCGCGGCCCAGGAAGGCGAAGGCGGAGACCGTGAAGGCCGATGCGGCGCCGGCCAAGACTGATGTCAAGAAGGCGGAGGGGAAAAAGGGCGAGACCAGGAAGGGCGAGGTAAAGAAGACCGCGAGCAAGAAGAAGGACGAGCCAAAGAAGGACACCAAGGAGAAGAAATCAAAGTAGATGGGGCATAAAGTTCACCCGAACGGGTTCCGGCTGGGCGTCTACCGCAACTGGGAAGCGAAGTGGTTCGCTCCGGACAAGGAGTTCAAGCCACTATTGCTGGAAGACGTCCGTCTGCGGCGGATGTTGATGACCCGCCTGAAGAATGCCGGCGTGGCGCGCATCGAGACCGAGCGCTCCTCATCAGCCCTGACCATCACGCTTCACACCGCGAAACCGGGCATCGTCATCGGCAAAGGCGGCACCAGCGTCGATCAGCTCCGCGACGAGCTGGA
>VBEE01000122.1 GCA_005881715.1 Chloroflexota bacterium | reverse complement strand
CAGCCGGACGCTTCGTCAGCAATCGTGGTCACGCCTGTCAGCGCGTTGATCGCCTGCCTTGCCTCGTCAAAGACAACGTCGTAGGAACTCCCCGACAGCCACAGCACGGCATCGTGCTGCGTCGCCGGCATCACGTAGCCGTCGGGGCCAGTCAGGTTCTGATTGAAGCCCGTGAGATCGCCGGGCAGCCCCTCCGGAACCACGCTCCTCCACAGCTCCGGTCGGAATCCTGAGACGAAGTTGACACCGCCGATCGTGGTTCTGGGCTCGCGCACATCCGCCATCGCCTTGATCAGTGCACCGGCGTCCTTTCCACGCTGAAGATCAAATTCGAGATAGGCATGTGAGGGAGTACCAAGCGCGAAGATGCCGCTCTGCGCCGTGCTCATGACGTCCCAACCTCCTTCGCTGGGTCACGAAGCCGTTCGAGCCGCATCCTATATGGAAAGGCCGCTGACCAGTTCCCCTCCTCATAATGAGGTCATGGCCAACCCGGTCTTCGACGCGGTTCGTACGGTCATGGCGATCCGCGATTACCAGCAGAAACCGATTCCGCCGGACGTCGTCACGAGGATCGTCGATGCTGGCCGCCTTACGGCCAGCGCCTCGAACCAACAGGAATGGCATTTCGTCGTCGTCCGTGAGCCCGAGAACCTGCGCGCGCTGGGTTCGCTGGTGAGGACCGGTCCGTACATTGCGAAGTCGGTCCTCGCCATCGTCGTCGCCTACGAGAAGGACAGCCGCACTGGCGTATCGGACTGCAGCCGCGCGATCCAATCGATGCTTCTGACCGCATGGGCAGAAGGCGTCGGCTCCAACTGGACGGGGTTTGGAGGCCTTGAAGGCGTTCGGAACAAGGTAAGCCTGCCGGATCGCTACGAAGTCCTCGCCGTGCTGCCCCTCGGCTACCCCGCTCGGCCGGTTAAGGGAAGCAAGAAGCGGAAGTCGTTGTCCGAAGTCGCCTCTGCGGAGCGCTTCGGCACGCCGTTAGCGTAGTTCTCGGGCGTCGTTCGCCCAGGAAGTCGTCGATGTCGACAGACAATCAGAGGGGTAGCCGAGCATGAAGACAAGACAGCTCCCGTTCGCCGCCACCCACCTCCCGGGAGTGCCCGCTCCCCCCCAGGTCTCAGCCGATGCCGAGCTGTTGCGGCGGCTCAAGGCTCGGGCCGCGGAATTACCGATCGAGGGCAACCTCCCTGCCTTCACCGGGGCAAACGCATGGCTCAATTCCCCGCCTCTGACACCGGCGGGCTTGCGCGGCCAGGTGGTCGCCGTCGATTTCTGGACCTTCACCTGCATCAACTGGCTGCGAACCCTGCCGTACCTACGGGCCTGGGCGAAAAAGTACGGCGACAAGGGGCTGGTGGTGATCGGCGTCCACACCCCGGAGTTTCCTTTCGAACGCGACATCGAGAATGTTCGCCGGGCCGCCAGAGACCTCAAGGTCGAGTACCCAATCGCGGTCGACAGCGACTACGCCGTCTGGAACGCGTTCGACAACCACTACTGGCCGGCGCTCTATCTCGTCGATGCGCAGGGCAGCATTCGAAACCATCAGTACGGCGAGGGCGCCTACGAAATGTCTGAGATGGTGATCCAGCAATTGCTCGCGGAAGCCGGGTTTAACGGGTTCCGCGATGACCTCGTTTCGGTCGATCCCCAGGGACCTGAAGTCGCGGCGGACTGGAGCAGCCAGGAATCGCCGGAGACCTATCTCGGCTATGGGCGCGGTGACACCTTTGCCTCACCGGGCGGTGTCGTGCCCAACGCCCCTCACCGGTATACCTCGCCGACCCGGTTGCGGCTCAACGATTGGGCGCTGGCAGGTAACTGGACCGTGACGGACGGAGCCGCCAAGCCCATCGATGCGGGCGGCCGCATCGCGTTCCGCTTTCATGCGCGCGACGTCAACCTGGTGATGGGACCTGGTCAAAACGGCGACACGGTGCGATTTCGCGTCTTCATCGACGGCAAAATGGATGGCGCCGTCCACGGAAGCGGCGTCGATGCCGAGGGCCAGGGGACGACCCGCGTGCAGCGGACCCAGTTGATCCGCCAATCGGGCGAGATCGAGGATCGAACATTCGAAATCGAATTCCTGGACCCCGGCGTGGAGGCCTACTGCTTCACCTTCGGATAAATCAGGAGTCAGCGCCTTCCGCGAGTAACGGAATAGGAACGTCCGCTTAGGCGGATTGCCGAGCTCGACCGGGGTGCCGGTGTCGATTTCGGCCGATCGCGTTGCGCTGCCGAGACCGAAAGAACAGGAGATGAGATGGGAAAGGTAATCGTGATGAATTGGGTGACGCTTGACGGCGTGATGCAGGGACCGGGCCGCCCGGACGAGGACACGCGAGATGGGTTTGAGCGCGGCGGCTGGGGGATCCCATACGGCGACGAGGCGACGGTCGCCAAGATGGGCGAAGGGATGGGCGGGGATCGCGCGTTTCTGTTCGGACGGCGCACCTACGAGCAGCTGCTGGCCTCCTGGAACGCCCGGGGCGGCCCGTTCAAGGACGCGCTCAACAACACTCCCAAGTACGTCGCCTCGAGTAACACAGGGACGAGGCTCGACTGGCCGAACTCGACGCTGCTGCACGGGGACGTTCCGGCCGCCGTGGCGGACCTCAAACAGAGCTCGGGCACGAACCTGGTGATCATGGGTAGCAGCGTGCTGATCGGCTCGCTGATGACCGCCGATTTGATCGACGAGTACCTCCTGATGATTGCTCCTTTGGTGCTCGGCACCGGACGGCGGCTTTTTGCGGGCGGCACGCAAGCATCGCTGCGGCTGGTCGACAGCAGCACCACGAGCAAGGGCGTGTTGATCGCCACGTACGGGCCTGCCCGGGGATAGGAGACCGCTGTGCCCCGCGATGCCCCGGCGGTCACCGCCTTACGGCGCATCGCCTTCCTTTTGGAGCTGGCGCAGGAGCCGACCTACCGGGTTCGCGCCTTCCGTCGCGCCGCCGACCTGGTTTCAGCACTCACCGCGGACGAGCTCGAACGGAGGATCCGTGATGGTTCGCTCCAACAGCTGCCCGGCATCGGTGCCGTCACGGCGCTGGCGATCATCGAAGCGCAGCGCGGCGAGGCCCCCGTCTACCTGCGTCGGCTGGAATCCACCGACGGTCGCTCCGTGGCCGACTTCGCCGAGGCCTTGCGTGCGGCGCTTCGAGGCGACTGCCACACGCACTCCGACTGGTCGGACGGCGGCAGCAGCATCCTGGAGATGGCCGAGGCGGCGCGCTCGCTGGGTCACGAGTACGTCGCCCTCACCGACCACTCGCCGCGACTCAGCGTGGCCAGAGGCCTCTCCGCCGAGCGGTTACGCCAGCAGCTCGAGGAGGTGGCGCGGCTCAACGTCGGGCTGGCACCCTTCCGCATCCTCACCGGCATAGAGGTCGACATCAACGAGGACGGCTCGCTCGACCAGGAGGACGGCCTGCTCGAAAGTCTCGACATCGTCGTCGCCAGTGTGCATTCGAAGCTTCGCATGCCCCGCGAGCAGATGACTGAACGGATGATGGCGGCAGTCTCCAACCCGCTCACCAGCGTGCTGGGCCACTGCACCGGTCGCATCGTTGTCGGC
>VBEE01000105.1 GCA_005881715.1 Chloroflexota bacterium | reverse complement strand
CGACACCAGGGTGATGGTGCCCGGCAGCGCGCCGGAGTTGAGCTGGACCGCCAGCGCCTGGGCGCTGGCGGCGGTGAAGCCGCCGGTGATGATGCCGGTACCGCCGCAGATCTCACTCTGGACATTGGCGTCTTCGACCAGGTCCTTGTCGATGAAAATCGCGATCTTGTTCTCCGGCGTGCCCTGCGGGTGGCTGACGCGATCGCGCGTCAGATTGCAGAATCGATCGTTGCCG
>VBEE01000104.1:15159-16963 GCA_005881715.1 Chloroflexota bacterium | reverse complement strand
TCGAGGTGCGTTCCGCCCTGCAGGTCGAGGCCTTTGTGCACGTAGATCTGCTGCGAGAACCCCAGAAAGCCGATGTTCAGTGTCGGGATGCCGCGGATCTTGCCGGTAAGCGGCTGGTTGGTGGCCGCCCGGTAGATATACGCGAACCCGTCGACGAAAAGGGCAAGCAGGGCGATGATGCCAATCAAAAAAAGGAGTCGACGATCGACGCGCATGCGAGGGAAAGTATAGGCGAGCCCCGATGAGAAATCTTTAAACGGTTCACGGCAGCGGCGCGTGCACCCACTGGTCGCGCAACGATGTCGCCAGCTTGCCGAAACGGCCGTCGCCGATTGCCTCGCGAACCTGTCCAACGAGCCGGACCAGAAGGCGCAGGTTGTGGATTGATGCCAGCCGGTGCCCCAGGATTTCGCCGGCCATGAAGAGGTGGCGCAGATACGCTCGGGTAAACCGCTGGCAGGTATAGCAATCGCAACCGTCGTCTGGTGGACCCGAGTCCTCGATGAACCGACGGTTGCGCAGGTTGATCCGCCCGCCGCTGGTCAGGATCGATCCGTTGCGGGCGATGCGGGTTGGCAGCACGCAATCGAACATGTCGACGCCCCGGGCGATCGCTTCGATCAGGTCGGCGGGCGTACCGACGCCCATCAGGTAGCGGGGACGGTCGCGAGGGAGGATGGCCGTTTGCGCGGCCAGCAGGCTGTAGGTCAGCGCTTTCGGTTCGCCGAGGCTCAAGCCGCCGATGCCAAACCCGTCAAACGCAAGACTGCCAAGAGTTTGGGCACTCTCCCGCCGAAGGTCATCATTGAATCCACCCTGGACGATCCCAAACCGAAGCTGGCCAGACGCGCGTTCGTCATCGAGGCAGCGCTTCGCCCAGCGGTGCGTTTGCTCCATCGCGGCTCGAGCCTTCGCCGGCTCTGCCGGCCAGGCGACCGGTTGGTCGAACGCCATCGCGATGTCGGAGCCGAGCTCGCGCTGCATCGCCATCACCGATTCCGGCGTGAACCGCTGTTCGCTGCCGTCGAGGTGGGAACGGAACGTCGCGCCGTCGTCGGTGACCCTGACCAGATGGTCCAGGCTGAACACCTGATAACCGCCGCTATCGGTGAGGATCGGCCCATCCCATCCCATGAACCGATGCAACCCGCCCAGGCGGGCGATGCGATCGGCGCCCGGCCGCAAGCCGAGGTGGTACGTGTTCCCCAGCAACACCTGGGCGCCAAGCCCCCGCAGCTCGTCGGGGCTCNNGCCCTGGGCAGTTTCCAGCCGGCCGGGCCGCGCACCGGCGTCTTCCGCGAGCAACCGAAAACTCAATTTCTCTTTCCCCGGCCCCGGGGCGGCGATAAATTCCCTCCCCCTCTGGGGGAGGGCAGGGTGGGGGTCGTAATCAACATGGAGTCCCCAAAGCTGTAAAAGCGATAGCCCTCACGGATCGCCTCTTTATAGGCGGCGAGAATCTGCTCCCTTCCCGCGAACGCGCTGACCAGCATCAAGAGCGTGCTCTTCGGGAGATGAAAGTTCGTGATGACGGCGTCGACCACCTGGAACCGGTGGCCGGGAAGGATCAAGAGGCCGGTCCAAGCATCGCCGGCTCGCACCCGGTCGCCGGCTGCCGCGCTCTCCAGTGTGCGCACGGAGGTGGTGCCCACGGCCACCACGCGGTTTCCGCGCCGCCGCGTGTCGTTGACAGCATTAGCCGTGGCCTCCTCGATCCGAAACCATTCACGGTGAATGCTGTGCTGTGATGGGTCATCGACCCGAACCGGCTGGAAGGTGTCGAGGCCGACGTGAAGGGTCACGA
>VBEE01000104.1:0-15066 GCA_005881715.1 Chloroflexota bacterium | reverse complement strand
TCCTCCCGCGCAAACACTGTCTGGTAGCGCTCGCGATCAGCGAGCCGCTCTCTGATGTAGGGCGGCGTCGGCATCTGGCCGATCCGCCGGACCTCGCTGAGTGGGTCGGGGACGCCATCGAGCCGTACGGTCGCCGTTTCGTGATGCCGGACTTCCACCGAAATGGCCAGTTCTGATTGGTCGAAGAAGACCTGCGAGCCAGGTTCGAGCCGGCGCGCCGGCCGAATCAGCGCTTGCCAGCGGTGGCGTCCGCCGTCCACGGGCCGGAGGAGTAGCACTTCGGCCTCTCCCCCATCCCGACGCCGCCCCATCAGGCGTGCCGGCAAAACCCGGCTGTCGTTGAACACGAGGAGATCGCCGGGCTCGAGGTAGCCCGGAAGGTCCCGGATGCTCGCATGCGTCACGTGGTGGGAGGACGGATCGAGCACCAGCATGCGGGCCGCATCCCGCTCGGCCGGCGGATGCTGTGCGATCAGCTCCCGCGGTAGGTCGTAGTCGAAATCAGCGGTCTTCAAGCCGACGAATCGTTGCCAGCGCGATCGGCGCGGCGGCCAGACACGCGACCAGGCTTATGACCAGGGTTGCATTGAAACCGAATCGCTGAACCAGCACGGCACCGCCGAGGCTGCCTGCACCTACCGCAGCGGCAAAGCTGGTGTTGTAGAGCGCCATCGCCGTGCCGCGATCCGTGACGTTGCTCCGCTTGGTGAGCTCGAGCAGGATCGGGGGCAGGAGCAGGGCAGCCCCGAGCCCCGTCCCCACCCCGGCGACGAGAAGCGAGACGAACGATGGTGAGATCAGTAGGACGCTGATCGCCAGACCGGTGGTCGCCACGCCGGCGACCAGCAGCCATCGTGGACCGAACCGGTCAGCCAGGTAACCCGTCGGAATCCGCGCCGCCATCACGGCCACGGCATCCGCGGCGAAGAACCAGCCAACATTCGGGATCTGGCTGGGTGGAACCGCAATCGGCAGAAACGCCGTAACCACACCCCAGTAGACCACGGAGAGAAAGGTGATGGCGTAAAGCGGCGTCCATGCCGCCCGGTACTTGAACAGCCGGCCCGGTTCCAGGGCCCGCCCACCGACCTTCAGGAGCAGGCTCATCCCGAGGGCCACCCCGGCCGTCGTCAGCGCGGTCATAAAGAGGGTGGAGGGCGAGGCGGCCAGCAGCAGCAGGCCGAGCGGCGAGCCGATGGCGAGCGCCACGTTGTTGACGGCGCCGACCGCGCCGAGCGCGGTTCCCTGGAAACGCGGCAAGACCAGCCCCGGCACCACGCTGAAGACCGCGGGAAACACAAGGGCGAGGCCCATGCCGTGCAGCACGCGAGCCAGGATGATGGCGGGAAGCCAGGCGGACGTAAGAAACAGCGCCGCGCCCAGGACGTAGCAGGCAGCCCCCAGCCGCATCGCCAGGCGGGCGCCACGGCGGTCGACGAGCGGCCCGGCGACCAGCGTCGTGACGAGCTGGACCACTGAGGCCAGCCCGACCAGGGCGCCGACGAGCTCCAGACGGTAGCCACGATATCGAAAGAGATAAAGGGGCAAGGCCGCGCTGAACAGATACAGCGACATGCCAGCGGCCAGCGCCGTGAGTCCAACGACTCCTAACTGCAGACGGCGATCGGAGACTAGAACAGTCGCGGCTGCTCGTTGCTGCTCGCCCTGACCAGGCCCAGATGATCGTAAGCGAGCTTCGTCGCCACGCGCCCGCGCGGGGTCCGCGCCAGGAAACCGAGCTGCATCAGGAACGGTTCGTAGACGTCCTCGACGGTCTCCGGATCCTCTGATACTGAGACCGCGATCGTGTCGAGCCCAACCGGGCCGCCTTCATACTTCTCCACGATCGTCTGCAGGATTCGGCGGTCGATGACGTCGAGCCCCAGCGCATCAATTTCGAGCATGGCCAGCGCGTCGAGCGCGATCCGCTCATCGATCCGGCCCTGGGCCCGCACCTGGGCGAAGTCGCGTACCCGGCGCAGCAGCCGGTTCGTGACGCGCGGCGTGCCGCGCGCTCGGCTGGCGATCACCTGCGCACCGGCGTCATCGATGGAGACCTTCAAGAGCTGGGCGGAACGCTGGACGATCGCGAACAGGTCGTCGACGCCATAGAAGTAAAGCGGGTAAACGGCGCCAAACCGGTCGCGCAGCGGGGCCGAGAGCATCCCCTGGCGGGTGGTGGCGCCGATCACGGTAAAGCGCGGAAGTTGCAGCCGGAAGGTTTGGGCGCCGGCGCCCTTCCCGCTCACGAAATCGAACTTGAAATCCTCCATGGCCGGATACAGCGACTCTTCGACCGGGCGCGCCAGGCGGTGAATCTCGTCGACAAAGAAGATGTCTCGATCCTCGAGATTGGTCAGGATGGATGCCAGCGCCCCCTGGTGCTCGATCGCCGGACCGGAGGTGGTGCGGATGTTGACCCCCATCTCGTTGGCCATGATGTTGGCCAGCGTCGTCTTCCCCAGGCCTGGCGGCCCGGCGATCAAGATGTGCTCGATGGGCTCGTTGCGCCCCCGCGCCGCGGTGATCAGGATTTCCAGGTTGGCTTTGACGTTTTCCTGTCCGATGAACTCCGCCAGCCGGCGAGGCCGGAGGCTCCACTCGAATTCCTTGTCTTCGTTCCGCTCCTCCGCCGTGATGACGCGCTCCGTCATCCGCGGTCCAATCCTTTGAGCGCGACTGTGACGAGTTGCTCAACCGAGTGGCTTCCGCCGTTGCCGCCGCTGGCCTTGCGGACCGCCTCCTTGGCCTCCGCCGGGGTGTAGCCGAGTCCGGTGAGCACCTGCAGGGCCTGCGCTACCGGGTCGGCCCCGCCCACCGCCGCCGGAACCCGCGCCTCTTCGCCGAACATCTCTTCCTTGAGCTTGCCTTTCAACTCGAGGACCACCCGGGCGGCGGTCTTGGGACCGATGCCGGGCACCGTAGCCAGTAAGGCGGCATCCTCCTGCAGAATCGCCCGCTTCAACAGGCGCAGTTCCGCGCGGCTCAGAATGGCCAGCCCCGCTTTGGGGCCGATCCCTTTGACCGATAGCAGCAACTTGAAGAAGGTGAGCTCGTCCTGGGTGCGAAAGCCAAACAGGCCCAGCGCATCCTCCCGGACATAGGTATAGGTATAGAGGTGGATCCGATCTCCCGCCGCCGGGAGTTCCGCCAGCGTCCGGTTACCCACCGTTACCAGGTAGCCCACTCCGTGGACGTCGACGATCACCGAGTCCGAACCTCGCTGGGCCAGGATGCCCTCGAGGGTCGCAATCAAGCCCGATGGCCTGTCGGAGCCCGGCTGAGCACGGTGCGCAGCCGGCCGCTGTGGTGATGGCAGATGGCGATGGCCAGCGCGTCGATGGCATCGTCGGAGCGGGGCAGCTCGCGAGTGGCCAGTAGCGACTGGACCATTTTCAGCATTTGGCCCTTCGTGGCCGCTCCATAGCCGGTCACCGACAGTTTGACCTGGTTTGGCGTGTACTCGTGGACGTCGGCGCCCGCCTCAACCGCAGAGAGGAGCGCGACGCCACGCGCCTGTCCGACCGCCATCGCCGTTCGGACGTTCTTGCTGAAGAACAGCTCCTCGAAGGCGGCAGCCTGAGGATGGAGTTCCGCCATCAGCGCGCGCATCTGCTCGGCCAGAATGCGCAGGCGCTGCGGCTCCGACAGGTTGGCCGGCGTCTTCAGCGTTCCGCAGGTAATCATGGCCAGCCGACCATTGAGGCGGCGGACCGCGCCGTAGCCCGTGTCGGCCAACCCCGGATCAACGCCGAGTACCAGGAGGCCGTCGTTAGACACGCTCGCTGATCCGCTCCATGACGGCCGCCGGGACGTCCATGTTCGAGTAAACCGACTGCACGTCGTCGTGTTCTTCGAGGGCGTCGAGCAGCTTGAGGATGGATGGCGCCGTCGTCTCGTTCAATGGGATGAGCTGCGAGGCGTTCATCGTGACCTCGGCCGACTCGATCTTGTATCCCTTTTTCTTCAACCCCTGCTGGACCGCCTCGAGTTTGGGTGGGTCGGTGTCGACTTCGACCGTCTTGCCGTCGACGCGCGCGTCGCTGGCGCCCAGCTCGATCGCTTCCAAGCCGATCTCGTCGGGGTCGCGTGCGCCGGCGTCGACCACGATCTGCCCTTGCCGAGTGAACATCCAGGCCACGCTGCCGGTGGTGCCCAGGTTGCCGCCGGCGCGGCTGAAGAGGTTGCGGATGTCACCGCTGGTGCGGTTGCGGTTGTCGGTCAGGGTGTCGACGATGATGGCCACGCCATGCGGTCCGTAGCCCTCGAAGCGAAGCTCCTCGAGCGCGGCGCCGCCCAGCTCACCCGTGCCGCGCTGGATAGCCCGCTTGACGTTCTCCTGCGGCATGTTGACATCGCGGGCTTTCTCCATCGCCAGTCGAAGGCGGTAGTTCCCGTCCGGGCTACCTCCACCCTCCCGAGCAGCCAAGGTGATTTCCCGAGCCATCTTGGTGAACTGCTGGCCTTTTTTTGCGTCGGTGAGGGCCTTCTTGTGCTTGATCGAAGACCACTTTGAATGTCCAGACATCTCTTTTTCCCCGTCGGAATTTTAGCGCAGCTTCAGGCGGACGACTCGGTGATTGCCGCGCCGCAGCAGCCAGCCGTTGGATGGCGTCACCTTCTCATCGACCGACGTCACCGGCTGGTCGTTCAGGTACAGCCCGTTCTGGGCGGCGATTCGTCGCGCTTCGCTCTTGCTCGTCACCAGCGCGGCATCGAGAAACAGCTGGGCAATGGTCCGCTCGCCGGGCCCAACCTCTATTGCCGCCGGGCCGACGGTTTTCAATCCTCCCGCCTCCTCTCGGTAGGCGCTCGGCACGGCTGCAGGATGGAATTGCCGGACGATGCGTTCGGCCAGGCGTTGCTTGACGTTGCGGGGGTTCTCGCCGTCCTTCAGGGCGCGGTTCTCGGCGGCCAGCTCCTCCGGGCTGATGTCCGTTGTCAGCTGGAAGTAACGGGTGATCAGCTGATCGGGAACACTCATGACTTTGCGGTACATAACGTCGGGGGGTTCGTCGATGCCAATGTAGTTCTCGAGACTCTTACTCATCTTCTGCACGCCATCGAGCCCTTCCAGCAGTGGCATCGTCTGAATATCCTGCGGCGGCTGGGCGTAGGCCTCCTGGATGTCGCGGCCGACGAGGAGGTTGAATGTCTGATCCGTGCCGCCCAGCTCGAGATCCGATTTGACCGCCACCGAGTCGTAGGCCTGCAGCAGTGGGTACAGCAGCTCGTGCATGCCGACCGGCCGGCCCTCCTTGGTGCGCTTGGCAAAGTCTTCCCTGGCCAGCATGCGCGCGACCGTGTAACGGCTCATCAGCTGGACGACGTTCTCGAGGTGCATCTTGTCGAACCACTCGGACTGAAAGCGGACCTCCGTCTCGCCTTCATCGAGAATCTTCCAGGCCTGGTCGAGGTAGGTCTTCGCGGCGGCGTTGACTTCTTCCTTCGTCAACTGCGGCCGCGTGACATTCTGGCCCGAGGGGTCGCCAATCCGTGCCGTCCAGTCGCCGATGATGAGGACCGCCGTGTTCCCGTGCTCCTGGTAGCGGCGGAGGGCCCGCAAGACGACCGTGTGGCCGAGGTGGATGTCGGGCCGGGTCGGATCGAGACCGAGCTTGACGCGCAACCGGTCGCCGCGTTCGATGCGGGTCTTCAAGTGTTGTCGGTCGTTAATCTCCACTGCGCCCGTGGTGACCGCATCCCAGGCGCCGTGATTGATGTTTTGTCGTTTCTTCATCGTTCCGTCACGCGTTCTAGACGCCGAGTATATATGCGGTCGACTCGGTTCACTGTGCTTTTTTAGCGAACTCAACCGTTATAGACCCGGTGTCCGAAGAGAAGCACCGGTTTGCCCGTCGAGCCGCAATCCGCGTGCTCACCATTACCCGGATCGCCCGGCGCCGCAAGGGGGGCAGCCTCCACAAGATCATCGTGGTCGGCCTGACCGTCCTCGGCCTACTCAGCGTGGGCGGCGGCGCCGAGGCCGTCGACAAGTACCAGACCTATACCCGCGACCTGCCGGATCCGGGCTCGCTGAATGCCAAGGAGCTGGCCCAGGCGACGAAGATCTACGACCGCAACGGGGTACTGCTCTACGTCAAGCACACTGATGGCGTCATCCGTACGGTAATGCCTCTCTCCGCCATTTCCCCGCACCTGGTCGACGCCACCATTGCGCTGGAGGATCGCCTTTTCTACACCCACAACGGCATCGACATCCGCCGCATTATTGGAGCGGCGATCGCCGATATCACTCACCAGCGAGCTGAACAGGGTGGCAGCACGATTACCCAGCAACTCGTAAAGCGGATGTACGTCGGCAGTGCCAACTCGCTGGAGCGGAAGGTGCGGGAGGCCGCCCTCGCGCTCGAGATCGAGCGCCGCTTTTCGAAGAACGACATCCTGACGCTCTATCTCAACCAGATCTTCTATGGGAACGAAGCCTACGGCGCCGAGGCGGCCGCGCAAACCTACTTTGCCAAGCCGGCCAAGGACCTCGATATCGCGGAGGCCGCCATGCTGGCCGGCATCCCAAACGCGCCGTCGCAGTTCGATCCGTATAACCCGGCGACCGTGGCGAGCGCCAAGAATCGCCAGGAGCTGGTGCTCAAGGACATGCTGCGCGACCACTACATCAGCCAGACCGAATACGACAAGGCCGTCAAGGAAGTGCTCAAGTACAAGAACGGCAGCATCCAGAAGGACCTCAAGGCTCCCTGGTTCGTCGACTACGTCCTCCGGCAACTGAGCAATCAATATGGTGACGCGGTCGTGGCGGGCGGCGGCCTGCGTGTCTACACGACACTCGACTACAACCTCCAGCAGGTGGCGGAACGAGCGGTCAACACCAACGTCAACCGGGCCGATCTCAAGGCGCGCAATGTCAACAACGGCGCGGCGGAAGTCATCGACCCCGCAACCGGCCAGGTGCTGGCGATGGTCGGCAGCGCGAACTACTACGACCAGGCCATCGGCGGTCAGTACAACGTCATCACCGACGGCCAGGGCCGGCAGCCCGGCTCGTCCTTCAAGATCTATGTCTACGCCACGGCGCTGGCCAATGGCTATGCGCCCTCGAACCTGATCCTCGACAAGCAGGGCAAGATCGATGGCCATCCCTTCGATCCGGCGGGCACTCGTTGAGTCGCGCAACATCCCCGCCATCCTCTTGCTCAAGCAGCTGGGCTACGACCGGGTCTTCCAGACTGCCCGCATGATGGGGCTGACCAGCGCGAACCTGACGCCCGAGCGAGGGCTGGCCCAGGCCATCGGCGCCAGCGAGGTGGTGCCGCAGCAACACTTCAACGCCTACGGGGTGCTGGCCTCAGGTGGCATCTACCACGATCCGACCGTCATCCTCAAAGTCGTCGATAGCCAGGGAAAGGTGCTGCAGGAATGGAAGCCGAATCCCGGCGTGCGCGTGTTGCCCGCCCAGGTTGCCTACATGATCAGCGACATCCTGCGGCCGGTCGGGGCGGCCCTCAACATCAAGCGGCCCTTCGCCGCGAAGACCGGTACCACGGAGAACTGGCACGACTCCTGGCTGATCGGCTACAGCCCTGACGTGGTGATCGGGGCATGGATGGGCCATACCTGTGCCGGGGGTTGTCCTGCCAATGTGAATTCCAATCTCAACGTGGTCTGGGGCGTCCAGGGGGCGGGCCTGATCTTCCGCGACATCTTCAATGCCTACGAGGCCGGCAAACCCGTCCGCGACTTCGCGCTCCCGGATGGGCTGAAGAAGGTTACGGTCTGCAAGGCCAGTGGGCTGCTCGCGACGGCCAACTGCGCCGGCCAGACCATCACCGATTGGTTCATCGCCGGCACGGCGCCCGCCCGTCCGGATGACTGGTACCAGCCGTTTCGGGTCTGCACAACCGACGGGCTGCTGGCCACTCCCGACACGCCGGCGAAGTTCATCGCCGTCAAGACCTTCGTGGTGTACCCGCCCGGCTACCCGGACGACATGAAGGACAAGAACAGCCCGCCGGCCCCCACGCAGAACTGTCAGCTGACGACCGAGACGATCCCGCCGACGCTGACCCTGGCTCAGGCAGCGCAGGCGGACGGGAGCGTGCTGGTCACGGCGACGGCGACTGACAACGAAGCGATCAAGGAAGTCGACTTCTTCCTGGATGGGGCGAACAAACCGGTGCGTCTCACCCAGGGCCCATTCACGTTCGTGGTCAAAGGCTCACCGGGAAGCAGCCACACCCTTACGGTGCAGGCCTACGACTACAATCCGGCCAACGCGCCGGCCGTGCAGACCATCACGGTCACGCTGCCCTAGGATCGCGAGACTGACGCGCTGCCCACGACGGTGAAGCGGTAGGGCAACTCCACCGCACGCGAGATCCCGATCCGTCGCGACACGGCGACCTGACCGTCAGGAGCAGGCGTGCCGGCCGAGATCCCGAGTGCGCCGCGGGTGAAATCACGACCATTGTCCTGGAGCGTGAGACCAAAGGCCCGGCCGATCTTGCCCGGACCGCTGAGCAGCCGGGCCGCCGGTCCGTGGTCGCCGTGCGCCCGCATGAGGTCGATGCCGGCGAGAGGCTCCAGAGCGCGGATGAGGACGGCTCCGGCGGTACCCGCCCGTTCGGCCGTGACGTTGAGGCAGTAGTGCATGCCATAGCTGAAGTAGACGTAGGCATGCCCGGCCGGGCCGAACATGACCGTGTTGCGGGCCGTCCGGCCCCGGAACGCATGCGAAGCAGGGTCGGCCGCCCCCGTATACGCCTCGGTCTCGACGATCCGTCCGGCCAGCAAACCGTCCGGCGTCCGGTAGAAGAGGACGCAGCCGAGCAGGTCCCGGGCAAGAACTACCGGATCGCGGGCAAAGAAGCTTCGTCGAAGCCTGGGCGTCGTCAGGTTCACGCCTGCTTACTTAGCAGATTGGCGGCTCACGCAGCGAGGCCGCAGGCCGAGCCGGCCTTTCGGCCGAATGAGCGCGGGCGCTGGATGCGGCACCTGCAGCGCATGCGAGTGCGTCGTGATTTTGCACGAGCGCGGTGGGTGCCGCTGGACAGCGCACCCGCGCGGTTAAGTTAGTGGACGCCGAGAAGTTGGGTGAAGTACCCGCTGATGCTGCTGGGCAGCACCAGCGAAAAGATCACCCGCGTCAGCGGCTCGAGGCCGTAAAAGTGAGGAGCGAGGAGCGAGTTATTGAACCAATCCTGGGCGGTGATGAAGGCCGGAGGGGACGCGTAGCCGGCCGGCAATTGGGCCTTCACAATGCCTACGCCGATGATGAGGATCACGGTGATCTCGAAAGCCCCCACGACGGCACCGGTCAGGATGCCCGTTAACCGGTCGAAGGCGGGCGCGATCAGCATGTCGAGGTAACGCTGGTACACGGCGCCCAGCACTTCGAAGAGGAGGATGGCAAGGGTCACGATCACGGCGTAGGTAAGCACGTGCGCCCAAAGCGCCGACGCGATTCCAAAGGTGGTGCCGATGTAGGCCGAGGTATTCGCGCTGGTTAGGGTCGCGGCGCCGATCCCGGCGAAGAGTCCGGCGAAGGCCACGATCCGCCGCACCAGGCCGAACGCCCAGCCCAGCGCGACATTGACAAGAAGGATGACCACGATGATCAGGTCCAGGAAATCCATCAGGAGCGCACCTCGGCGTCAAACCGCTGCTTGAGACCGTCGATGATTCGTTGCTGGACGGTCGATACTTCTTCGTTGGTCAGGGTCCGGTCATCGGCCTGGTACTGCAGGCGGAATGACAGGCTGCGGGCGCCGGCCCCCAGCTGGGGCCCCTGGTATTCACTCAACATAGAGATGTCCCGCAACGTGTAACCGCCCAGCTGGCGGATTACTTGCACGAGATCGTTACTGGGGATCTTTCCCCGAATTACGACCGTAAGGTCGCGCCGGACTCCGGGGTAGCGCGGCACTGGGGACTGTTTGGGGGTGTAACTCTCGTCCCCTACGACACCCGTCAGGATAATCTCGGCCGCGATGGCGCGTCCGGCGAGGTCCAATCCGGTCAGCACCGCCGGATGGACTTCGCCGGCCATTCCGACCTCTGTGCCCTGGGCCAGCATTGCGGCCGTCCGTCCCGGATGGAATCCCAGTCCCTCAGACTGGCGGACGTCGACGGTCCGCCCGCCGACGCGCTCGGCTACCAGGCGCACCGCGGCCTCGACCGCGCGCAGCTCGGCAGGCGCGTTTCCGGCAAGAGCCGGCGGAACGTGCCGCACGATTCCGAGCAACCGGACTTCCCGAATCGGTGCGGTCGATGCGGCCTGCGGCCAGAAACCAGTCCCAATCTCGAAGAGTCCCAGCCCAGGCTGGTCCAGTCGGGCGTTGAGCGCCAGAGCCTGCAGCAGCCCCGGCACCAGGCTTACCCGCAGGGCGTCACGGTCTTCCGCGACTGGGTTCTGAATCAGCGCCGGTGTCGAAGCCGCGGCCGGGAGCCGCACATCGAGTGCGTGCCGCCGATCGGTCAGAGGATAGGTGACCGCTTCGTCGAATCCGAGACCGACCAGGATCTCACGCACGCGCTCATCGGCATCCTGGGCTCTGTAGATATCGCGGAGTGGCCGCCGCGAGCCGGGCAGTGTACTTGGAATATGGCCATACCCGTAGATTCGACCCACCTCTTCGATCACGTCCTCGGGCAGCGCGCAATCCAAGCGAAACTCAGGAGGCGTGACGGTCAGCTGAGAATTACTCCGGTCGACCACGAACCCCAGACGTTTGAGGATGTCCTCTGCCTGCGGCGTCGGCACCTCCACGCCCAGCACCCGGTTCAGCCGCTCCAGAGTCAGCACGATGCGTGCAGGCCGCAGCGGGTCGGGGTAGACATCGGCCCCGGTCGATGCGTTTCCGCCGGCGAGTTCCTTGAGAAGCGATGCGGCCCGGTCGACCGCCGGCAAGCTGAGCGCCGGGCTCAGGCCTTTCTCGAATCGAAGCGATGCCTCGGTTCGCAGCCCGAGAGCACGCGCGGTGGCTCGAATTCGGCGCGGCTCCCAGGTCGCGGCCTCGAGCAGCACGTCTGTCGTCCTGGTGGTTACCGAGCTGGCGGTGCCGCCGATGATGCCTGCGACCGCCTGGGCACGCTCCGAATCTGCCACGACCATCGCCTCGGAGCTGAGTACCCGGGTCTGACCGTCAAGGCACTCCAGCTGCTCGCCCTGGCGCGCCCGCCGGACGATCACGCGACCCTGAGCGAGCCGGGAATGGTCGAAGGCGTGCATTGGCTGCCCGCTCTCAAGCATCACGTAATTCGTGATGTCGACCACGTTGCTGATAGGGCGGATACCGACGGCGCGTAAGCGCGCCTGCATCCAGACGGGAGACGGCCCTACCCGAACACCGGTGATCAACTTACCGACAAAGCGACGGCATCCCTCGGGGGCCTCAATGGTTGCGAGGCGACCAGTCGTCCCACGCGCGCTGTCGCGCATGGCCGGCCGGCGCAATGGAATTCGGAACAGCGTCGCGATCTCACGCGCAATCCCGAGGTGAGCCAAGAGGTCCGGCCGGTTTGATTTGACTTCGAGATGGAAAATTGTGTCTGGCGGATAGAGGTCGCGCACATTCGTTCCCGGTTCTGCCCCCTCGTCAAGGACCAGGATCCCGGCGGCGTCGTCGCCAAGGCCGAGTTCAACAGCAGAGCAGAGCATGCCCGCTGAGGCAACCCCGAGAAAAATCTTCGTTTCAATGCGCCGATCGCCAAGGCGCGATCCGGGGATCGCATACGGTACCCGATTGCCAGGGACGATGTTCCAGGCCCCCGTGACAACGTCGGCGATCCCATCGCCGGTTGTGACGGTGGCAATCTGATTCTTGGTCGACCCGGTGAGAGGGCGGAGACTCTTGATCTCCGCCACAACGACGCCGTCGAAGTCGACCTCTTGCACCTGGATTCGCTCCACCTCGGTGCCGGATAGTGTGAGGCGCTCGCTCAGCGCGGTTAGGTCTTTCGGAACGTCGACGTACTCGTTGAGCCAGTTACCTGAGACAACCATCAGAATTGCCTCAGAAAGCGCACGTCGCTTTCCCGAAGGCGGCGGATATCAGCGATGTTGTACTTGAGCATGGCGATACGGTCGAGTCCCATGCCGAAAGCAAAGCCGGAGTAGCGCTCGGGGTCGATCCGGCCATTTCGGAGCACTTGTGGATGGACCATGCCCGCGCCCATGATTTCGAGCCAGCCACCCTTACAACTGCCGCAGCCGGTCCCCTGACAGATACCGCACGAGACCGCAGCGCCGATTGATGGTTCCGTGAATGGAAAGTGGTCGCCACTAATGCGAATGCGGCGCTCGGCTCCGAACATCGACCGGGAGAAGTACTCGATGGTGCCCACGAGGTCCGACATCCGGATGTCTTCCTCGACGAGTAACCCTTCGACTTGATGGAACTGCGATTCGTGACCGGCATCGGTCGCCTCATGCCGATAGACGGGTCCGGGCGCGATGATCCTGATCGGCGGTTGATGCGCTTCCATGAATCGGATCTGAACCGGCGATGTGTGCGTACGCAACAGCCAACCGCCCTGAGCTAGGTAGAAGCTGTCCCATTCATCGCGCGCCGGATGGCCCTCCGGGATGTTGAGCGCCTGGAAGTTGTGATAATCGTCCTCGACTTCCGGGCCAAGCGCAACCTCATAACCAAGCCGGGAGAAGATCGCGGTGATCTCTGTAAGGGCCTGGGTCAGCGGATGAAGATGGCCCCGGGATACCGCGGCTTCTGGGATGAACGTGACGTCGACCCATTCGCTGTCGGCCAGGCCCTGGAGACGGTTTTGCTCTAGCTCCTGACGTCGCGCGTTAAGACGTTGATCAATCTCGGTCTTGAGAGCGTTTGCGCGGGCACCAGCGGCTGACCGCTGGTCGGCCGGTAGGCTGCCCAGGCCGCGAAGCGCCCCCGTGAGGACTCCCTTCTTGCCCAGGAGGTCGATGCGGAGTTGATTTAGGGTCGCTTCATCGGCCGCCGCGCTGATCCGCTGGCGTGCATCGACAGCAATCGCATCCAGGTTGCCGACGTTGACGCTCATCTAACCTCCAGCCGCGCCGAATCCACAAAAGGGTGATGTAGGCCGGCGTTCGGGAGGCGTGGGCAGACTGGCGCTAGTTCAGCCCGAGCCGGCCCCGGGCCGGCCGAATAAACATGAAGCGCTGGGTGCGTCGCATGCTGCCCGCCATGTTACGACTTGGGGCCGCCCTTGGCGACGGCAATCAGTTCGCTGAAGGATTCGGCGTCGCGAACCGCCAGATCGGCGAGCATCTTTCGATTGATGTTGACGCCGGCCAGCTTGAGACCATGCATGAATTGGTTGTACGGCATCCCCTGGCTGCGGGATGCGGCGTTGATCCGGGCGATCCAGAGCTTGCGCATGTCGCGCTTGCGGGCCCGCCGGTCGCGATAGGCGTACTCGAGCGCATGCAGCAAAGCTTCGTTCGCCGGCCGGAACAGCGTCCGGTGCGTCATCCGGAAGCCCTTGGCCAGATTCAGAATCTTCTTGTGGCGACGGCGGGAGGGGACGCTGCGCTTGACGCGTGGCATCTCAGTCCTTCTCCTTCATGTAGGGGGCAGCCCGCCGCAGACGCCGGGCGTCCTTCCCGGTCAGGACGAGCAGCTTGCTGTATTGACGCTTCCGGCGCGGGCTCTTGTGCCCGAGGAGGTGACTCTTCTGCGCGTGCGGGCGCACGATCTTGCCGGTCTTCGTCATCCGGAATCGTTTGGCCGACGCGCGATGGGTACGGAGTTTAGGCATCGAACGCTCCTTTAGCTCTTGCGTGCCTGGGCTTGCGGCTGAGGCGCCTGGGCGGCCGCGGCCGGGGCCAGGATCATGATCATGTTGCGGCCCTCCAGCAACGGCATGCGCTCGATGGTGCTGATCGTCTTCAGCTCCAGCGCCATCCGGTCCAGCAGCTTCTTGCCGATATCCTGATGCACCATCTCACGGCCCCGGAACATGATGGTCAGCTTGACCTTGTCGCCCTCTTCGAGGAACGACTTGACCGCGTGAAACTTTGTCTGGAAATCGTGTTCACCGATCTTGGGACGAAGCTTCATTTCTTTGACCTTGATGACGTTGTGCTTGCGGCGCCCATCTTTGTCTTTTTTCAGGCTCTCGAATTTGAATTTGCCGTAATCCATGATCCGGGCCACCGGGGGCTGCGCCTGGGGCGCGACCTCGACCAGGTCCATTTCCCGCTCGACCGCGAGAGCCTTTGCGCGGTCGGTGGTCATGACGCCTAACTGTTCGTTGCGATCGTCGATAACGCGGACTTCGCCGGCGCGGATCTGATCGTTGATCCGAAGTTCCCTAAATGCCGTGGATCAGCCTCCTTCCAACACAAAAAAAGATAGCCCCGAGGCTATCTTCGTCCCCTTGACCTCTTCGGCGCCGGCCTGGAGGTGAGAGTTTGGGACAGCCTCTCTTGGCACGCGGGAGTATAGCAGGTCACATTTCCCTCCCCCTGATGGGGAGGCTCAGGGTGGAGTTTCCTTAGAGCGGTAACCGCGACTCGTCTTCGAGCTGGCGCAGGAAATCCTCGACAACGATCGCGACCTGGTCGCCACCTTCCCGCCGGCGGATGTTCAGGCTTCCGGCCTCCAGTTCTTTGTCGCCGACCACCGCCATGTAGGGCACTTTCTGCAGCTGAGCGTCGCGGATCTTCGCTTGCATGCGCTCGCTCCGACCGTCGACCTCGACCCGCAGATCGCGCTGGCGGAACCGATTGGCCAGCTTGCTTACCGCCTCGACGTGCCGGTCGGCAATCGGAATGAAGACCACCTGGACCGGGGCCAGCCAGACGGGAAACGCACCGGCATAGCGCTCGATCAGATAGGCCATGAATCGCTCCATCGAGCCGATGGGGGCACGGTGGATCATCACCGGTCGCTCCATCGCCTGGGTGGACGTGACGTACTCGAGGCCGAAGCGTTCTGGCATCAGGAAGTCGATCTGGTTAGTCGATAGGCTGAACTCGCGGCCGATCGCGTCCTTGATCTGGACATCCAGCTTCGGCCCGTAGAAGGCCGCTTCGCCCGGCGCCTCCACAAACGGGTGACCGGAGGCGCGCAAGGCCTCGCGAGCGGC
>VBEE01000059.1 GCA_005881715.1 Chloroflexota bacterium | reverse complement strand
TCGGTCCATACGTCACGCCATTGCTGTACGGGGTGGCGTCGCCGTGCACGATGCGGCGAGGATCGGGGAAGGTGACCAGGCCGGGGTTATTCGTGTAGCCGATGCGCGCCCCATGGAGCAGCTGCGTCGACCCTGCCGTGCCAAACGTGACCCGGAGATCATAGGAATAGAGACTGTTGTCGACAGGGACCGGCGTGGCGATCGCGACATCGACCTGCTGAGGCGAGGGGGACTGTGCAATCGTGGGTGTGCCCAAGACCGTCTGAAATGTGCTGCTATCGTTCTTTGATGGCGCCAGCAGGGCGCTCATGCCGTTGGTATCGTTGTACGTCACCCAGAATGCGCACTCGGTGATCAACGCACCCTGCGGAACGTTGAGGCGAGTGCCGACCTGGCCGGCAGCACCGGTGAGCTGCAAGCCATTGCCGCCGACGTACTGCCAACCACTTGTGGAATTGGTTGGCTTGAAATCCTGGCCGGCGGTGCTTACGTAACTGACGCCGGGCGTCACCGAGACCGCCCGTGGCCCACTCGAGCTGGGCCGTAGCGCCCGGTTGGTTGTCGCGTCTTCGGCGGAGCCCGCGCTGGCCGCCGAGACCGGCAGCATGCTGACTGCGGCTCCGGCGGCAGCCACGCCGGCCGCGGTTAGCACGTTGCGTCGGCTGATGCGTCCTGTTACGAGGAATCCTTCGGTTGGCTCAGTGGTCACGTGGCTACCTCCCTCTTTGTGACGACGTTGGCTCGAGGGACCGCGAAACATTACCCCGGGTGGCCGCGGCCCGCGGTAAGGATACCGCCAAACGCCGCGGCGCGACAATCGGCGAAAAAGACCTAGCCCTCGATGAGTTGGACGGCGAGGTCGCGACCGAGCGAGTAGCCACCAGAGGCAACCGCCGGCGCACCGCCGAACGGGTGCAGGCCGCCGTAGCCATCGACCGTCCAACCCTGAGGTTGCGCCGCGGTCGATTGTGGCGACAGTTTGACCGAGCGCGCGATGTTCCAGTTCGGCCACATGGCCTCTCCCTGGACGGCGCCGGCCGTGCCGAAGGGATGAACGCCGCCGTAGCCGTCAAGGGTGACCCCGGAGACATTGCTTGCCGTGCTGCCCGGGGTGAGGGCGATGTCGCGAGCGATTGACCAACCGGGCCAGAAGGCATTATTCGTGATCGCCGGCGGCATCGGGTTGGTACCGACCGCGAATGCGTGCAGGCCGCCCCACCCGTCAAGCATGTAGCCACCGGTGCCGTCGCTCAGCAGCACCAGCCGCTTGGCGATGTCCCAGTTGACCCACATGGCGCCGCCACGGATGGCTGGCGCGCCGCCGAACTGATGGAGGCCGCCCCAACCGTCGAGCGTATAACCCATGGGAGCCGCGGCCGTCGATCCTGGGAGCAGCGCGACGTCGCGCGCGATATTCCATCCACTCCAATACGCGGCCGCCGGCGCCGGCCCGGCCGCCCCGAATGGGTGCAGCCCGCCGAAGCCGTCGAGCACGTATCCGCCCGATGCATCGGGAAGGAGCGCCGCGGCGGTGGCGATCCGCCAGTTCGGCCAGTACGCCGTGGTCGCTTGCGGTAGGGTGCTCCCGTCGGCGTGCAGGCGGCCAAACGCATCGAGCGTGAGCATCGCCCGGAAAGGATCAGCGACGGGGGGAACCGGCGCGTTCAAGAATTCCTCGGCAATGTAGCCGTAGCCGTTGGACGCGATCGTCCAGGCGGTGGCCACCAGCGTGAAGTTCCCCAGGATGTTGGCGCGGTGCGGCGCGCTGTTCATGAACATGGTGTTGACCTGCGCATCATCGATACCGCGCGACGTATAGGCGATGTTCTCGCCGGCGTAGGTCGCGCCCGGGAGGCAGCCAAGGTCGAGGGTTGGGCCGTTCGTGTGGGAGAGATAACCCTGGGCGGCGATTCGATCGGCGTTCTGCTGTGCAATCGTGGCCAGGCAGTTGTTCCAGGCCAGTGCAGGCAGGCCTCCGTTTTGCGCCCGATCCTGGTTGATCAGCGTCTGCTGCGCAGTGGCGTTGTACGGGTCGACCGCAGCCACCGATTGCGGTGGCGCCGAAACGAAAAGCAGGCCGAGCGCGAATGTTGCGCTGAGTGAACGGCGAAGGAATCTCCCCATGAGAGAAGCAACGGGCCACGTCCAGCGGGGATTGCGTTCTTCACGCAGCGGTCACACGCCGTTACCGTGCACGTCAGGATTGCGGGCCACGCAGAGCAGCGAGGCCCCGTACGGAAAGTCGAGTCGGCGTAACAGAGGGATCTCAGCCATGAACACCCGCCGCAGGATGCCATTCGACCAGCCGGGGTGCAGAGTGTTCTCGCTCTGGACCTGGCGAACGCGGCGCAACGCCTTCAACCAGAGACGGCCCAGCACGATGACCGGAAAGAGATAGGTGCTCACGTAACTCTGCCGCTCGACAACGAAGCCCGCGCGGTTGACGACGCCACGCAGGCTGCGCGCCGTGTAGCGGCGTCGGTGTCCCGAAATCTCGTCCTGGAGACTCCAGAGCCATTGATGGGCAGGGACGAACAGGAACAGCCGTCCACCGGGACGAAGGACCCGACGCCACTCGCGCAGAGCACCGACGTCGTCATCGATATGCTCCAGGATGTCCACGCCGGTCAACACGTCAAAGGATTCATCTGGAAACGGCAACTCGACCACGTTCGCCTTCCGGACGGTGCTGAGGCCGCGCTGTCGACAAAATCGCAACGCGTCATCTGAGGCATCGACGCCCTCCACCCGACCCAGCGCCGCCATCTCCAGCACCATCATCCCGGTGCCGCAACCAACGTCGAGAATCGTGAGGTCGCGCCGGTCGGGGTAGCGTTTGCGGATCCAGTCGAGCACAAGCTTTCGCCGCGATGAAAGCCACCAGTGGTCTTCCTCCATCGCATAGAGAATCTCGTAGGTGTAGTCGCGCATGATGCCTTCGGAGCCGGTCATCGCGTCAACGCGCGGGGAAGCCGGCCCCGGCCGCGCCAGGAATTCTGATTTCGCCAGGAGAGCTCGACGTCCTCCAGCCCCGCCTTCGTGAACCATGCCTCGAACTCCTCACGCTTGAGGTAGACGGCGGTGGGCGCGACCAGTTGGTCGAAAACGATGTTGTAGTTCTGGCGGAAGTTGAAGGTGCCGAGGCTTTGCAAATAGGCGTGGGCGGGGAGTCGGCGGATCAGCCAGGTTCCTCGTAACGGCCGGTAGAGTCCCTTGACGACGGCGTGGAAGACCACGGCGAGCGGGAACGCGATCGCACGCATCGCCGGCGGTGGCAGCCGGCTCGTGACATGCCGGCGAAAAGGGTCGATGACCCGCTGGACCAGGCGGTTGTTCTCGTAGCCGTAGACCCAACCAAAGAACGTGCCGCCCGGACGAAGGCAGCGCACCAGGGAGCGGAGTCCCGATTCGGGATCGGGCAGGTGGTGGAGGACGCCGATCGAGTAGATGAAATCGAAGTCTCCGCCAGCCGTGGCTCTCCGGAAGGGCGGATCGTAGATGTCCGCCTGGACGATGTGCGCATTGGGCAGGTGCCCGACGTTTTCGAATGCCGTGTCGACCGCATCGCTCAGGTCGATGCCGATCACCTCTTTGGCACCGTAAGCAGCCGCGAAGAAGGCATGCCGGCCAATTCCACAGCCGGCATCCAGGACCAGCTTGTCCTTGAAGAATGCTGGTTCGATCGGCCAGATCCAGTCAAGAAACTGCCGCTCGTACTGGTCGTGCATCTGCCTGAAATGCCGCCACTGCCAGCCGAAGGCCCTCGCCGTCTTCTGCTTGCTGGCAGACAGCTGGCTTGGGAAAAGCCGGGGAACGCCCGCCCGGATCGGGTACGTCTGATCGCATCGCTCGCAGCGCAGGGTTCCCTGGACAATCTCATCACCGTCCTGCCGATCGGCAACCACCCGCAGCGACCCCTGGCAGCCGGGGCAGCAAAGGTAATCGACCAGACGCGGTTTCACGGGCGATCGACCGCGAACGCCGGCCGAGCAACGGGCGGCGAAGCGGCTACGTATGTGTCGTACCAGCGCTCGAAGACCAGCAGCGTCCAGAGGGGCTTGCGGTTGTCTTTGCGGCCGCTCAGGTGCTCCTCGAGCAGGCGCTGCACGTAGGCAGGCTGAAAGAAACCCTCGCGCTCGATCTTCTCCGGCGACAGCGCCGCCAACGCCATCTCGCGGAGCGGGCCGCGCAGCCATTTCGCGACCGGCATCCCGAAGCCCTTTTTCCCCCGCCCCAGGATGCGGTCCGGCAAGACGTCGTGGAGTGCGCGCTTGAGCAGAAACTTCGACTCACGGCCACGGAGCTTCAGGGAAATGGGCAGGCGGGCCACGTGTTCCACCAGGTCCACGTTCAGCAGGGGCACCCGCGCCTCCAGCGAGGCCATCATGCTGGCGCGATCCAGCTTCACGAGGATGTCGTTCTCGAGGTACATCTTCATGTCCAGGTAGAGCACCGAGTTGAGCGGGTCGACAAACCGGTGGCGAGCCAGGTGCTCCGCTACCAGGTCGGTCGGCTGGGAATCATCGAGCGCGGCTTTCACCTCGGGCGACAAGAGCTCGGCCCGCTGCTCCCTGGTGAACGACCCGAGCCAGCGGGCATGACGCTCGCCTACCGAGTAGCCGGCCCCGTCGACAAAGCGCTTCAACTTGAAGTCGAGGCTGATGTTGTCCATCGAGACCGGCAAGCGTCCAACCAGGGCCGGCACCAGGCGATCGCGCATCACGGCGGGCATCCGCTGGTAGTAGGCGGCCAGACGATGAGCCAGGAGCGTCGGATACCCGGCAAACAGCTCATCTCCACCGTCGCCGCCCAGGGCGACCGTGACCGACTCCCTGGCGAAGCGAGACAGCAGGTAGGTGGGCACGATCGAGGCATCGGCAAGCGGCTCATCCATCATCTGCGTGACCGTCGGAACGAGATCGGTGAGCATGCTCGTCTCGAAGATCATTTCGTGATGATTGGTTCCCAGATGCGCGGCCACCTCGCGGGCATATCCAGACTCGTCGAAGGAGCGGTCGGTAAAGCCGATGGAAAAACTGTGGACCTTGCCCGGTAAAAGCCGGGTCATCATGGCGGTCACGGTGCTCGAGTCGATGCCACCGGAAAGAAAGACTCCCAGCGGCACGTCGGCGATCAGCTCCTTGCGCACGCACTCGAGCAGCACGGAGCGAAGCTCCTCGGCGTGCTGCGCCACCGGCGTGCGGTCCGGCTGCTGCTCGCCTGCCGTCAGGTCGACGTCCCAGTACCGGCGAGGGCAAGCCACGCCACCTACTTGATCCCAGGTCAACGTGTGACCTGGGGGCAGCTTCTGAATGCCGGCGATGATGCAGCGAGGGCTCGGCACGTACTCGAGAGCCAGGTAATCGTCAAGCGCGGCGAGATCCACCGCGCGCCTCAGCCCTGGAATCGACAACAGCGCTTTCAGCTCCGACGCGAACGCCAGCCGCTCCGGGGTGAGCGCGTAGTAGAGCGGCTTGACGCCGAGCCGATCTCTGGCCAGAAAGAGGCGACCGCGCCGGCTGTCCCAGATGGCGAAGGCGAACACGCCGTTGAGTCGCTCGACGCATCCCTCCCCCCACTCGTCGTAGGCGTGGACGATGACCTCGGTATCGGTGTGGGTGTAGAAACGATGGCCTGTGTCCTGAAGCCGTTCACGCAGTTCGGGGAAGTTGTAGATCTCGCCGTTGAAGACGATCCAGGTGGTTTTCCCCTCGTTGTGAATCGGCTGGTGGCCGCCGACCGGGTCGATGATGGCCAGGCGGCGGACGCCGAGTCCCACGCCATCGCGCAGCAGGATGCCCTGGTCGTCGGGACCTCGATGGACAAGGGTGTCGCACATTCGGGTCAATAGCTGCAGGTCCGGGGCCGGGCCGCTCCTGACGGCCAGGCCGCAGATGCCGCACACCCTGGCTTAGCGGCCTCGCTCGGCGCCGGGCGTGGAAGCCAGCTCGGGCGGCGCGCCCGCCCGACCGGGTTTCCTCAGGCGGAGACCTCCCCCGGCGATGACCTGCCGGATGACGTACGTCGGCTTGGCCTGCGACTCGTGATAGGTGCGAATCATCAGCTCGGCGAGCAGCCCCAGCATGATGGACTGAACGCCGAGCGTTCCCAGGAAGACGGCGAGCAGGAGCAGCGGATTGTTGTGCGCCTGCGGATAGGGCGGAAGCAACCGCTCGACGATGACGATCACGCCCGAGAGGACGGCGAGCAGCCAGAAGATGAGACCGGCCATGCCGAAGACGTAAAGCGGCTTGGTCGAGTAACTGCCCAGGAACTTGACGGTGATCAGGTCGAGCAGGACCCTTAAGGTCCGCGAGATCCCGTATTTCGACTTGCCGAAGCGCCGCCGCTCGTGTCGCACCGGGACTTCGGTCACTTTTGCACCGGACCAGGACACCAGGGCCGGGATGAATCGATGCATCTCGCCGTAGAGCTTGACGTCCTCGATGACCTCGCGCCGATAGGCCTTGAGGGTGCAGCCATAATCCTTGAGCACCACGCCGGTCACCCGGGAGATCAGGGCGTTCGCGATCAACGAGGGAAGCCGGCGCGAGAGCCATGGATCTTTGCGGTCGCGCCGCCAACCGCTGACCACGTCGTAACCCTCGTCCAGCTTGGCCAGCAGCAGCCCGATGTCGCCAGGATCATTCTGCAGATCGCCGTCGAGAAAGACGAGGATGTCGCCGCGGCTGTGCTCGATGCCGGCCTGCAGGGCAGCGGTCTGCCCGAAGTTGCGGCGGAACTGCACGAGTTGGGCGTGGGGGTCGTCTTCCGCCAGCGCGCAGAGACGTTCGAAGCTCCGGTCGCGGCTGCCGTCGTCGACGTAGAGGATCTCGTAGGGGCGGCCCAGTGACTCGAGGGCTTCGCTCAGCCGCCGGTGCAACTCACCGACGTTGTCCTCCTCGTCGAAGATCGGAACGACGACGGAAATCTCAGGCTTTTCCTTGATGCCGTTTGGCGCCGAGAGCAGGGTGCGCTGCCGGCGCCCGCTCATCGGACTCCCGCGACCAGCGCCGATTCCCAATCGACGACGGCCCGCAGCCCGGCTTCGAGCCCGTACTCCGGCCGGTATCCCAACTCGGCCTGCGCCGCGGTGGTATCGGCATAGGTGTGCTGGACATCGCCGGCCTGGGCCGGCAGTCGCTTGATCCGCGCCGATTTCTTGGTCATGGTTTCGAGCAGCCGGACGATCGCGTTGATGCTGACCCGGGAGCCACCACCAATGTTATAGGCCCGTCCCCAAGGTGGGGAGAGATTCGCCCGCGCGGCGGAGCGGGCGGCCCGAACGGCGTCGGCGACGAATGTGAAATCGCGGGTTTGCTCGCCGTCGCCGTACACCGGCAGGGCCTCGTCCTGCAGAATCGCGCGCACGAAGCGGCTGAAGGCCATGTCGGGCCGCTGCCGGGGCCCGTAGACGGTGAAATACCGGAGCGAAACCGCCGGGATGCCGAACGATCGCGCATACAGCCCGCAGAGGTGCTCGCCGGCGAGCTTGGTCACGCCGTAGGGCGAGATCGGCCTGGGGAGGGTCGTCTCGCGGACCGGAAGTTCCGCCGCGTCGCCGTATATAGATGATGAGGATGCGTAGACGAAGCGCCTGAGCGGCACGGTCCGGGCCGCCTCGAGCAGGCGCTGGGTGGCGACCACGTTGTGGGCGGCGTAGGTGGCGAAGGTGGTGCCCCAGCTCTTTCGCACGCCCGGTTGGGCGGCGAAGTGAAAGACGGAGTCGACGTTGGTCAGCAGCGCCGGCAGGTCAGCATCGAGCAGGCTCGCCTCGCGGAATGTGAAGCCAGGGCTGCGTCGGAGTGTCGCCAGGTTCCGCTCCTTGACGGCGGGCGGGTAGTAATCCGTGAAGCAATCCACGCCCAGCACGGTGTCACCGTTGGCCAGCAGGTGCTCGGCCAGGGTCGACCCGATGAAGCCGGCGACGCCGGTCACCAGGCAATGGCCGCCGGGATCGCCGGTCACGAATTCGGGCCCCGCCGGTAGAGCGCGAGGCCGAGTTCGGGGTCAGACCAGAGCTTGACAAAGCCCGTGGGGACCGGCGTGCCTGAGCTCGGCACCAGAAGAAAGCTGTAGCGGATGCTCAGCTGGCCCTCAGGGACGACCTTATCGTCGAGAGCCAGGTTGTTCTCGACGAGGTAGTAGCGGGCGGCCGCGTACTTGATCTCGTCAGCGTAGGACCGGGAAGGGTTGACCAGCAGGATGCCCGCACCGCGCGGCACCAGCTTCGGCAGGACCGACATCGCCTCGTAGGATGCCGGAAAGGTTGGGCCGGTCTTGATCCAGAGCCGCTGCATGTCGACGGTGCTCATCGCTTCGGTGGCAAGAATCGGTATGAGACTCGCGACGGCCACGGCGGAACCCGCCTTCCAGACCAGGGCCATGCGCGGCCGCGGAAACTCGATGCGGCGCGAGATCCTTGCCCAGATCGTCGGGACGAGCTCCACCGCTCCCACGGCGATCAGCGCGCTCGTAAGGGGAACCAGGTAGGTCAGGGTCTTCATGAACCCGTATGGATAGCGCTCGACGAAGCGGAGATAGGCCAGATAGAGGCCCGCGGCGGCGATCAGGCCGAGCACCGGCAGCCTGCGCTTGAGGAGAAAAACCGCAGCACCGCCCAGCAGCAGCAGGGGGACGAGCACCCCGAGCCACCGGCTGACCAGGGCCCACCTCGATCCCCACCACAACGCGGGGAGGCTTGGCCAGGTCAGGGCGGAGATCGGGGCCACGCCGAACAAGAATTTCAGGGGGAAGAAGGTCGAGATGCCGCCGGAGGTGTACTTGACTCCGAACACGCTGAGCCAGAAGCGAACGCCCTCGCCGCTCAGCAGCCAGTAGAGGCCGCCAACGGAGGCAGCCAGCCCTCCGGCCATGGCCCAGCCGAGCTGACGCAGGCTGGACACGAGGTGCCGGGCGAGTCCGGCGCCCACCAGATGGACGGCCACATAGCCGGCGGCGCAGATGAGGAACAGGATGAAGATCGGCAGGTAGATTCCCAGCAGGCTGCCACCGACGAACCCGGCGAGGCCGGCGGCAAGCGGATTGCGAACCCGCAACGCGTAGATGAGCAGGGCGAGGGAGGCGATGAAGATCGGCATCGCTTCCATCTCCTGTTGAAAGCCCAGCCCCATGACCCAGAAGAGGAGCTGGTTCGCGATCAGCAGGAGGATGGCGGCGGCGCGCGCAGCCCGCGAGACGCCAAGCTGACGCAGCAAGACGTAGGTGGCCGGGACGACGAGCGCGTAGAGGAACGCATTGAGCGGGTCGAACAGCCGGTGCTCCTCCCAGCGGCTGAGGAAGCTGAGGGCGCCGTCGAGCGAACCAACGCTGTTGGGAAACTCAGACGCGGCTCTGGCCAGGTACCTGGTGGTCGGATTGTCGACGATGGCCAGTGGTTGGTTCGCATTGAAGGCATGGTTGCGGAGGTACTGCCCGGCCGGGGCATAGAACTCGATGTTGTCGGAGGGCCAGCCGGCGAGGGTAAAGAATCGAGCCGCGAATACGTAGGCCAGCAGAGCCTGATAGAGAAGCAGCGCGGCCGCCAGGACGGCGCCGATCTCCAACCACTGGCGGCGCAGTGCTTTCCGGAGCGGCGCGCGCTTTTTCCAGGCCGTCCATCCGGAGAAGATGCCGAACGCCGCCAGCAGCACAACCAGCGTGAGCCAGGGTGGCAGGACCGGCGTCAGCAGCTGGATCCCGACCGCCGTGACGGCCAGCCCGACGATCGGGACGACGAGCAACTCGAGGTCTCCATCAACGAAACCCCAGGCCGTCACGCCAAACCCGATGAGCGTGACGATCACCAGCATGGCAAGAGCGAAGCCGCTCGCCTGAAGCATCATGGTGAAGGTCTGCATGGATCGGTGCCGGGTTAGAAGTTTCTCACCCGAACCGAGGGTCGCGCGTCAGCCGATGATCAGCTGGGTGGCGATATCGAAGTTCGGCCAGAAGCCGCCCATCGGGATGGCCGGCGCGCCGCCGAACTGATGGATCCCGCCCCAGCCGTCCAGCGTCCAGCCCATCGGGTTCGCCGCCGTGCTGTCCTGCGAATAGCGCACCGCCCGGGCGATGTCCCAGTTCGGCCACAGCGCCTCGCCGCTGACCGCGCCCGAAGCGCCGAAGGGATGCACGCCACCATAGCCGTCAAGCGTTACGCCGGCAACATTCGCGGCGGTGCTTCCCGGGGCGAGTGCGATGTCGCGGGCGATGGACCAACCGGGCCAGAAGGCGCTGCTGAGCGACGGCGGCATCGGGTTGGCGCCGACCGCGAAGCCATGCAGCCCGCCCCACCCGTCGAGGATGTAGCCGCCGGTGCCATCGCTGAGCAGCACCAGGCGCTTGGCGATGTCCCAAAACGGCCAATAGCCCCCGCCGCTGATCGCGGGCGCGCCACCGAACGGATGGATGCCACCCCAGCCGTCGAGCGTGTAGCCCTGCGGGTTTGCGGCGGTGGCCGTCGGCAGGAAGACGATGTCGCGCGCGATGTCAAAGCCGAAATACGCAGTGGGCACGTTGGTGATGGTGCCCGCCGTGTGCGCGCCGCCGTAGCCGTCGAGGACGTAGCCCGCGCTCGCATCCGGTAGCAGGGCCGCGGAGCGCGCGATTTTCCATCCCGGCCAATACGCGCTGTCGGTCAGTGGTGGGGTGCCGCCGTCCGCGTGGAGCCCACCCCAGCCGTCGAGCGTGTGGGCCGCCTTGAAGGCGAACGAGTAGCCGGTCAGGCGAAGCTGATGCGGGCTGCCGGTCGCGCTGTCGTCGATCGTCACCGAGCCGGTTCGGGTGCCGCTGGCGGTCGGCGTGAAGGTCACGCTGACCGAACAGCCGGTGCCCGGGGCGAAGGTCGCCGGCAGCGTGCCACAGGAGTTGGTCTGGGCGAAGTCACCGCTGATGCTGATGCTATTGATGGTCAGTGGCGCGCCGCTGCTGTTGGTGATCGTCGACGATTGCGCCGGGCTGGTCGAACCCTGCGGCCGGTTGCCGAACGTCAGGCTCGACGGATTCAGCGTGACAGGAGGTGGCGCCAGGTTGTAGGCGCGCAACACCTGGCCCGCGGGGACGAACAAGCGGCCGCCCGCCGCCGCCGGTGTCGCGAAATGGTTGGCGAACGTGATCCCGATGTTGTAGACGATGGCGCCGGTCGTCGGGTTGAGCCCGTAGAGCGTCCCGGCCGGATCGATCGTCCACACCACGCCGCCGGCCAGGATTGGGGGACCGGAGTAGGAAACCGCGGGACCCTGCCAGGCGACAGTGAAGCTCGGCGTCGTCGTATTGACGTTGAGCGCGACCAGCTTGGTGCGGCAGGGGACGTAGATGTAGGGCGCGGCCCACGCGGTGCCGCCAAACGCCGCATCAGCGGTCATTCCGGGGCAGGCCGAGCCCGAGAACGGTGCATTGCTGATGTGACCCATGCCGGTGGTGTTGAGGATGTAGCCGGTGCCCCCCTTGCCAACCTGGAAGATGCGATTGTTGGGCAGCAGCGCCGGGCCGACCGAGCCGACGTCGGTGTCGCCGGCGTTCAAGCTCGGCCAGTTCGTGGGCGCCCACCAGTCGACGAGGCCAAGCGTCGGGGACAGCTTGAGGACCGTCTCACCGAAGTCGAAGGGATTGCAGGTGCTGCCGCAGGTGGTGTTGCCGGTGGTGACGTAGACATTCCCTGAGCCATCCACCGCGGAACCGCTCGGCGCCCAGATGCCGCCCTCGTGTCCGGCGGGCAGGGCATAGCTCACCAGGGATCCGGGACCGCTGGCCAATGCCCCGACCACCGTCCCGCTGTAGGTGCCGCAGTCTCCCGACCTGCCGCCAAAGGGAATGTAGACCCGGCCGTTGGCCAGGGCCAGGGCGCTGCGCTGACCCTGGTAGATCGGATTGCCTGACGGCGACACCGTCTCATGCCATGCCGTCGCGCCGTTGTTGATGTTGATCGCGTAGAGCTCGTAATGGACGTTCGGCTGCGCCAGGGTGGCGACCACGTACATGAGGCTGGTCGCCGTATCGACCACGGGCGTGCCCGTGATGCCGACGACCGGATTGATGTTGCCGCACGGCAGGGTTGACTGGGTAACCGGTGTCCCGAGTGAGGTGTTCGACCAGAGAACCGCGCCGGTGGCAGCGTCGAGCCCGTAGACATTGTTCTGCTCGGTGGCGACGAGGACCGTGTTGCCCACGATCAGCGGCTCGGCGTAGATCTGGCCGCTCACGTTCGCGTTCCAGGCGCTGCTCACATTGGTGGCCGCCGGCTCGGTCGTGTCGTTGCCGGTGCGCGACTGGTCGAGGTGATAGGTCGTCCAGTCGGCCAGCACCGACGCGGGCGTCAACGCGAGCGCCATGGCCAGGGCGAGCAGCAACCGGCGGAAGGAAGGTATGTTCATCAGCACGACGCGGCGCCGATACCATACCAGCCTCGGCTGGTTGAGACAGCCCGCAACATCGTGCGTTTTCCCTACCGGGCTACCTGCGCCTTTAGTGAGTTAGGAGTTGTTTGGCGACATCGCGGTTCGGCCAGTACCCGCCTGAGGGAACCGGCGGCGCTCCGCCGAAGGCATGAATGCCTCCCCAACCATCGAGCACCCAGCCCCGTAGCTGCGCCGCGCTGCTGTCCGCCGAGAGCGAGACGGCGCGCGCGATGTCCCAATTCACCCACAGGCCGCTGAGTCCGGTGATGGCGCCGGCGCTTCCGAACTGGTGCACGCCGCCCCAGCCGTCGAGGGTGACGCCCGAAACGCTGGCGCGCGTCGCGCCGGGCGTCAGCGCGATCCCGCGCGCGATCGACCAATTCGGCCAGTACGCGAAGTTGGTGATCGACGGCGGCATCGGGTTGCTGCCGACTGCGAACTCATGCAATCCACCCCAGCCATCCAGCACATAGCCCCCGGTGCCGTCACTCAAGATGACGACGCGTTTGGCGATGTCCCAATTTTTCCAATAGCCCGTGGCCCGCGGAGCCGGCGCGCCGCCGAACTGATGCAGTCCTCCCCAGCCGTCGAGCACGTAACCCTGCGGGCTCGCCGTCCCGGGCAGCAGCGCGACGTCTCTGGCGATGTCGAAGTTGGGGAAGTAGGCGGCGCCCGAGGCCGCCGGCGCTGAGCCGAACGGATGCAGGCCGCCATAGCCGTCGAGGACGTACCCGCCCCTGGCGTCCGGCAGGAGCGCCGCGGAGCGCGCGATGTTCCAGTTCGGCCACAGCACGCCCGCGTAGAACGTCGGTGACTGGCCATCCGGATAGAGGCCGCCGAACGCGTCGAGCGTATACATCGATTGGCTCGGCACCGGAGTTGGCGTCGGGGTTGGCATCGGTGTGGGAGTGGGCGACGGGGTTGGCCTCGGCGTGGGAGTCGGGGTTGGCGCCGGCGTGGGAGTCGGGGCTGGTGTCGGCGTGAGAGTCGGGGTTGGGGTCGGCGTGGCGGTTGGGATCGGTGTCGGCGTTGGTGTTGGGGTTGGTGTCGGTGCCGGGGCGGCCCCTGGTGCCAGGAAGGGAATCAACCCCGATCCCAGCGGCGACCCGAGCCCGGTGACCAGGTCATAGCCCGGTCCCGCGGAACAGGCGGTCCCGCAGTTGCCATTCGTGCCGAGGGTGATGTCGCGATAGTCGGCCGCGTACGCGCTGCCGGTCGCCGCCTGGTACAGGACGCCGGGGGTCGATGTCAGCGGGCTCGTGCGCAGGCTATTTGCCATCGCCAGCAGCCCGGCCCACTCGGCGGTTGAGGCGCTCGTTCCGCCGAACTGATACCAACCGGTCGTGCCGTTGAACGGCGTGGAGTCGTAGACCGCCACCCCGGTGGTCGGGTCGCCATCGAGGCTGACGTCGGGGATGCTGCGCATGGCGCCGGCGATCCCGAAGTTCGCCTGGAACGCCGGCTGCGTTTCGTACACGCTCGCACCGCCGCCGCTGCCGCTCCAGGCTGTCTCCGGTCCGGTCAGGGCGCCCGACGCGTCGAGCGGCAGGCTCGTCCCGCCGACGCCGATGACATAGGGCGACGCGGCTGGATACTGGGTGCCGCTGCCCTTATCGCCCGAGGCCGCGACAAAACTGACGCCGGACGCGCGAAAGTGAGAGTCGTCCGCCGTTTCGTCGCTCGTCTCCGCGCCGCCCCAGCTCATCGAGACGACGGAGGCACCGTGGTTGACCGCGTAGTCGACCGCGGCCAGCAGGTTGTCCGAATAGCGGTCAATCGACTCGACCAGGAGGATCTTGGCGCCCGGTGCGATGGCGTGGATCCACTGAACGTCCAGCGAGATCTCCCCCGCCCACGTGGAATCGGCGGGCGGCAGGCCCTGCGGCGTGGCGACGGTGAGGCACCCGTTCGCGATCGTGCAGGTGGGCAGTCCGAACTGCGCGTCAAATGTCTGCAGGTCGGCCTCGACGGTCGGGTCGTCGTAGGCGTCGATGATGCCGACCGTCTGGCCGCTCCCGCATGGATGCGCGGCATCGCTGGAGCAGGCAAGGCGATCCAGGGCATAGGCGTGGAGGAATTGCGCGGGCGCGTAGCCGCTGACGTAGAGAGCCGTTGCCGCCTTGCGGGCGTGGATGGGGGGACTTTCGGCCCTTGAGTGGTGCACCGCGGCAAACGCTGAGCTCGAGCCCGCTGCCGCGATGAACGCCGTGGCCAGCGCCATGGCGTGCGCCAGCGCCGGGATCCTGGAATGCCTCCCCAACCCGAGAAATTATAACGACGCTATTAGGCGGATACATATGGGGCCGGGTACGCGCGCCCGGCCCCTACCACAGCGACTACTGCGCCATCAGTTGCACGCCGAGGTTGGTATTGGGCCAGTAGCCGCCGGTCGGCACGGCCGGAACTCCACCGAATTGATGCAGACCACCCCACCCGTCCAGCACCCAGCCCTGCGGGCGGGCCGCCGTGCTCCCCGGGGCGAGACGGACAGCGCGGGCGATGTCCCAGTTCGGCCACATCGCGCTGATCCCGGTCACGGCACAGGCGCTGCCGAAAGGATGCACTCCGCCCCAACCGTCCAGCGTCACGCCCGAGACGTTGCTCGCCGTGCTGCCCGGTGTCAGCACGATGTCGCGGGCGATACTCCATGACGGCCAATAGGCGAAGTTCGTGATGGCCGGCGGCAGCGGATTCGTTCCCACGGCGAACCCATGCAGCCCACCCCAGGCGTCCAGGGTGTAGCCGCCGGTCCCATCGCTCAGCAGCACGACCCGCTTGGCGAGGTTGGTATTCGGCCAGTAGGCGGTGGCCGGCACGTTGGGCGCGCCACCGAATTGATGGAGCCCGCCCCAGGCGTCCAGCGTGTAGCCGGCGGCGTGGGCGCTGGTCGACGACGGCAGCAAGACGACGTCGCGCGCCAGGTCGGAATTCGGCCAGTAAGCGACCGGCCCGGGCGCGGCGGCCGATCCGAACTGGTGCAGCCCGCCCCACTGATCGAGCACGTAACCGCCCGATCCATCCGGGAGCAGGGCTGCCGAGCGGGCACGACTCACGTCGGGCCAGTAGGCGGTGATGCTGGGATCGCCCGAGCTGCCGGCCCCGTGGACACCGCCCCATGCATCGAGCGTGAAGATGCTGTGGACTGGATAGGGCGCGACTCCGTTCGTCGTGTTCGACGGTGCGCTGTTGCCGTTGACATTGACCGCCGCCAAGGTAAACGAGTAAGTCGTGTCCGGGCTCAGGGACGGAATGAACGCCGTGCGCGCGCCGGCGCCCACGCTGACGGTCGCCCCGCCAGGCGAGGCGGTCACGATGTAGCCGGTGACCGGCGTCCCGCCGTCATAGGAGGGCGGTGACCAGGAGACGGTCGCCCCGAAGTTTCCGGCGCTGGCGCTCGCCTTCAGCGGCGGCCACGGCACCGACGTCGGGACGATCCTGTTGGATGGGCTCGACCAATAGCCGTTGCCAACCGCATTGCGCGGCAGCACGGTGAAGGTGTACGAGTTGCCATTGTTGAGCCCGGTGACGGTGCCGGTGGTACGCCCGCTCACGGTGGCGCTCGCGCCTCCGGGGTTGGCCGTCACGACGTAGCTCAGCACCGGCAGGCCGCCGTCGAAGGCGGGCGGCTGCCAGCTGACGACTGCCGAGGCGTTGGCTGCGATCGCCGTCACGTTCTGCGGCGCGGTCGGTATCGGATCGGCCGGGTTGCCGGTCAGCCACAGGTCGCCCATATCCGACGGCCAGGGGTCGGCGCCGGCGCTATTCCAGCCAAAGGGGTCGATCGCCGTCCACGAGCTCGTGATGTAGACGCCGAAATGGAGATGGGCGCCAGTGCTACAGCCGGTGTTGCCGCTCTGCGCGATTACCAGGCCGCGGTCGACAACCTGGCCGGCGCTCACGTAGATGGCGTTCAGGTGCGCGTAGCGGGTGCTCAGGCCATTTGCGTGATTGATGATGATGGTGTTGCCAAAGCAGGGATTGACCGAGTCGGTGCCCGCCAATTGCACCGTGCCGCCGGCCGCAGCCCGAACGTTCTCGTAGTAGAGCGGCAGATCCCAGCCGTTGTGGCCGTCATAGCTGACGTAGTCGCTCCCCCCGCGCGTATACGCATAGCCCTTGGAGAACGACGGGTCGACGCCGTTGGACGAGAGCGCGACAAAGCCGTCCGAGTAGCAGATCCGGCCGTCGACGCTGTAGTCGGGATTGCAGTGGTCGAAGATCGAGGTCGCGATGTGCTGGCCGAGGTAGGGGCGGGTGATGAACGCATTGGAGAGGTCCACCGCGGGGATGACCGCGTTGGCCTGGGCCCCACCGACGACCCGCAACTTCGGCATCTGGTTTGCGACGGGATGGCTGACCCGTGCCCCAACGAGCGGCTTGAGATGCTCGTCCTTGATGAAGGCCGGCTGCTGGGCGGTGTTAGTGACCGCGCGGTTTCCGACCCACGGCGAAGTGACGGCGGCGCCATCCTGGAACGCCGAGAGCAGGACGACAGCCGGGATGATCGCGAGAAGACGAATCCGCATAGCGAAGAACCTCCCGCTTGTTCGTTCGACGAAACGAACCGGCAGATTCCTGCGCGGCCCGGCTTCCCGCTTCCCTTCTTTGTTCTTTACTCGACGAGCAACTGCACGGCGACCTCACGATTCGGCCAGTAGGCGTAGGCGTAAATGGTGGGGGCGCCGCCGAAGGCATGCATCCCGCCCCAGCCGTCCATCATCCAGCCCTGCGGCTGGGCGGCGGTGCTGGCCGGCGACAGCCTGACGGCGCGGGCGATGTCCCAAGACGGCCAGAAACCCGAGCTGCGCACCGCGCCCGCCGACCCGAATTGATGCAAGCCACCCCAGCCGTCGAGGGTCACGCCCGAGACGTTGCCGGCGGTGCTGCCGGGCGTGAGCGAGATGTCGCGCGCGATGTTCCAATTCGGCCAAAAGGCGGCATTCGTGATCCTGGGCGGCATCGGGTTGGCGCCGATGGCGAAGGCGTGCAGTCCGCCCCAGCCGTCCAGGACGTAGCCCCCGGTTCCATCGCTCAGCAGGGCGATGCGCTTGGCGATGTCCCAATTCGGCCACAGCGGGCCGCCCCGGGTCGCCGGCGCGCCGCCGAACGCGTGCAAGCCCCCCCAGCCGTCCAGGGTGTAGCCGCTGGCCGCGGTCGTGGTCGACCCCGGCAGCAGCGCGACGTCGCGGGCGATCGGCCAGTTGTTCCAGTACGCCTCATCCGTGATCGAGGTCGCCTGCCCGAATTGATGCAGGCCGCCGAAGGCGTCCATCACATACCCGCCGCTGGAGTCCTGCAGCAGGGCCGCGGCGCGGATGACCGGCCAATTCGGCCAGTAGCCGCTGCCACCGAGCGGGACCGACGAGGCGTCGGACTGGATGCCGCCGAACGCGTCAACGGTGTACATGCCGGTGAATGGATAGGTCACGACGAATTTGCCGGCGATCGCATTCCAGAGGTCCGGCGAGGAGCCGTCCATCCCCAGCGCCCACATCCCGGCGCCGCGCAGGTTGTTGGCATTGACCAGGTCGTATTTCCTGGCCAGCGATGCGGCATCGTCGTAGTACAACTCGCGCCAGCTGTTGTAGTTACCGCCGCAGGGGTCGCCCACACCCGGGCTCCACCACGACGACCAGGGAGACTGCGCGGTTCCGTCCCAGCCGCGTGCCTGTTGCTGCGCGCCACAGCTGAGGTCATCGAGCACGCCCGAGTAGGTGTTGGCGATGGCCCCCGAGCCGGGCACGATCGACGCGTACGGCTGATTGTTCGTGGTCGACCACTTATATCCGTAATAAGGCACGCCCAGGATGATCTTGGAGGCGGGCGCCTTGGACAGATACTGGGCGACCGCGGTGGTGTCGTTGTAGGTCCAGCCGGTCAGCGGCGCGTTCGGGCCGGCGTGCCCCGGCATGTTGCCCGAGGCCATGTCGTACCCCATGATGAAAAACGCGTCGACCTTGGGCGCCAGCGCGCTGATGTTGAAGAAGCCCGCGTCCCAGCTGGCCGCGCCGGAGTAGGTGTCGACGCTCACCATGGCGTTGGGCCAGCGCTGATGCACCTGCGCCGACAGCTGGCCCGTAAAGCTCGTGAAGTCGGCCTGCAGGTTGGGATACGAAGAACTCGTCGATCCCTCGAAGTCGATGTTGACCCCATCCAGGCCCCGCTGCGCGATGGCGTTGATGGTGTTGGTGATCAGCGTTTGCCGGGCGGTGCTCGAGCTGACGATCCCGTTGATGGTGGCGTTGCTGAATGCCTTGATCACGACCACGTCCCGATCGCCCGCCGCGTGCGCGCGATTGAAGGTGTCGGTCAGCGCCTGGCTGTTCCATCCCGTCCAACCGGAGTCGCTGGTATTGAACGTGCCGTCGTTGTTCGCGGTCAGGCCGAAGTAGGCCACCGTGCTCAGCAGCGAGTAGTTCCACGACGCGTTCCTGCTCAGCTGCCAGTAGGGCGCGAAGCCGAAGACTTCACGAAACAGCTTGTTGCTGGCAGCGACGGACGGCGTCGACGGCCCGGCGACGGCGCTGGGCGCTGCCTTGACCTGCGCGCGCGGCGTGATGGAACCATGGGCCGGCGCAAGCGCCAGGGGGACCGATGCGTGCTCGGCATCCTGGCGGGCGTGCGGTCCGACCGCCGGGTCACCCTGGGTGGCCGGCGCGGCCCGCGCGGGCACATTCTGGGGGACCGCGACGACGAGCAGCCCGGCAATACACCCGGCAATTCCAATACGTCGAAACCGGCTGACCATGGCCTCCACGACCGCCGATGCTAACGGTCTATCCGGCTCTTAAACGAGCGAGGCGGCTGTAACGTTTACGCCGACGCCGAAACCCGGACGGTCGGCTGCGCCGTCTCCTCTTCGCGGCCGGTCAGCATCCGCTCGAGATAGCCTCGGACTTTGACCGGGTCTTTGGTCTTGAAATACCAGTCGATGGTCTGATGCAGGCCGTCCATGAACTTCACCTGCGGCGTCCATCCCAGCCGTTGCTTGGCGAGGTCATTGCTGGCCACCCGGTTCAGCGGCCCGGTCGGCATGTCGGGGCGAAGCTTGATCTCGGCTTTTCGCCCGGTATAGCGAAGCACTTCCTTGACCGCGTCGATCACCCGGGTCCGCTCCGTGGTTCCCAGGTTGATCGCCGTCCCATCGTCGACCTTCTCCGCCGCCAGCAGCATCCCGCTGACGATGTCGCCCACGTACGTCCAGTTGCGGACCTGGGTGCCGTCCCCCCAGACCTCGAACGGATTCTGGCCGATGAAGGCGCGGGCGATCATCGCGATCACCGCGTGGTTCTCCACGCCCCGCTCCCCGTAGACCGTGAAAAAGCGACAGGACGCCGACTTCATGCCGTAGTCCTTGTGATACGCCTTGAGCGTCATCTCGGTCATCAGCTTCGCCCAGCCATACATGTTGTCCGCGTCGAAGGGCGGGCCAACCATGTCCTCGGTGAGATACAGCTCCTTGCTGACGTCCTGCTGGATGAAGTTCGGATAGACGCACCCCGACGAGGCGAACACAAATTTGTCGACACCCTCCTCGTACGCCGCCTTGACCAGCATGCCGTCGAGCGCGAGGTTCTGGGCGCAGGCGGCCTGGTGAAGGTCGACGTAGCCCCGACCCCCATGGATCGCCGCCAGATGGAAGATCGTATCCATCCCGCTCACCATGTCCTCCGCCACCCCCGGCGTCAGCAGGTCGGCTCGATGGAACTCCACCAGGCCCCGGTCCAGGTGCGGCTGGATGTTCTGCAGGTGGCCGCTGCTCAGGTCATCGATCACCCGGATCCGGGTGGCGCCATTGGCCGCCAGCGCGTCGATGAGATGCGAGCTGATGAACGAAGCGCCACCGGTGACAAGAATTCGCCGATCCTTCCAATCCATTTGTTGACATTATGCCTAAAGTATTTCCCGGTCAGCTATGGCTCGAACTCTCCGCGTGCTCTTCGATGATGCCCTGGCGCTGAATCCGGCGGGCACCGGAACCTTTACGCGCGGAATTCAAACACCGCTCAGCCGGCTCGACGGCATCGAGCTCATTCCCGCAGGCTGGGCGGCGCGGCCGCACCAGCTCGATATCGTGAACAAGGGCCTCCTGCGCCGGATGCGCAACGGCGCCGATCGCGTCTGGTACTACCTCGACACCCTCCCCCGTCTGGCGGCCCGTAACCGCTGCGATGTGATCTACTGCCCGGCGGCGCTGACGGCGCTGCGCGGCCGGGTGCCGGCTGTGATGACGGTCTTCGACATGACGACCCGCCTCTTCCCGCACACGCTCGACCCGCTGAGCGGGATCTATGCCCGGCAGATGCTGCGCATCGGGCTCCGGCGCAGCTCGACCATCTGCACCATTTCGCAAGCCGTGCGGGCTGAGCTGCTGTCCCGTTATCCGCGGCTGACGCCCGACCGGGTGCATGTTGCCTATCCCGGGCCGAGCCCGGAGCTGATGCAGGCCGACCCGCAGCCGGCGCTCCCGGACAACGCGCCCTTTCTGTTGATGGTGGGGACCCTCGAGCCGCGCAAGAACCACGTCACGGCACTGCGCGCCTTCGCCCGCTACCGGCAGGGCCCGCACGACGCGCGGCTGCGCCTGGTGATGGCCGGCTCGCCGGGATGGCGCTACCAGCCCGTGGTCGATGAAATCGAGCGGCTCGGTCTGCAGGATGCCGTCGTGCGGCTCGGGCCCGTAACCCCGAGCCGCCTGAAATGGCTCTATCAGCACGCGCGGGCGCTGCTCTTTCGAGGGCTTTGGCCTGCCGGTTCTGGAGGCGTTCGCCCTCCGGTGCCCGGTGGTGGCGGCCCGGATCCCACCAGTGATGGAGGTCGCGCAATCGACCGGCGCGCTGCTGCTCGAGCCGGATTCGGTCCCGGCCTGGGCCACGGCGATCGAGCGCGTGTCAACGCAGCCACCCGATGCCGCGCAGCTGGCGACCGCCCAGCAACGCGCGGGGCACTTCACCTGGGAGGCGTGCGCCGGAGCCGTCGGCGACGCCCTTCGCGCAGCGGCGACTTAACCTTTGGCGTGTAAGCTCGGCTGTCAGGAGACGTGGTTCTGGCCTCCCCTGCCCATACCCGACTTTCAACGCAGGTGCGCCTGGTTGGTTTTCGCTATCACCCCGCCATCGGGGGCGCGGAGCAGCACGCGCGCCGGCTGCTCGCGGAGATTTCCACCCGGCTCACGATCGATGTCGTCACCGTGGTCACCAGCAATCGCTCCGACTGGCTCCGGCTCCTGATCGAGGGCGTTCGCGACCAGCAGGAGGATTACCTCGTCGACGGCCGTGCCGTCCGCGCGCTGCCCCGCTGGTCGCCGCGCACGCGACGGCTGATGACGGCGCTGGCGCCGATCTATCACCTGCCAAAGAGTCCGGCGCCCGGCCTGATGGGACGCCTCCTGGCAACCGAGCTGGCCGGCGTGGTCGACGGCGCCGGCCTGATTCACAACATCTTTATGGGACGGGAGGCGTTCTCGCTCGGGCTGTACCTGGCGGCGCGGCGGTCGGGCGTGCCGTTTGTCTTCACCCCGCTGCGGCACCAGCGGCCGCTCGGCTGGAACTCGCCGGCCTTCCGCGAGCTGTACCGCTCCGCCGACCGGCTGGTGGCGCTCACCCGAGCCGAAGCCGATTGGCTGATCAGCCAGGGGGCCGCCCCCGACCGGGTCCGCGTCATCCCGGTCGGGCCGCTCAGCGACCCGGCGGCTTCGCCGGATCTCGCCCTTCAGCGACTGGGCGATCGGCGGATCGTGCTCTTTCTCGGACAGCTCCATGACTACAAGGGCTTTCGCCAGCTGCTAGCCGCGGCCGGGCTGCTCGCCTCGCGCCAGGACATCCTCTTCGTGTTTGCCGGCCCGGACGTCCGCGGCCACGCGCGCGCCTTTGCGAACGCCCCGACTAACGTTCGCTACCTCGCCTCCGTCGATGATCGCCTGCGCGACTCGTTGCTCCGGGCCTGCGAGGTGCTCTGCGTCCCGTCATCGCGCGAAAGCTTCGGCGGCGCGCTCCTCGACGCCTGGGCCTGCGGCAAGCCCGTGATCGGCGGCCCCGCCCCGGCCGTCAAAGAGCTGATCGACGACGGCGTCGACGGCTGGACGGTGCCCCAGGACCCAACCGCCATCGCGGACCGGCTGACCACGCTGCTGGATGACAGCGGCCTGCGGGCACGGATGGGTGAGCAGGGACGCCGGAAAGTCGAGACGCGCTTTTCATGGGCATCGATCGCCTCCAGCTATCTCGAGCTCTATGCCGAGCTCGGGGTGAGGCCTCATTGATGGGATCGCCGCGCGTCAACGTGCTGGGCACCGGCATCAGTCCGATCAGCATGCCCACGGCCCTCAGCCAGATCGACGACTGGATCCAGGGCCGCGCCCGTCAATACGTGTGCGTCTGCACGGTCCATACCGTGATGCAGTGCCGCCGTTCCGACGCGCTTCGCCGGCTGGTCAACGCGTCGGGGATGAACACGCCGGACGGCATGCCGCTCGTCTGGTTGTCGCGCATGGCCGGCTATCCCGACGTGACGCGCGTCTACGGGCCCGACCTGATGCTGGCCGAGATGGAGCACGGGCAGGCGGCCGGCCATCGCCACTACTTCTACGGCGGCGGGGCTGATGTCGCGTCCCGGCTGGCGCAGCGAATGCGCGAGCGATTTCCCGGGCTGCGCATCGCCGGCACGCACACCCCGCCGTTCAAGTCCGTCGACGAGCTCAGCAGCGACGACACCGTCGAGCTGATCAATCGCGCCGAGCCCGACATCGTCTGGGTCGGGATCAGCACGCCCAAGCAGGAGCTCTGGATGGCGCGGATGCGAGCGCGACTGACCGCGCCGGTGTTGATCGGCGTCGGTGCCGCCTTCGACTTCCACAGCGGCACCGTCGCCCAGGCCCCCTCCTGGATGCAGCGCTCCGGCCTGGAATGGCTCTTCCGGCTGGCTCACGAGCCTCGCCGGCTCTGGCGCCGTTACCTGGTCGATAACCCCTGGTTCCTTTTCGAGCTGGCCCAGCAGAAGCTCGGGCTGCGGCGGTACGAGCTCACATGACGGTCGCGGCCGTCTTGCTGGTCCTGCTGCTGGTCGCGATCTATGCGCTGGCGGTGTGGCAGATCTGGCGCTCGCCGTTTCGCGCGCTGGGCGTGCTGGTCGCCGGGATGGCATTTCACAACTTTCTGATCATGGTGTTGCTGGCGCAGCGAACGCCGGCCCCGGTGGTGCGGATCGTGCAGTCCTGGAAGGAAGGCATCCTGCTGCTGCTCTCGCTCATGGCCGCTGCGGCCTTCATCCGGGCCTGGCGCGCCGGCCATCTTCCGCGGCCGAATCTCTTCGACCTGCTGGTGGCCGTCTTCGCCGGGGTCGCCGTCATTTACACCGTGCTACCCCCGAGCCTTTTGCACGGCAGCGCCAATCTCCAGCAGCGCGTGATCGGCCTGCGCGTCTTGCTGCTGCTTCCCTTGCTCTACCTGTTCGGCCGCGTCTTCCAGCCGCGCAGCCGGGCGGACCTCCGCTGGGTGGCCTGGGCCATTCTCGGGTCGGCCGCCGCGGTCGGCCTGTTCGGCCTCTGGGAGTTGTGGCTGGTTCCCACCCCGGACTGGTTCGGCTGGGGCGTCAACCAGTTGTCGGCCTGGTTGGGGTTTGTCTACAACGGGCCGAAGGGCCTGCCGGCGAACTTTTTCCAGACCACCGCGGACGGTCTTTTGCTGCGGCGCATGGTCTCGACCTACGTGAGCCCGCTGGGGATCGCATACGCCGGCCTCGTCGTCGTGCCGCTGGCGGTCGCCCTCATCCTGGCCCTCAAGCAGGCCCGCAAACGCTGGCTGGCGTCGGCCTTGACGATCCTGCTGCTGGCCGGCATTCTCTTCAGCCTGACGCGGCTGGCCCTGTTGATGACCGTCGCGGAATTCCTGATGCTGGCCGTGCTGACGCGCCGGCGCTGGGTCCTCTACGCAACCCCGGTCGTGGCGGGGCTCGCCATGTTCATGATCTTCCAATACGTCTACGTCGGTCCCCTGATGAACCGCAACCTCGTGCCGGTCGCCCAGCGGCCGACCCACCTGAACATCTCGAGCGTCGCCGACCCGTCGCTGAACGAGCACGCCGGTCAGTTGGGGTACGACCTGCAGTACGTCGTGCAGCACCCGCTGGGCGGTGGGGTTGGCTCATCGGTCCACCGCTACGGGCCCAGCTCGGGAACGGGTGAGAGCGCCGTCTTCGACATGTTCGGCGACCTCGGCGTGGTCGGAGGCATCCTGTATCTCCTGATCTATGCCGTGCCATTCTTTGCGGCCGTGCTGGTCTACTTCCGGCTTTGGCGTGACCCGCTGGCCTCGATGCTGCCGTTGATCTACGCCGTGGCCGCCGCCGGGCTGGCGCCAATCACGCTGACCAGCGACATCTGGGGAGACTTCGCGACCACCTTTCTGTTCTGGTGGGCGGCCGGCGCCTCCATCACGCTCTATCTGGCCAGCCGGCAGACCCGGGTCACGGCTGCCCCGGCGGGCGGAACGTCATCAGCCGAATCGGTCAGCGCCTAGCTTCCCGATTCTTCACGATCTCCTGGTAGACCGCGAACGTCGCGGCGACGCAGCGATCAATGTCGAAGGCATCCCTGACACGCTGCCGCGCGGCGGCGCCGATCGCGGCCCGCCGGCCGGCGTCGTGCAAAAGGGCCGCGATGGCCTGCGCAAGCCGGACGGGATCGTTGGCCGGCACCAGCAGGCCCATCGAGTCGCCAGTGATCACCTCCGGGACACCCCCGACCCGGGTCGCCACCGGGGCGCAGCCAGCCGCCATCGCCTCGACCAGCGCCAGCGGGAGGCCCTCGCGGTGGCTGGGAAGCACGAACAGGTCGCTGGCGGCGACCCAGGTCGCGACCACGCCGGATGATTGCTGGCCGGCCAGAGCGACGGTGTCGGCGAGCCCGAGCCGTCGGATTTGCTCTCTGAGGCTGGCCTCCAGCTCGCCGCCTCCCACGATCAAAAAGCGCGCATTGGGCGATCGCCCCTTCACGATGGCGGCCGCTTGCAGCAGGTCCGGCAGCCCTTTTTGCTCATTGAGCCTCGCCACGGTTATCGCAAGCAGGAGCTCTCCGCTCCAGCCCTCCGGGGCGATCGCCTCGCCCATCCGCCGCCGGGCGTCGGCCAGCGAACCTGGATCGAGCAGCGCGAACCGGCGCAGGTCAACGCCGTTGTAAATCACGGTGACCCTCCCTGGCGCGAAACCGTAGCGTCGGATGAGCAGGCCTCGCCCCGCCTGAGAGACGGCGATGTGGCGGGGTGCGATGACCCGGTAGCTTCGAAACGCAGCCGACCAGGCGGCGCGTTTCAGCGACGACATCGCGATGTCGTCGAGGTCGATCGGGAGCTGGTGGGTGAGAACCAGGGGACGCCGGGCAAGCCTGGCCAGCAAGGCGGCGATCAGCTGGTACTTCCCCACCGGGTAGGCAAGCACGAGATGAACCAGGTCGGCACGCCGCGCCAGGCGCAGCAGCCGGGCGTAATCCGAAAGCCGCTTCAGATCGATCCGCTCGACCTCGACGCCCGCCCGCTGAATCTCGCGCACCCAGTCGTCGAGCGCGGTGTCGGGCCGGCACACCAGCGTGACGGGAGCGTCGTGGTCGTCCCGACGCAGCGCGTCGCGGCTGTAGAGAATCAGACTGCGCAGGTACGATTCCGCACCGCCAACTTCTTTCGAATGGCTGACGAAGAGCAATCGACGCGGGGGATCTGCGCCGGTCCTCACGCTATGCTGACGGTCGGTGCGACCACAAGCGTGGCAACCGATCTCGGCTGAGTCCCTGCTACGCGTCCCGCCATGGTTAGAAGTCCTTCGCGAGCAAATGCGGCTTCCCGACGGACGACAGATCGACGACTTCTACACAGTTCGGCTGCCGGCCTATACCGTGGTGGTCGCGATCACTGCGGATCAGCGGGTGGTCGCCGAGCGGCACTATCGACCCGGCGCTCGGCAGGTCACGCTGACGCTTCCCTCCGGCTTCCTCGAACCCGACGAAGATCCGTTGCGTGGCGCAAAGCGCGAGTTGCTGGAGGAAACGGGCTTCGAAGCGTCCGACTGGAACCCGCTGGGGCGCTTCGTCGTCGATGGCAATCGGGGGTGTGGCACCGCCCATCTCTTTATGGCACAGAACGCCGCCGAAGCGACGAAGCCGGATGGCCAGGATCTGGCTGAGCTGATGATCGAGCTCGTTCCTCTGCCCGATTTTCTTAAGGCCATCCAGTCCGGTCGCGCTGTAGAACTGGCGAGCGCCGCGGCCTTCGCGCTGGCCGCGATTCGGCTGCAACGCTAACCCTCCCGGACGAGGATGATGCAGGTGGCCTCGAAGCGCCGGAACATCCAGGGCAGATAGCGGACCAGTTGCATCGCCGCCCGCCGCCATCGGGCTGGTTTGTAGAAGGGCAAGAGCAACCGAACCAGCAGGCGGATGAATTCGACCGGCGTACGACGAATCTCGTCGAGGTACCTGCCATCCTTGATGATCGCCTCGCGCTGCAGCCGGGTCCCTGGAAACAGTCCGGCCAGCTCCCGGGGCGTGGGCCGAAACATCGAGTCGATCGGGTCGGGATGCAACGGGTAACGATACGGACCCGAGACGAACAGATAGCCGCGCTGCGGAACGATCTCCAGCAGCGCGAGCGCAATCTGACCGCGGTCGACGACGTGCTCGAGGAGATTCGAGCACAAGATCGATCGAAACCCGCGCGCCGCCAGGCCGCTGATCGCGAGTCGATCGCTCAGGTCGGCCACGATGTCGACGCCCTCCGCGGATTTGGCGTCCAGGTGCAAAACCGTGCGCCCCGCGGCACGCGCCGGCGCAAAGATCAGCTCATCGATCCAGGGTTGCTCCTGGGTCCGGAACGACATCGTCGAGCTTCCCACGTCGAGCAGTGGGAACACGCGCTCCGGGTCGAGGGCCGAGAGTTGCTCGCCCAGCCAGCGGGCTTCCTCGATCAGCAAGAATGCTTATAGTAGCGACGATGGCGTGAGCGATCCCATGACCGGCGGTCGCCGCGTGGCGACCAACGTGCTCTTCAATGTCGCCAGCCAGGTCTGGCTCACGCTGCTGGTGATCGTCACCGTGCCGATCGTCCTGCACCGGGTCGGCCCCGCTGCCTATGGCGTCTTCGTGCTGGCCAGCCTGCTCCTGGGATACACCGCGCTGCTCGATCTGGGATTGACGCCGGCGGTCGTCCGCTCGATCGCCGTCCACAACGCCCGCGGGGACCGGGTGCGACTCGAACGGGTGTTGGGCACCGCGCTCAGCCTGCTGATCGGACTGGCGATTGTCGGCGGCGGACTGATCGCGCTCGTCACACCCGCCGCGGTGCGTTCCGTGCTTCACGTGCCAGACGCGCTGCAAGCCGACGCGCGCTTCGTGCTCTACGTCGCTGCCGCGGGCTTTGCCTGCAACATGGTGCTCCTCCTGTTCGTCGCGATCGCCCAGGGCTTGCAGCGGCTCGACCTCTTCGCCAGCCGGACCCTGGCGCTGGGCACGGTCACCGCGATCGGGCAGGTGCTGGTCGTCACACTGGGTGGTGGGCTGCGGGGCCTGGCGCTGGTGACGATCGCCATCAACGTGCTGAGCCTTGTCGTTTTCATGCTCGTGTCGCGGCGCTTGCTACCCGGCATCCGGGTCCGCCCGCGGCTGGATCGCTCCGCCGTCGGGGAGCTGGCCCGCTTCGGCTCGATGAAGTTTCTGAATCAGGCGGCCGTGCAGGTCATCTTCCACGTCGACCGGCTGATCGTGGCCGCCTTCCTGCCGATCGCCGCCGTCAGCTACTACGGCGTCCCGGTCAGCATGTGTCAGAAGTTCGTGGTGGTCCAGCAGGGCATTACCGGGGCGTTCTTCCCCGCCGCATCCGAGCTGCACGCGCTGCACGACGAGCGCCGGCTGCAACGTCTCTACCTGTCGGCGGCGAAGCTCGGCGTGGTGGCGCTGATTCCACTGGCCATCCTGCCCAGCCTGCTCGCCTGGCCGATCCTCGACGCCTGGATTGGGCCCGCTTTCGCCGACAACAGCGCGCAGATCCTCGCCGTTCTGGCGCTCGCCTACGGCCTCGTGGCGGTCAGTGCCGTTTCGGGCTTCGCCGCCGACGCGACCGGCCATCCCGATTGGAACGCCGGCCTGACCATCGCCAGCGCCGTGGTCAACCTGACGCTGACCTTACTGCTGGTGCCCCGCATCGGCGCCGTGGGTGCGGCCATCGCGCTGCTGGTTACGGGCGCCTTCTTGCTGGTGACGATGAACTATGCCGTGCAGCGATGGCTGCTGCGGATCGAGCTGCGCACGGCGCTGGTCCAAGTGGTGCTCCGGCCAGGCCTGGCCGCCGCCGGGCTGGTGCTGTACGGACTCTTGCTCGCTCCGCGGGTGCGGGGTCTGCTCCCAGTGCTGCTGGCGCTCGCGATCGGCTTCCTGCTGTATGCCATTCTGACCGTGCTGCTGGGGGTCTGGAATCAGGCCGAGCTCGCCGTGGCCCGGTCCATCGCCGGCGGCCTGGCCTCGCGGCTGCGCCGGCGAAATGACGTCATGACCCTACGTCGGTAGCTGCGGCCGCTTCGCCAGTTGCGCCGAGCTGGAAAGGCTCGGCTGGCTCTGATCCACCTCGGGGATCTGAAACGGGTTCTCGCTCCGGATGCGGACTTTCTTGATCCGCGTCCCCTGCACCGCCTCGACGCGCAGCTCGCCAGTGCCCAGCTTGAGCGTCGCGCCGACCTTGGGGGCGGCGCCGAGCTGGTTCAGCACATAGCCGCCGATGGTGTCATAGTCGTCGGCCGCGATCTCGAGCTTGAGTAATTCGTTGACATCGTCGACGCTGACCCGGCCGTCGAGGACGACCTCGTTCGGGCTGATGAACTGGATCTCGTCTTCCTCGCCGATGTCGTACTCGTCCTGGATCGGTCCGACGATCTCTTCGAGAATATCTTCGATCGTGACGGCGCCGGCCGTCCCGCCGTACTCGTCGACCACGATCGCCATGTGGACGCGGTTCTTGCGAAGATCGCGCAGCACGTCCTGGACTTTGTTGGACTCGGGCGTGAAATACGGTTTCCTGGCGATCTCGCGCAGGGTCTTTTGCTCGCCGCGGACCACGGCCCTGAGTAAGTCTTTGGCGTACAGCACGCCAACGATATGGTCGAGGTTGCCGTCATAGACCGGGATCCGGGTATGGCCATGCTTGGTGACCAGGTCGACGGCTTTTTCGACCGGCTCGTTGACCTCGATCGCGACCAGGTCCGTCCGCGGCACCATCAGTTCGCGGACGCGCATGTCGCCCATCTCGAAGATGCCGTGGATCATCTCGCGTTCTTCTTCTTCGAGGACACCCTCTTCCTCGCCCACCGAGACCAGCATTTTCAATTCTTCTTCGGTAACGAACGGGCCTCGCACCTGGGTTTTGCCGCCGAGCATGCGCAGAATCAGTCGCGTGATCGCCGTCAGGACAAACACGACCGGGCGCATCACCCAGGTGGCGCCCGACACCAGCCGCGCCATCCGTAACGCGACCCGCTCGGCCCGCTGCAGCGAAATCGTCTTGGGGGTGATCTCGCAAAGGACCAGGACGGCCAGCGACAACACGAGGCTGACCAGCCACTCGGGGACCCGGTCCTGGTACAGGCGGATGGCCAGCAGCGTGGCGGCCGACGACGCCATGATGATGGCCACCGTGTTAAAGATCAGGATCGTCGACAGATAGGCGTTCGGGTCCCGGTGCAACCGCTCTACGACGATCGCCTGTGGCACCTTCTGCTCGACCAGGGTCCGTAATCGCACCCGGCTGATCGACGTCAGCGACGTTTCAGCGGATGCCGCCAGGGCGGCCAGGACCAGAGAGACGGCGATGATGATCAGCTCGATCCAGGCCGTGGTATCCAAGTGTTACTTAAATAGCTCGCTGACCGAACGATCCTCGTGGACGCGGCGGATCGCTTCAGCCAGCAGTGGGGCTACGGTCAGGATTTTTATCTTTGGATGATGCTTGTCGGCAGGTAGCGGAATCGAGTCCGTGATCACAATCTCTTCGATCGGCGAGTCTGCGAGTTTGTCGACGGCGTCACCGGCGAGCACGCCGTGGGTGGCCAGCACCCGGATGCTGGCGGCGCCCTCGGCACGGAGCGCGTGGGAGACGCCCACCAGGGTGCCGCCGGTCGAGATCAAGTCATCCACGACGACGGCATCCATGCCTCCCACGTCGCCGACCACGCGCTGTTCGGACACGACATCGTCCTTCGGGCGTCGCTTGTAGACAAACGCGATCGGCAGGTCGAGCAGCCGGGCCAGGTCGCCGACGCGCTTTGCGCCGCCGACGTCCGGCGAGACGATGACCGCGTTCGGCAGGTGCAGCTTGCGAATGTAATCGACCAGGAGTTTTTCGGCCGTCAGGTGGTCCACCGGAATATCGAAAAAGCCCTGGATGGCGTCGGCATGGAGATCGAGGGCGATCACCCGGTTCGCCCCGGCGAGGGTAATGATATCGGCCATTAATTTGGCCGAGATCGGATCGCGCGCCTGGGTCTTCTTTTCTTTGCGGGCGTAGCCATAATATGGCACCACGGCGGTGATGCGACCGGCCGAGGCTCGGCGCAGCGCATCGAGAATGATAAATAGCTGAATCAAGTTTTCTGATACGGGCTGGCAGGTCGGCTGGATCAGGAAGACATCGGCACCGCGGACGCTCTCGGCGATCTTGACGTCGTACTCGCCATCCGCGAAACGCGTGATCCGCATGGCGGCGACCGGCTCGCCGAGCACCTCGCCGATCCGGCGCGCCAGCTCCGGGTTGGCCTCGCCGGAGAGCAGCTTCAGGGCACCCGGCTGCCGGGGCGCCCCCTCGGGCGTCAGGGGCCGCGTCTCGCTCACTCGCTCGCCGACTCTGGACTGGGCTATTTCTTGGCCGCCTTTGGCTTGTCGGCCTTCGCGCTGTGTCGGGCTCGGCGCCGTGCCGTGTATCCCTCCACGATCTTCATGTCTGCACGGCCGATCGCCAGGCTCCCAGCGGGCACATCCTTTGTCACAACGGTATCAGCGGCTGTGGTCGCGTCGCTGCCGACCCGTACCGGAGCGACGAAGATCGTGTCGCACGAGACGTAGACGCTGTCGCCGATCTCGGTGACGTTCTTCTCGAACCCGTCCCAGTTCGCCGTGATGCTGCCCGCGCCGATGTTCACGTTGGCGCCGACCACGGCGTCGCCGAGGTACGAAAAATGCGGCACGGCGCTCCCGGCGCCGATTTTCGAGTTCTTGATCTCGGTGTGGGTCCCGACATGAACGCCCTCGGCCAGCTCGGTCCCCGGTCGCAGCCGGCTGAACGGCCCGATCGTGACGTTCGAGGCGATCTTCACCTGCTCCAGGTGCGAGCGCTCGATCCGGCAGCCATCGCCGACCGTCGAGTCGCGCACTTGCGTCATCGGCCCGATCACGCAGTCCTCGCCGATGACACTGTGGCCGGTGATCGTGCTGAACGGATGGATCACGCTGTCCTGGCCGATGCTCACGTCCGCGTCGACGAACGTCGATCTGGGGTCGGTGATGGTGACGCCGCGGGACATCAAGTCATCCAGGATGCGCTCGCGCATGACGTGCTCGGCCTGCGCCAGCTGCCGCCGGTCGTTGATGCCCAGGATTTCCTTCGGGTCCAGGACGGCCACCGTGTTGACCTTGCCCTTGATCAGCCCGACGACGTCCGTCAGGTAATACTCGTGGGCCCTGTTCTTGTTCTCGAGCTTCAGCAGCGCCGGCCACAGGTCTCGCCCGGAAAAGCAATAGACGCCCGAGTTGATCTCGTGGATCTGCCTGTCGGCGTCGGACGCGTCTTTTTCTTCCACGATGCGGCGAAAGACCCCGTTGCGGGCGCGAAGCACCCGTCCATAGCCACGCGGATCGTCGAGGACGGCCGTCAGCAGCGTGACGGCAGCCCCTGCCTCGCGATGCTCGGCGAGCAGCCGTCGCAGCGTCTCGCCCCGCAAGAGCGGAGCGTCGGCATAGAGGACGATCACCGGGCCGGTCGTGCGATGCTCGGCGCTCACCTGGGAGAGGGCATGTCCGGTGCCCAGCTGCTCCCGTTGCGACACGGTCTGGCCCTCGCCATTGAGCGCGGCCTGAATACCGTCCTGACTGGGGTTGGTGACGACCAGGGTGCGCTCCGGGTCGAGCGCCCGGGCCGCTGCCATCGACCAGAGCAGCATCGGACGGCCAGCGACCGGATGGAGGACTTTCGGAATGCGCGAGTTCATCCGCACTCCCTTGCCGGCGGCGAGCACCACCACCGTGACGCCCCCGCGCGTCTCCGACAAACGGGCCCGCCCGGACCCCGCGGATGCGTTCACGCGCATGGGAGGAATTGGACCGGATTATATCAACGCCCTGGCGGGCATAAATTCGTAATTCCTGAACCTAGGCGGCCAGGTCGTCGCTGTCCGGCCGCCGGTCGTCCCTGGCCGTCCTGGGCGCGATCCGCTCACGCAGGCCCGGACCCAGTCGATCGAGGCGCCGCCCGAGCTTGTAGCCGTAGCGCTGCACCGCGTCTTCGAGGGCCAGGTACGGCAGCTGGCCCCAGGCCAGGCCTCGAAACAGGTACCAGACGGCCCGCTTGGTAAACCGCCTCGAGTCCGGCCAGAGCGTGCCACCGTCGTCGCCGAAGTGCTCGTCGGTGAAGCCGGTCAGCACCGCAAGCCGGTAGGCGGCCCGCAGGCTGGCATGCACCTGCCTGATGATCAGCGCGTCGGGCGCGTAGGCGATGGTGCAGCTGGCGAGCACCACCTGGCGCGCCCAGACCCGGTCGGCGCCGACCGGGAGATGCTCGTTGAAGTGGATGCCGCGCCAGACCGAGCGCCGCACGGCGGCGTTGTCGATGAAGAACGGCAGCGACGTATGCCGGACGCGGTCACCCACCCGAATCCGTCGCCAGTGCGCTTCGCGGCAGAATCGCTGGCCGAGACGGAAGCCGGACAACGGGTCGCTCTCCATCGACGCTTCGTGCCGGCCGTAGACGCCGCCAACCGAGGGGTCGGTGAAGGGCGCCGTCAGATGCGTCAGCCAGTCGCCATTCCCGGGCACCGCGTCCTGCGCCAGGAACACCACCACGTCGCCGTGGGCCACCTCCATCGCCCGATTCCAGCTTTTGGGCCCGGGCGGTTCGGCGATCTCGACGAAGCGGGCCAGCGGAAACTGGCTCACGATGTGCCGGGTCCCATCGGTCGATCCCATATCGGCGCACACGATCTCGAGCGGCACCTGGCCCTGGCCCATGATCCGATGCAGGACGGTGCCGAAGGCGCGGCCGGCGTTCAGGGTCGGGATGACTATCGAGATCGAGAGCGCGGCATCGCCCATCACGCGATGTAACGGGCGGTCGGCGGCTTTCCAGCCCCGGGCGCTAGGCGAACCTCACACTGATGAAGTAGTAACTCGTGGGTGTCGTCCCATCACGTGGGCTGACCCCGAAGACCTTGAGCTGGCCCTTCTGTCCGGATACCGCGCCGGAGAAGCTGACGGTGACGTTGAAGTGCCCGAACTCGGGTTTAGCGGCCGAGGCCGTGGTGGTGGCCCGGCCGAGCTCGGCGCCGCCCGCATCGAGCACCACGGCGACCACGGTGCCCTTGTCGACGCTGGCCGTCCCGGCCACCTCGACCGGCGAGCCGATGGCGGTCCCGCCGTCCGGGCTGTCGATGACGATCTTGAAGTTGTTGTCGGGAGGCGTGACGGTGGTCGTCGGGAGCGACGAGCCGCTCGCCGATGCCGAGGCACTGGCCGAAGACGAACCGGCCGAGGCCGACGGCGACTGCAGCACGTAGGTCGTGCCGCCATCACTCCCACATCCGGCGACCCCGAGGCAGGCGAGCCCCAGGATCAGCGTTATCCCTAACCCCTTCAATTCCCCTCCGAGCTAGGCGCATTATAGGAGCCACTTCGCATGATTGAGGCCCGGGGGCGTCTTGATCGGGTCGAGCCCTCCATCGTCGCCGCCCTGGCGCTGACGTATTTCCTGCTGTTCAGCGTCCTCTCGGTGCTTCGCCATCTGACGTATCACTCATTCGGATCCGACCTGGGCCTGTTCGACCAGGTCTTCTGGAACACCACCCAGGGCCGCTTCTTCGAATCCACGATGAGCCTTGCCCAGCCCCAGCCGCACTCGTACATTGGCGACCATTTCTCACCGATCTACCTGCTGCTGCTGCCGGTCTATGCGCTCATCCCCCGTCCGCAGACCCTGGTGGTCATCCAGACGCTTTTTCTCGCGCTGGGGGTCTGGCCGATCTACCTGCTGGCGCGGCACAAGCTGGAGCCCGGTTGGCCTCGGTTGGTCTGGGTGGCGGCCTACTTTCTCTTTCTCCCGCTCGCCTTCATCAACCTCTTCGACTTCCACGAGCTGTCGCTGGCCGTGCTCCCCCTCGGGTTCGCGATCTATTTCCTCGAGCTGCGCCGGCCGTGGTGGTTCGTGTTGAGCCTGGCATCGACGTTCTTCATCAAGGAGGAGCTGCCGCTGGTCGGGATGGCCTTCGGCGCCTACCTCCTGCTGGGCAAACGCGACCTGAAGCTCGGCCTCGGGGTGCTGGCAGGAAGCCTCGCGGCATTCCTGGCATTGATCCGCGTCATCATCCCGGCGCTGGGCGGCGGGTCCTATGCCTACTTCGCCAGCAGGCTGGCGTTCCGATACGCCGAGCTCGGGTCCAGCCCCCAGGACATCATGGCGACCGCGGTGAGACACCCGGGCCGCATCGCGCACCTCCTCTTCCAGGCCCAGAAATTGAAGTTCCTGGCGGGGATATTCGGCCCCGTCCTGGGCCTGAGTCTGATCTCCGGGTTCGCGGTCGTCCTCGTCATCCCCACACTGGCCCTGCTGCTGCTGTCGAACTACGGCCCCCAGTCGGCATTCACCAGCCAGTATTCCGCCCCGCTGATCCCGCTGGTGATCGGGACGTCCATCCTCGGCTTCGCCCGGCTCCGACCCTCGATCCAGCGCCCGGTGGCGGGGGCGGTACTTCTCAGCTCACTCGCGTTTGCCTATCTCTTCGGCGACCTGCCCTTCTCGCGGCACTTTCAGGCCGCCAATTTTCAAACCGAGCCGCGCTACGCCGCCTTTGTTCACAATCTCGACCTGATTCCGCCGGCGGCGAGCGTCGCCGCCGAGAACAACCTGACGCCGCACCTGTCGCACCGGCGATACATCTACGACATCGAGTTCGAGGGGACCCAGCATGCCGAGTACCTGGCGCTTGACTTTGCCACCTTCGGCCACGACCCGACGCGGTTCGAGGATCAGGAGCGCACCGTCGAATCCGATGGATACCAGGAGATTGCCGAGGGTGACGGCCTGGCGCTGTTCCATCGTCCCTGAGAGTCGTCTCCCCCATCGCAACAATTTCCCTCCCCCTCTGGGGGAGGGCAGGGTGGGGGTGCTCTAAACTCTCCACCATCAACGTCTTTGCGTATCAGCACGGCATCTACCCACGGTCCGAAAAGGTTGTGGCGTCGACCCGCGGTCTCGACCGCGGCCGGGTGGATGCGGACGCGGTGGAGGCGGCCTTCGCCGAGGACCTCGCGGCGTTCGTCCGGTTGCAGCAAAAGTCCGGCCTCGACGTATTCTCGGACGGCCTGTTGCGCTGGCAGGATATCTTCCGGCCGCTGGTGGATGCGCTGGGCGCCGCCAAACCCGAGTCGCTGGTCCGATGGTTCGACACCAACACGTTCTTTCGTGAGCCGGAACTCTCCGGCGCGCTCGCCGGCGTCAATCACGCCGACGGCCTGCTGCCGGACGCCTCCGTCCCCCGCCCGCGGGTCGCCACGCTGCCGTCTCCCTTCATGTTCTCGCGCGCCGCGCGCACCGATCGGGACCGCAACCAGCTGATGGTCGACCTGGCCGGCACGGTCTTGCGCCCGGTGGTCGATGCGGCGGTTGCCGCCGGCTGCCAGCTCGTCCATCTCGAGGATCCATGGATCGGCTATTTCGGCATCGAGTCGAAAGACTGGGCGCCGCTCCGAGAAGCCCTCGAGCTCCTGCATCGCGATCTTCGGGCGACGCTGGCCTTCCACGTCTACTTCGGTGATGCCGGACCGCACGTCGACCAGCTACGCCGTTTGCCGGTGGATGCCATCGGCGTCGACCTGGTCGAAACCGATGTCAACGAGCTGGGTTCGGGCTGGGACAAGGGCCTGGTCGCGGGCGTCATCGATGGGCGCAGCTCGATGCTGGAGTCGTTGGAGAACACCGTGGAGGTCGCCCGCCACCTGGCCGACACCGTTCGGCCACGCAACCTCTATTTATCCTCGAATTGCGAGCTCGCGTTTCTGCCGACCGTGGTCGCCGAGCAGAAGGTGCAGCGGCTGGGTGAAGCGGCCAAAAGGGTAAAACAACTGGTCTCCGTATGAGTGTCGACCTCGACCACAAGCCGCTGCTGACGCACGAAATCGGCTCGCTGGACAAGCCCGGCTGGCGGGTGAAGGCTTACGCCGGCCAGCCGCTCAGCGATCGCGATCTCGAGGAAGCGCGCGCCTGGGGCGAGCGGCTTAAGGTTCCGGACTACGAGCGCCTGATCGACCTGCTGCGGCACGCGCCCTTTAGCAAAGAACAGAAATCCGATCTCCAGCGCTGGTCCAGCCTCTATGCGCTCAAGCTCGAGGAGGGCGCCGGCCTGGACGTCGTGTACGACGGCGAGCAGCAGCGCACCGAGATGTACGACTGGGCCGTCAGCCATAGCGACGGTTTCGAGCGCCGGGGCAGCGTCCGGGCCTTCGACAACAAGTACTACACCAAGGCGGCCGTCGTTGCGCCAATCTCGCTGCGGACGCCGTTCCACAATGCCGAGTTCTCCTACCTCGTCTCGGTAGCCGACGCCGAGCTGAAGATCCCGGTGACCGGCGCCTACACCATCGCCGACTGGTCGTTCGACGAACGCTACGACGTCGACACCGACCTGCGCGAGCCGGCCGCCGATCGACGCCGCAAGCGCAAGGCCGCCCGCCGGGACTTCGTGCTGGAGATCGCCCGCAACCTCATCCGGCCGAACCTGATGGCGCTGATCGGGCTGGGAGCGCGCTGGATCCAGGTCGATGAGCCGGGCGCCTCGACCGAGCCGGACGAGCTCGATCTCTTTGTCGATAGTTTCAATGCCAGTGTCGAGGGCTTGAACGCGATGTTTTCCACCCACCTGTGCTTCAGCGACTACAACCTGTTCTTTCCGGCGATCGAGCGGATGTCGCAATGCCGCCAGTTCGCGGTCGGCTTCGCCAACTACGACAGCCGCGAACTGGGAACCACGGATCAAGCCCGGCCGGGCTACCACGTGATCAAGAAGTTCGCCGACCTGCCGTACAAGCCGGCGCTCGGTCTGGGCGTGCTGGACATCCACAGCGACTTCATCGAATCGCCCGAGCTGGTCCGCGACCGGGTGCTCTATGCCGTCAACGTCTTCGGCGATCCGGCGCGGATCCACGTCACCCCCGACTGCGGGCTGCGCACCCGCTCCTGGGAGGTCGCCTTCAAGAAGCTGCGCAACATGACGGCCGGGGTCGCCCTGGCCCGCCAGGAACTCGGCCTCAAAGACCCCGCCCGCTAGCGCGATCGTGCGGGCCGCCTGGGCCCGCCCGCGCAAGGTACGGCATATCCGCGCGGTTTGAACCAGCCAGGTGACTGTGAGCGAAGCGCAGCTCGCGACACCCTTTCAGCTCGATCCCCGGGCCGTGGTCGGCGAGCTGCCGGGGCGGAAGATCGCGGACCTGACCCTGTCGATCGGCCCGCACGCGATCATCCGCTCCTTCAGCGTCATCTACGCCGGATCCCGGATCGGCGCCCACCTGGAAACCGGCCACGGCGCCGTCATCCGGGAGGAAAACCGCATCGGTGACGACTTCAGCATCTGGAACAATTCGACTGTCGACTATGGCTGCGTCATCGGCAGCCGGGTTCGGGTGCACACCGGGGTGTATATCGCCCAGTTCACCGTCATCGAGGACGACGTCTTCCTCGCCCCAGGGGTGATGATCGCCAACGATCGCCATCCGATCTGCCGCGACTGCATGCGGGGGCCGACCATCAAGCGGGCGGCCCGGGTGGGCATCAATGCCACCCTCCTGCCCGAAATCGTGGTGGGCGAAGCCGCGCTGGTCGGCGCCGGCGCCGTGGTGACCAGGGACGTGCCCGCGCGTGCCGTCGTCGTTGGCAATCCGGCTCGCGTGATCGGCACCGTCGATCAGTTGACGCACTCACGTTCATATCTGGAGAGGACAGGGTGAGCACGGCGCTCAACGGCGCGGTCCGCTTCGTCGACCTCCAGGCCCAGATCCAATCCCTCCAGCCGGCTCTCAACCAGGCGATGCAGGCGGTGTTGGGCCGCGGGGACTTCATCCTCGGCAAAGACGTCGAGCTCTTCGAGCAGGAATTCGCCGCCTACTGCGGCGTCCCACATGCGGTCGGGGTCGACTCCGGGCTGTCGGCCCTCGAGCTGGCCCTGCGGGCGCTCCGCATCGGACCGGGCGACGAGGTCATCACCCAGGCCAATACGTTCATTGCCAGCGCCGGCGCCGTCCTGGCGGTGGGCGCCCGTCCGGTGCTGGTCGACTGCGACGACGACGGGGTCATCCGACCGGACGCGGTGCGGGCGGCCCTGACGCCGGCGACGCGGGCCATCATGCCGGTCCACCTGTTCGGCCGCATCTGCGACATCGAGGCGATCATGGCCATCGCCGACGCCGCCGGCGTCCCCGTCGTCGAGGACGCATGCCAGGCGCACGGGGCTCTCCTCAATGGCCGCCGCGCCGGCAGCTTCGGTATCGCGTCGGCCTTCAGCTTCTATCCCGCCAAAAACCTCGGGGCGTTCGGGGACGCTGGCATGTTGCTGACCAGGTCAGCCGAGCTGGCCGACGCGGTCCGGCAGCTGCGCAACTATGGCCAGAAGACGAAATATCAGCACGTCAGCCTGCCGCTAAACCACCGGCTCGATACCATGCAGGCGGCCGTGCTCCGGGTCAAGCTGCCCCACCTCGATGGCTGGAACGCACGCCGCCAGTATCTGGCGGATGCCTACCGGGAGCACCTGGAGGGACTGCCGATCCGCATCGCGCCGGCCGGCGCGCAGGGCCGGCATGTCTACCACCTGTTCGTGATCGAGACCGAGCAACGCGATCGGCTGCGCGACGCGCTGCAGGCCGGCGGGATCGAGACCGGCATCCACTATCCGACGCCACTCCATCTGCAGCCGGCCCTCAACGAGCTCGGCTACCGGCGGGGCGCGTTCCCCACAGCGGAGCGGCTGGCGGCTCACAGCCTCTCGCTGCCGATCTATCCCGAGATGTCGCTCGCCCAGGTGGAGCTGGTCGCCGGCGGAATCCGCGCCGGCCTTCCTGGCTGATGTATCAGGGCCAATCGATTGCGGTCATCCTCCCTGCCTTGAACGAGGGCGGAAAGATCGGCCGGGCCGTCTCCCGGATCCCACGCCCGCTGGTCGATGAGGTCGTCGTCGTGGATGACGGTTCCACCGATGCGACTGCCGCGGAGGCGGAGGCGGCCGGCGCCCGGGTGCTGCGCCACCCGACCAACCGCGGCGTGGGCGCGGCGATTCGCACCGGCATCGAATGGGATCAGGAACACGGCATGGCGCTGACCGGGATCATGGCCGGCGACGACCAGGACGACCCCAACGAGTTGGTGCGCCTCGCCGAGGCGATCGTCGATCGCGGCCACGAGTTCGTCCAGGGGTCTCGCTATCTGCCCCAGGGGCGGCGATTGAACCAGCCGCTGAGCCGCACGGTGATGACCCGCGGCTACTCCGTCCTGTTTTCTTTAGTCACGCTGCGCCGGGTTACCGATGCGACGAACGGCTTCAAGCTATTCCGTACCGCGATCTGCCGCGACTGGCCGCTTGGCCAATCATGGCTGGATCGTTATGAGCTCGAGCCTTACCTGCTCTACCAGGCGATCCGGCGAGGGTACCGGGTCTGCGAGGTGCCGGTGACGAAGTACTACCCGCCCGACCGGTCGGTGGGCTACACGAAGATGAAGGCCTACCGCGACTGGTGGCGCATCGTTCGGCCGATGCTGTTGCTGACCGTTCGCCTCAAGCACTGAGGGTGTTCCCCTCCCCCTTGTGGGGGAGGGTCAGGGTGGGGGGATAATGCTCTCATCGGCATCTCATCTTCCCGCGTTAGCATCCGGGTGCGCCGGTGAGCAAGAAAACCGTCATCGTGCTGGGGATCGATGGCTACCTCGGCTGGGCCACCGCGCTGCATCTCTCCCAGGCGGGACATGACGTCATTGGCGTCGACAGCCTGGTCCGGCGCCGCTGGGACCGCGAGTGCGGCACCCAGAGCCTGATTCCGATCAAGACGATGCCCCAACGCGTCACGCTCTGGCGCCGCCTGACCGGTCACCGGATCGACTGGCGGCAGATGGACCTCTGCGACGCGCGCGCCGTCACCGAGCTGATCCAGAAGACCAAACCTGATGCATTGGTGCACTTTGCCGAACAGCGCAGTGCGCCGTTCTCGATGATCGACCTGCCGCATGCCACCCTCACCCAGGTCAACAACCTGGTCGGGACGCTCAACCTTCTTTTTGCGCTCCGCGATCATGCCCCGAAGGCGCATCTCATCAAGCTGGGCACGATGGGCGAATACGGCACCCCGAACATCGACATCGAGGAGGGCTTCCTCACCATCACGCACAACGGCCGCCAGGACCGTCTGCCCTTCCCGATGCAGCCGGGCAGCTTCTACCACCTGTCGAAGCTGCACGACAGCCACAACATCCAGTTCGCCTGCCGGATCTGGGGACTGCGCGCCACGGACCTGCATCAGGGCGTCGTCTACGGCAACCACACCGACGACGTCGCGATGGACCCCGGGCTGAGCACCCGCTTCGACTACGACGCGATCTGGGGAACGGTGCTCAATCGCTTCTGCGTCCAGGCCGCGCTCGGGCTGCCCCTGACGGTCTACGGCAAGGGCGGCCAGACCCGAGGCTTCCTGGACATCCGCGACACGGTCGCCTGCGTCCGCCTCGCGCTGGAGAATCCCGCCACCGAAGGCGAGTACCGGGTCTTCAACCAGTTCACCGAGCAATTCTCGGTCAAGACCCTGGCGGAGAAGGTCCGCGACGCCCGCGCCGCCCACGGGCTGACCACGAGCATCGTGCACCTGCCCAACCCGCGGGTCGAGCGCGAGGAGCATTACTACAACGCCAAGCATCAGAAGCTTCTCGACCTCGGGCTGCAGCCCCACTATCTCGGCGACACGCTGATCGAGTCCGTCATCGATATCGTCGAGCGGCACGCCTCCCGGGTCGATCCGGTGGAGTTGGAGCAACCGAATGTCGACTGGCGCCGTGGTGGCACGGCAAACTGGCGGCGCCGGCCGGTGGTCGTCAGTTCGAAAACCCCCTCCCCGACCGCCCGGGCGACGGAGAAGGAGCGCCGGGTCGCTCAGACCCGCTGAGCCTCGGCCTCGGCCGGCAGCGCGTCATCGGGGACGGGCCGGCGGAACTGGAGGTACGCCCAGCCCAGCGCCGCCTGTGGCACCGACACCAGCAGGTCGACCAGGTGGACGGCGAGGCTGGTAGCCAGCGCGGCGCGCGCCGGCCATCCAATCAGCGTCAGCCCGGCTGTCCACCAGAGCTGGGTCGTCCCCAGACCGCCCAGGCCCTGGACGGGGACCGCGAACAACAGCGTTCGAATGCTCAGCGCGAACCACACCTGCACCAGCGAAATCGGCTGCTCGATCGCGGCGAACAGCGCGAAATACTGAAGGCCGGTCGCGATTCGCGCGGCCAGCGTGGCCGCCACCAGCAGCATGGGCCGGCTCCCGGATCCCAGCTCCTCGATGGCGACGTGGAGCCGTTGGTGCAGGGCGGGTGGCAAGGGCAAGCTCTCGAGCCAGGTCACGATCAGCCGCCGGGAGCGCGCCCAGAACATCGCGGTCAGCCCGGCGCTGATCAGCAGCGCGATCAGCAGCCCACCGATCAGCAGCGCCCGCGGCAGGTTGACCCCGGCCAGCGGGGCCGTCGCCAGCGCGATCAGCACCAGGCTGGCCACGTCCAGCAAGCGGCTCAAGACCGCGGCGCCGGCGCCCACCGCAACCGGAGTTTTGAGTCGGGTGCGGGCCAGCAAAACGAACGCGGCGTCGCCACTCGGGCCGGGCAGGACGAGGCTGGCTCCCCAGCTCGCGAACGTGATGGCCAGCAGCGTCCCGGTTTTGGAGCGTTCGATGCCCAGCAGCAACCGGTACCGCCAGGCCCGCGCCACGATAAAAGCGAAGGCGCCGATCGCCGCCAGCACCGCCAGCCCGGGGGAGATGTCCGACAACGTCTCCACCAGGTCCGCGGTTCGGATGGCTCGCAGCACGAAGAACAGGAGGACACCGCCGACCGCGACCGATACGGCCGCTCGCAGCAGACCGCGACGTTGCCGGCGCAACCACTGCAGGGCCGTCATCGATGAGCTCCACGCCGCGACGGATCCTGGTCACCGGAGGCGCGGGGTTCATCGGCATGCATACGGTGCAGCGCCTCGCCGCGGATGGCTTCGCTCTGCTCGTCATCGATGACCTGCGGCACGCGTGCGGCGAGCCGCTGCCGCCCGGGGTCGACCTGGAAACTGTCGATCTCACCGATCCGGCGTCGGCGTCGGTCGTGACCCACTTCCGTCCGCATGTGATCCTCCACCTGGCGGCGCAGGGTGGCGTCTCGCGCAGCGTCCGCGATCCGGCCGGCGACGCGATGGTGAACGTCGTCGCGACCGTAGGGCTGCTTCGCGCCAGCGTCGACGCCGACTGCCGGCGCGTTATCTTCGCGTCGTCGGGCGGCGCGATCTACGGCCATGCACCCCATTTGCCGACGCCGGAGCGCACTACCCCGGCTCCGCTCTCGCCCTATGGCGCGGCGAAGCTCGCCGCGGAAGGGTACCTCGGGATGTTCAGTCGCAGCTTCGGGTTGTCCACGCTCGCGCTTCGCTATTCGAATGTCTATGGCCCGTACCAGGATGGCACCGGCGAGGCGGGTGTGGTGGCCATCACCTGCGACCGCTTGCTCTCCGGCCGGCCACCCGAGATCCGCGGGGACGGACAGCAGACCCGCGACTTCGTCTTCGTCGGCGACGTCGCCGACGCCAACCTCAACGCACTCAAGTCGCGCGCCATCGGCGCCATCAACATCGGGACCGGGGTTGCCACCAGCGTCCGGACTATCGTCGAAGAGCTGACCAGGCTGGCGGCCTACCAGGGCCCGCCAAGTTTTGTCGAGGGCCGTCCCGGCGAGGTGCGCGACACGGCGCTCGAGACGGGGCGCGCCGCGAAGCTGCTCAACTGGAGCGCCCGCACGCCGGTGCGAGATGGACTTAGGCAAACCTTCAGGAGCTTTCAGGAACGGGCCGGGCGGGCACCGGCGCCCGCCACCCCCGGGCCAGCCGCAGCCGAAGCCAGAGAAGGTCACGGATCGCGCGCAGGATCGGAATGAGGCGCGCCCCCGACCGGACGCCAGCGACACGCGGATAATGCCGCACCGGTACCTGCGTGATCCGAAGCCCGCTGCGCTGGGCTTTGAAGTAGAGCTCGGTGTTGAGCAGCGCGGACCGGGCCAGCAACGGCGCCGCGGCCTCGAGCACCTGGCGGCGCATCAGCTTGAGTCCGCAATCGAGGTCACGGACCCGAACGCCGTACAGCCCGCGGACCAGCAGGTTGAAGACGCCCGCGATCACGAGCCGGTAGCCCGGGTCGGCGCGGTGCTGCCGCCAGCCCGCGGCCAGGTCGGCGCTTTCCATCAGGCCGGCGAGCGTGACGAGGTCGGCCGGATCGAACTGACCATCGCCATCCATGAAGGCGACGTACTCCGTGCGCGCGTATCGGAGCCCATCGGCCACGGTGACGCCGTAGCCACGCTTGCCCTCGTGCCGGATGACGCGCAGCCGGCTGGCTTGCCCGCCCATCGTGCGGCGCGCCACGTCGACGGTGTCATCGGTGCTGCCGTCGTCGACCAGCACGATCTCCCACTCCGGCGCGAGCCGGGAAAGCGTCCCGACCGACCCGCCGATCACCTTGACCATGTTCGCCGCCTCGTTGTGCGCCGGGATGACGAGGGTTAAGGGCCCGTCGAGCATGGGCACAGGGTACGAGAATGCGACACGGTCCGTTATGAAAGCAGCGCCGCATGAGAAGACGATGAGACCGAAGATCGCTCGCCACATCGGGGTCGACGCGCTGCCATTGGCGCTGGCGTTGCTTGCCGCCATCGTCTACGGATCGATCAGCGTTTACCGGCACAACGTGTTCGCCAGCGGCGCGTTCGACCTCGGGGTCCAGGACCAAACGGTGTGGGGCTACAGCCAGCTGGAGATGATCCCCAACACGGTGGAGATGATCCGCAACCTGCTGGGGGATCATTTCCATCCGATCTTGATGACGATCGCCCCCCTCTACTGGATCTGGAACGACGTGCGGGTGCTGCTCATCGCGCAGGCGGTGCTGATCGCCGCCGGCGGCGTTCCGATCTTCTGGTGGGCCCGCCAGCAGCTGGGATTGCTGTCGGCCATCGCGTTCGAGATCGCCTATCTCGTCTTCTGGGGCGTTCTGTCGGCGGTGGTCTACGACTTCCACCACATCGCCTTTGCCGTCCCCGCGGTGTCGTTTGGTCTGTACGCCGTGCTGACGAAGAACAACCGCTTGCTCTGGGCGATGGTGGTCCTGGGGCTTCTGACCCGGGAGAACATTGCGCTGACGTTCGCGGCGATCGGCGTCTTTGTGATGCTGGCGCAACATCGGTGGCGGCTTGGCGCGGCATTGCTCGCCCTCTGCGTCGTGTGGTTTGTGAGCGTGATCGAGGTCATCATGCCGGCCATCGCGGGCGCTCCGTACGGCCATTGGACGTACCAGGAGCTCGGCAGCGGGCCGGGCAGCGCGCTGCTGCACATCGTTCGCCATCCCATCTCCAGTCTGGCGCTCCTCTTCAACAACACGGTCAAACTGAAACTCTGGGGCGGCCTGCTCGGCGCGTGGCTCTTTCTCCCGATCCTTTCGCCGCTATTCCTGGTCGCGATTCCCACGCTGCTGGAGCGACTGTGGTCGTCGAACCCGGCGCTCTGGAGCGCGAGCTTTCATTACTCGCTCGTGATCGCGCCGGTGCTCGCCTTTGCCGCCATCGACACGCTGTCCCGAATCCGCGGCCTCCTTCCCGGCCGTCTTCGCCAGATCGCGGCGGGCGCCGTCTCGATTGCCGTTCTTGCCGCCGGCCTGGTCCTGACCGCCGGCATCGTTCGCCCGCTGGATGAGCTCGGTACCTACACCTGGGCGGGGCAGGCCGCTGAGATCCAGTCCTGCCTCGACGTGATTCCTCCGAGCGCCAGCGTCTCGGCGTCAGACGCGCTCTTACCGCATCTCAGCCATCGCCGCGAGATTTACCTGCTGACCATGAGGACCGACGCCGACTACGTGGCCATCGACCTGGCCTCCTACGGTGGGCACTTCTTCGCTGGTGAGCAGACGCAGATCCGTGACGCGATCACGCGATCGTTAGCGGGCGGCTACGGGGTCGCGTGCTCGAAGGGGACGACGGTCGTGCTGCGCCGCGGCGGTGGCAGCCAATCCCTGTCAGAGAAGGTCGCGGCGTTCCTCGGCGGCGGTTAACCGTTGAGCACGAAGTCGTAGGTTGCCGTCAGTCCGCTCGCGGCCACCTCGACCGTCAGGAGCAGGCGCGGGTCGAAGATCGAGTCTTGCTGGTTGCGGCTGACGCCGGGGAAATAGAGCTGGGTGGTGAGGGTCCCCCCGCCGGCGGGCTGCACCTTCACGTGGATGTGCTCGGTGCGCCCCGGATACTCGCCGGGCACCACGGTGTCCAGCGCGTACCGTCCATCTGATCTCGTGGTCTGATTCCCTCGAAGCCGGTAGCCGGCGTTGTCGTAGCTGCCGCTCGCGTCCGCCTGCCAGAAGTCGAGCCGCGCTCCGGCAATCGGGCGGCAATCGCGGCTCAGCACGCGGCCCGAGAGCGCCAGGCGGGTGCCGGCCATGCCCGGCTCAACCAGTGACGTGCGCATCGGCGAACCGGGCTTGAAGTACGGCCCCTCGGTCTGGGCCGGGGTTGGCTGGCCGGAGCACTGTCCCGACGCCTCATTCGTCGCTGATGCCGTCGCAGGGCTGCTGGTGGCGACCGGGCGAGGGGACGCCTGACCACCGCAGGCCGCCAGTAGGACGATGGCCGACACGATGACCAGGGGCCTCAGCCGGCCGGGGTTGAGCTTGCTAGCGGGTGGCATGGTCCGGTTTCATTGTCGGATGTCCCGAAAAACGCGGCGCATGGTGAAGACGACACTACTAGGCGTCGCCGCGACCGCCCTGACGGTGAAAGGCGCACTTGCGAGCCCGCTCGGCGTCGTTGCCGAGGGGCCCCTCGACAAGCTGAAGCAGAACGTCGACGAGAAGAAGGAGCAAGCGCTCACCCAATCCCGCAACGCCCTCGATCAAGCGGGAGCGCGGCTGGTCGGCGGCATTGTGCCGCCGCTTCCCACCGGATCGCCGCCACCATCGCGCCGGGGAGACGCGAACCAGGCCAAGCCGTCCAATGCGGACACTGCCCCGGAACTGACTCCCGGGCCCCCCTACCGGCGGGCCTTCATCCGGCGTGTCCTGATCGAGGCGGCGCAGCGCCACCAGCTGGACCCGAAGCTGGTTCTGGCGCTCTCCTACTGGGAGAGCGGTTGGGACCAGACCAGGTTGTCGGCGAGCGGCGCGGTGGGCCTGATGCAGGTCCTACCCGCCACCGCCGCCGAGGCCGGGCCCGGGTTGCTGGGCCGCCCCATTGATCTCGACGATCCGTACGACAACGCCGATGTCGGCGCGGCCATCCTGCGCGAGGACCTGGACAATTTCAAGGATCCGACGATGGCGCTGGCGGCCTACTACCAGGGCCCCACCAGTCTTCGCGAAAACGGCATGTTCCCCGACACCCAGCAATACGTTCAGGGCATCCTCGACCTGGCCGGCCGAATGAGCTGAGCTCCGCATCTCACTGAAGCCTTAGCCCCCTCTAAGGGCGTTCTCATCCGCGACCCCCAGACTTGGCCCTCGGGTTGCCGGCCTTCACCCGACTCGCGATCCGACCCGGGTCATTAAAACGGCGCGCGCTCTGGTTCGGCCTGGGCCTGGCCATCATCGGACTCTGTTTTCGCGCCGGCGTCAGTGGCGATGGGGTCGGCTATTACAGCTATCTGCCCTCGGTCGTCGCTCACGGTTCGTTCGATCTGGGCCCGGTGTTCGACCGGTTCATCGCCATCAATACCCCGGTGGCCCGCCAGTTCCTTGAGATCACGCTCCCCAACGGCCTCACGGCGGACTACAAACCGATCGGGGCCGCACTGCTGGCACTGCCGTTCTACCTGTTGACGCACGCGATTTTCTTACTGGTCGTGCCCGGCCACCAGGACCCCGATGTCAGCGCCGAATATCAGCTCGCGTTCACGGCGGCATCGCTCTTTTACGCCCTGCTCGCTATGGTCCTGCTTCACCGATTCGTTCGCTCGATCTTCGGTCCGCGCCCGGCCTGGCTGGCGGCGGTCGGGGTGGTGCTCGCCACCCCGCTGGTCGCGTACGTCCTCTTCGGCGCCTCCTACTCGCACACCTTCTCGGTGTTCACGATCACGGCCTTCGCCATCCTGCTTTATGCGACGCGCCACGACCGAACCCCGGGCCAGTGGTTTATCGCCGGCTTGCTCGGCGGCCTGGCCAGCATCACCCACGTGCAGGAGGCGCTCTTTCTGGCGCTGATTCCCGCCGAAGCCGTCTATGAGGTGCTCCACCGCACCTGGAGCCCCCGTAGGCTAAGCGGGTACGGCCTGCTGGCGGCCGGGGTGGCGTTGCCGGTCGTCCCGCAGCTGGTCGTCGACCAGGTGATCTTCCAGCAGTGGCTGCCCCGGCCGGCGCCGAACATCTCGCTCGACTTCGCCCGTCCGCACCTCCTCGACCTGCTGGTCTCGACGCATCACGGCTGGCTGAGCTGGAGCCCGATCGTGGCGCTCGGATTGCTCGGGCTACCGGCGGTCGTTCGCCGGCTCGAATGGTTCGGATCCGGCCTGCTGCTCGTCGGCATCGGCGAGTTCTGGATCAACGCGTCGCTGTCGGACTGGTGGGGCGGTAACGCGTTTGGAGCCCGCCGGATGACGGACCAGAGTCTGCTCATCGGCCTCGGGCTGGCGGCCAGCTGCGCCTGGATGATTGAACGGCGGCTGCATCGGTTGGCGGTCGCGCTGGTGGCGGCGGGGGTCGCCTGGACCGCCCTGCTCCTGGCGCAGTACTACTACCTGATTCGGACCGACGTCGGCCCGCCCTGGCGCGACTTCCTGATCGGCCAGCTGCAGGCCATCGTCTATGTCCCGCGCCTGTTCATCCAGGGGACGATATTGCGAGAGGTCGCCGACGGCGCCTGGCTGCTGGCCCTCTACACCGCCCTGGTGATCGCGGCCGTCGTGGCCCAATGGCCGGCCCGGCGGAGGTATACCGAGTCTGGATAGCTCTGAAAGGCCAGCTCGTAGTCTCGTGCCAGTACCGGCGCGATTTCCGGCCACTGGCTGAGCGCCTCCTCCGATGTGACGATCAGCTGTGGCTGCATCGCGTCCACTCGGTCGGCGACCGCCGACGCTGAGCCCAGCAGCACGACATTGTTGTAGACCGGCGCCGTCGGCAGAGCCAGCGGAAGGTCCGCCAGCAGGTAGAGCCAGGCGGACGATGACCAGATCACCGCGCTCGACTGCGAGAGACCGTGCTCGCGAATCCAGGCGGCGGTGGCCTCGTCGGCGGGACTGCGGATGTCGAGCTGCGCGGACCATGCGGTGCGCTGCTGTCCCAGCTGTGCCTTGGGCCAGGCGGCGTAGGCCTGGAGCGCATTGAAATCGGTTCCGGCCACCAGCGCGAGTGGCACGGTCACGGCGAAGGCGGCGGCCAGCGGCGCGAGTCTCCAGCGGACCGGCAGACGAATCGGACGGATCGACCCAAGCGCCAGGATCGTCGGCGCCAGTGCCGGCACCAGGAAATGCGGATAGGGCCGGTTCGCGATTGACGACACCGCGAGCTCCGCGCAGGCCCATAACCAGAGCGGCCACGTCGCCCGCACGTCGCGCCGGGCGGTGAATGCGCCGAGCAGCGCCAGCGCCGGCCCCAGAATTCGCAGGCCGATGCCGAGCGGGGACTTGGGCGCACTGAAGGCGACGTACGAGTGGTAGAAGCCGACGAGCGCGAAGGCGACCGCCGGGATCCCAGCCACGACCAGTGCCGGCGCCAGCCAGGATACGACGACGGCGACGAAACCTACCCCAAACCCGAGCAGCGCCCGGCGGCTGACGCCCGGCGTGAGCGCGATGATCAAGGCAAAGGCCGCCGTATCCGCCATGGCGGTCTGCTGCAGCCCGACCGCAACCCCCAGCAGCCCGCCGGCCAGCGCGGCCCAGGTCCAGTGTCCGGCCGCACCACCCGACATCGGAATCACCCGAGTTAACACCAGGAAGCCAGCCCATGTGGTCGGAGCGATCAGCAGGCTCTCGGGCAGCAGCAGTTCCGCCTCGAACAGCGGCAGGCCGATGGCCAGCCCGAAGGCAACGCTGGTGATCAGGGCCCTGCGGGGCGAAAGAAGTCGGCGAGCCATGAGCCCGACCGCCAGCAGCGCCAGCAACCCGCTGATGAAGGTGAGCGCGTGGAGGCCGGCCTCCTTCGGGCCAAACAGGCTGAGGGGCAGTGCCACCGCCCAGATATGCAGCGGTGGCTTGTTGGTCCAGGCCTGGGCGTAGAGAGGCACTCCGCGCAGCACGGCCCGGGCCGTCGTCGCGTAGCCTGCCTCATCCGTGTACCAGTGCGGCTCGAAAAATGAGGGGACCCGGCAAATCGTATAGACGAGCAGCGCTGGGACCAGCCAGGTCCAGCGGCGCCAGGTCACGGCTCGGCCGCCAGGTGCTCCCGGACGATGGCCTGGCAGAGCGCGACGTCACGAGTAGCCTCCGCCGCGGTCGTACGCGGCTCGCGATCGCTGACCACACAATCGTAGAACTCGACCAGCTCGCGTTTGAACGCCTCCTCATAGGAGACGGTTTCGGCGGTTCGCCAGGATCGCGCGCTGTCGGAACTTCCGCCTTCCAGCACCAGCTGCGTGGGCTCGTTGCGCAAGAAGGGCGACGGGAAGACCAGGGTGGCCCGTCCCTTCGGGCTGAAGAAGGCGAATTCCTGCCGGTAGCGGGCGACGCCATCCTGCAGGTTGACCCAGGCCATCGACGCTGACGTCTGGGGGAACTCGATGTGCAGGCTGACCGCCGCCTGCGTGACGTTGGCGAAACGCAACCTGATCGGGTCACCGAGCAGGCCGCGCATCAGGTTGATGTCGTGAATCATGCTGTCGAGCAAAGCGTGGCGGTAGGCCGACCGCAACGTCGGATCGCCGATCCCGATCGCCGATGTGACGCGCGCCTCGTCATCGGCCTGGGATGCGCTGACGGTCTGAGCATCGATGTCGGTGCCTCGCACGATCGGGTAGTGGCCGACGTACCACTTGAGCGGATGCTCTGCCGTCGTCGAGCTGGCAAAACGCAGCGGCGAAAAACCGCGCAGCTCCTCAGCCATTCGCTCAACGGCGGGGTCGTACCGCTTCATGTACCCCACCATGATTCGGACGCCTGCCTTCTGCCCGGCCGCGACCATCGCCTGGCCTTCGGCTTCTGAGAGGGCGATCGGCTTCTCGACGAAGATGTGCCGGCCCGCCTGGGCCGCCGCCACGACGATCGGCTCGTGGCTGCCGCTGGTGAGCACCATCACGGCGTCCAGCGGTTCCTGGAGGAGCGCCGCCCAGTCGGTGAATCGGCGGCTGACGCCGTAGGCATCGCCAATTCGGTCGACGACGGTTCGCGACAGGTCACAGAGGGCCGCGATCTGGAAGCGATCGCTGAGCTCCCGCAAGTAATGCAGATGCATCACCTGGGCGATGAGTCCGCAACCGATGACGCCGATGCGCAGTCGAGCCTGAGCCAAGCTGGGCGCGACTATACTCCGGTGGTCGATGGCCGGTCAATCTGCCGCGTGTCGCCGCTGACCCCATCGATCGCCATCGCCGGCGCACCGGTGTCGTTCGGCGCCTTTGAAGTCACAGTCGGCGTCGATCCACATGTCCCCGATGCGCTGGCGGTGCTCGATGCGGTGGCGCGCGCCGGGTACGCCGGCATCGACCTCGGACCGCCCGGCTACCTCGGAAATGGCCGGGAGCTGTCGGATCGACTTCACGAACGTGGCCTTCATCTCGCCGGCGGCTACATCGCGATGCCGTTCTCCGAGCCGGATCGGATGCCGTCCGCGCTGACCGAGCTGGGCCGTCTGCTCGATATCTTCGACGGCGTGAAAGGCGATGCCCCGATGCCGCCGCGAGCCACCCTCGCGGATGCCGGTTCCGACGACCGCCGGCGGACGCCGGGCCGCGCGCATGACGATTCGTCCCTGATGCTCGATGCGGCCGGCTGGAGCCGGTTCGCCGACGGCATCGACCGGGCAGCCGATCTCTGCCGCCGGCGCGGTTACGAACCGACCTTCCACCATCACGGCGCAAGCTACGTCGAGACGCCCCAAGAGATCGGCGAGTTGCTCGACCGGACCGACGTCGGACTCTGCCTCGATACCGGTCACCTGGTGCTCGGGGGTGGCGATCCGCACCAAGCAGTGATCGAGTGGGCCGACCGGATCAATCACCTTCACCTCAAGGATGTTCGCCGGGCCGTGATCGATCGGGTGATCGCCGCTCAGGGCGTGATGATGGACTTCTGGCGCGAGGGTGCCTTCTGCCCGTTGGGCGACGGTGATCTCGACATCGACGCGATCCTGCGGGGGCTCCGCGACCGGGGTTTTGGGGGCTGGCTGGTGGTGGAGCAGGACATGCTGCCCCGGCCGGACGACTCCGTCGATCGCGCCGCCCGCGACCAGCAGCGAAACCGCGAGTATCTTCGGACCCGCGGGCTGTGAGCGACGCCGGCCTGGTTCGAAACGCGAGCGAGGGCATCAATCCGAAGACGGCCGGCTGGACGTATTTAAGCTTTCGCACCGTGCGCTGTCGCGCCGACGACGTTCTGGCCGGGGAGACCGGCGCCGACGAGACGGCCCTGATTTGGCTGGGCGGACGCGCGGACGTCGACGGCTTCGGGCAGGTTGGCGAACGCGAGGACGTCTTTACGGGATTGCCGTCGGCCATCGTCCTTCCGCCTCAGACCGCCTACCGGATGCGCGCCCGGTCGCCGCTGCACCTCGCCATTGTCTCGGCGCCCGCCGAGGCGGCACCCGCTGCGCGCCTGATCCGCCCGGGAGACGTGCGGGTGGAGATCCGGGGCACCGGCGTGACCCAGCGAAAGATCCACTGGATCCTGTCGGAAAAGGAAGCCGCGGCCCGCCTCTTGCTGGTCGAGGTGCTGACGCCGGCCGGCCACTGGTCGACCTATCCTCCCCACAAGCACGACGAGGACACCCCGGGGGTCGAGCGCGCCCTCGAGGAGCTCTACTACTACCGGTTCAACCCGGAGCAGGGCTTCGCCTTCCAGGGGATCTACACGAAGCCCCCACCCCAACTCTCCTCTACTTCTCCCTCCCCCCTTGCGGGGGAGGGTCGGGGTGGGGGGACTCCCCTCAATGTCTCCATCCGCGCCCGCCATGATGATCTCGTCCTGGTCCCTCGTGGCTATCACGTGGTCTCCGCCGCGCCGGGATACGACTGCTACTACCTGAACGCAATGGCCGGCGCCGTTCGCGAGTGGCTTTTCACCACCGACCCCGACCACCAGTGGTTGATGGACTGGAAGAAAACATGACTGAGGTCGTGGTGATGGGCCGGCTGAGCGCCGACATCTACCCGACGCAGTTGCGCACGGCTCTACGCGACCAGCGCAGCTTTACCCGCTACGTCGGCGGCTTCGCCGGCAATGTCTGCACCGGCCTGGCGCGGCTTCAGGTATCCACCGCGATCGTGAGTAAGGTCGGCGACGACGGACACGGTGAATTCATCCGCGATTTCCTGTCGGCCGAGGGCGTCGATGTGGACTGGCTCGGTGTCGACCACACGCTCAACACGCCGGTCGTCTTCTGTGAGATCTGGCCGCCCGATCGCTTCCCGCTGCTCTTCTATCGAACGCCGACCTGTCCCGATTGGGAGCTGAAAACGGGCGACTTCGACCTGGAGGCCGTCGCCAATGCGCCCATCCTGCTCGTGTCCGGTACGGGGCTGGCGCGCGAGAACAGCCGCGTCGCGCATACGGCCGCGCTCGAACAGCACCGCCACACGGCGATCCTCGACCTCGACTACCGTCCACCGTTCTGGGCAACCGCGAACGCCTATCGGGAGGCAATCCAGGCGGTGCTGCCGCGTACCGACATCGTGGTCGGCAACGAGGACGAGGTACGGGCCGCGACTGGTGTGGATGATCCGCGCAAGGGCATCAACAGATTGCGATCCCTGGGCCCGGGCGTCCTGATCCTCAAGCGAGGTGGGGAAGGCGCGATCCTGTTCGATAGCGATCGGGTACTCGAGGTGCCACCGGTCAGGATGGAGGTCGTCAACGGCCTGGGAGCCGGTGACGCGTTTCTGGCCGCGCTCACGCGCGGCGTCCTGCGTCGCATCGACCTCCCGACGGCGGTGCGGCAGGCTAACTGGGCCGGCGCCCACGTCGCCAGCCAGATTCCCTGCTCGGAAGCCATGCCCTTCCTGAAAGACCTGGAGGCGGCCTCTGCGGTGCGACCTTGACGCTCGTAATTCACCGCGTGTAGAATTATGCCGTTGTGAATCGCGCAAGAGCGCAGACGATCCTCCCGCCACTGGTCGGTGGCTTGCTTATTCTGGTGGCCTTGATCGGGCTGATCGGAACGGCCATCAAGAATCCGCAGCCGCACGACATCAAGGTCGGCCTCGTCGGCCCGGCGCCGGTCCTTGAGCAGATGTCGACCGCGTTCGCCTCGAACGCGCCGGGCGCATTCCAGTTCACCACCTACGCCTCCGAGGACGCCGCCCGGGCAGCCATCGATGACCGCTCGGTCGACGGCGCTCTCGTGCTGGCCGCGGGAGGCCCGCGGCTGATCGTCGCGGGCGCGGCCGGTGACGCGGTGACCAGCGTGATCACCGGCGCCTTTACGAACGTCTTCAAGGCGCAGGGCCAGACGCTGACGGTCGAGACGGTCCATCCCTTTGCCAGCGCCGATCCGCACGGGTTGATCCTCTTCTTCGTCGTGCTGGCCGTCGTGGTCTCCACCCTGGTGGCAATGGCGGGGTTCGGGCTGCGAAGCCAGAGCGGCTTCGGCCTGCGGCTGATCATGGTGGTGGTCTACGCGGTGCTGGCGGCGCTGGTTGGAATGGGCATGGCGCGCTGGATTGCGGGGGACTACGGCTCGGGATTCTGGGTCGCGACCGCCCTGGTCGCGCTGGGATCGGCCGCCGTGGGGGCGGTCGTGGCGGGCAGCGCCCGGGTGCTCGGGGCACCCGGCGTCGTGCTGGCGGCGATCATCGTGGTGCTGCTCGACCTGGTCTCATCCGGAGGCCCGCTGGGTAGCAACCTGCTTCCCGACTTCTATCGCTGGCTGGCGCCGGGCATGCCGGTGGCCCAGCTCTACAGCGCGATGCGGAGCGCGCTCTACTTCGACAACGGCGGCATCGGCTATCCGGTCGCCGTGCTGGGCGCCTGGCTCGCGGCTGGCATCGTGCTGATGGTGGTGGCCGAGCTGATCCGGTCCCGGCTCCACCCGCGAATCGCGCCGGCACCCGCTCGATAACCCGCCGGTGGCGCGAACCGGCCGGCGGCCCGGAGCGGGTGGCACGCGGGACAAGATTCTGGCGGCGGCCCGCTCGCACTTCGCCGATGTCGGCTTCGAGGGTGCGACGATCCGCGGAATCGCCGCCGCGGCGAAGGTCGACCCAAAGCTCGTCCTCCACTACTTCGAATCCAAGGAGGGCGTCTTCATCGCCGCCGTCGACTTCCCGTTCGACCCGGCCATCGCCATCCCGCCGCTCCTCGAGCCCGGGCTCGATGGGCTGGGGTCGAGACTGGTGCGCTTTTTTCTCGAAACCTGGGAGTCGCCCGCGGGCAGCCCCATGCTCGCGCTGATTCGGTCGGTGGTCTCCAGTGAGCGGGCGGCTGCCATGCTCCGCGACTTCGTGACGCGCGAGGTGCTGGCGCGGTTGGCCAGGGTCTTAGACCTGGATCAACCGCATCTTCGCGCCAGCCTGGTGGGCAGCCAGCTTGTCGGGCTGGCCATGCTTCGCTATGTTGTCAAGGTGGAACCGCTCGCATCAGCTCCAGCGGCGCGCGTTGCCGCCTGGATCGGCCCGACCCTCCAGCGGTACCTGACCGACCCGGCTGCGACCGCTGGCGGCCCCAAAAAAAGGACGCTGACGACATGAAGACCGAGGAGCAGAACCTCCTCCGTTTCTATGACGGCTGGCGGCTGGCGAACGACCGCCTCTCCGAAATGATCGGCTCGCTGACTCGCGAGCAGCTCGCGCTAAGGCCCGCCGCCAATCTCTGGCCGAT
>VBEE01000058.1:23464-39215 GCA_005881715.1 Chloroflexota bacterium | reverse complement strand
TGTATGTCGCAATTCCTTAGCCGGACCAAAACTCGCCTTGGCTCCAAACCCGATGCAGACCGCAGGAACTTAATTAAGAAGAACACGAGGCCCCGGCGGCGGTTTAGAAGTGAACGGGACTACATACAATTGAGGCATGCCCAGGTTCGCCTTTACGGCTGGCTTTTCGCCCGCGGGCGGCCAGCCGGAGGCCATCAAGAAGCTTGCTGAAGGGGTCGAAAGGGGCCAAAAACACCAGGTCCTCATGGGTGTCACCGGCTCTGGCAAGACGATGGTCGTCGCCCAGATGATCCAGGAGATCCAGCGGCCCACCCTCGTCATGTCGCCGAACAAAACGCTGGCGGCTCAGCTCTGCAGCGAGTTCAGATCCTTCTTCCCGGAAAACGCCGTTGAGTACTTCGTCAGCTACTACGACTACTACCAGCCGGAAGCGTACATCCCCCGGTCTGACACCTACATCGAGAAGGACTCGTCGCGCAACGACGAGATCGATCGGCTGCGGCAGTCGGCGACCCGGGCGCTGCTGACCCGGCGGGACGTCATCGTGGTGGCCAGCGTGTCATGCATTTACGGCGTCGGCTCGCCCGAGGACTACCTGGGCGAGTCGGTCGAGATTCACGCCGGTGAAGGCTTTCGACGGGATATTTTTCTTCGCAAGCTGACCAACCTGCAGTACCAGCGCAACGACGTCGACTTTGGCCGGTCGCGCTTTCGGGTGCGGGGCGACACGGTCGATGTCCAGCCCTCGTACGATCAGATTGCGACCCGCGTGCAGTTCAACGGCGACCAGGTGGAGCGGATTGTCCAGCTCGACCCACTCACCGGCGAACTGATCGGCGAGCTCGAGGTTTTCCAGGTCTTCCCGGCGACCCATTACGTCACGCCCCGGCAGAAGCTGCTCCACGCGCTCGACGCCATCGGTGAAGAACTCGAGGAACGCGTCGCCTGGTTCGAGAGCCAGGGCAAGCTTCTCGAGGCTCAGCGGCTGCGCCAGCGCACGCTGTTCGACATGGAGATGATGCGTGAGACCGGCAGCTGCGCAGGGATCGAGAACTACTCTCGGCACTTGACCGGCCGCCGAGCGGGCCAGGAACCCTACACCCTGATGGACTTCTTGCCGGAGGACACGCTGGTCGTGGTGGACGAGTCACACGTCGGGGTGCCCCAGATCGGCGGAATGTATGGCGGTGATCGCTCGAGGAAGATCCCCCTCGTCGACTACGGCTTCCGGCTGCCGTCCGCCCTGGACAACCGGCCGCTGACGTTTGCGGAATGGGAGCGCAAGGTACAACAAGTGGTCTATGTCACGGCCACCCCAGGGCCGTACGAGGAACAGCGCTCGCAGCAGACGATCGAGGTCATCATCCGGCCGACCGGCCTGGTCGACCCCACGGTTGAGGTTCGCCCGACCAAAGGCCAGATCGACGACCTGATCGGGGAGATCCACAAGCGGGTCGACAAGAAACAGCGGACGCTGATCACCGTGCTGACGAAGAAGATGGCGGAAGACATGACGGACTATTTGCGCGAGATGGGCATCAAGGTGAATTACCTTCACTCGGACGTCGATACGCTGGAGCGGGTCGAGATCCTGCGCGACCTGCGGCTCGGCGTCTTCGACGTGCTCGTCGGCATCAACCTGCTCCGTGAAGGTCTCGATCTACCGGAGGTCGCGCTGATCGCGATACTCGACGCCGACAAAGAGAGCTACATGCGCGACGCGCGCTCGCTGATCCAGACGACGGGGCGAGCCGCCCGTAACGTGGAAGGTCACGTCATCATGTACGCCGACTCCGTCAGCGGCTCGATGCAACGGGCGATCGATGAGACCGACCGGCGCCGGAATATCCAGATCGCCTACAACGAGGAACACGGCATCACCCCGGCGACCATCGTCAAAGCCGTCTACAACCTCGAGAAGCATCAAGAGAAAGCCGTTGAAGAAACGATCGCCACGCTGGCGTCCGGACTTCCGCCGGACGAAATCGAGCGCTTGATCAAGGACCTCGAGCGCCAGATGAAGAAGGCGGCCCGCGATCTACAGTTCGAGAGGGCGGCCGAGCTACGAGACCGCCTCGTAGCGTTGCGCCGCGACGCGATGGAGTATCGGGGGTCCCTGACGCCGGCGGCCGCTGCCGAGTCCGGGACGTGGCGCAAGCCGAAAACGAGTCGGATGAGGGCACGTGTCCATGGCTGAGGGTAGGGCCCCCTCCCCGACCCTCCCCCAAAGGGGGAGGGATGTTCAGCCGCCGAGGGAGACGAGGGACACGATCGTCATCAAGGGCGCGCGCGAGCACAACCTCAAAGACATCGATCTAACCATCCCGCGCGACAAGCTGGTGGTCTTCACCGGGTTATCGGGATCGGGGAAATCATCGCTGGCCTTCGACACCATCTATGCCGAGGGGCAGCGCCGTTACGTCGAGTCGCTGTCGTCCTACGCGCGGCAGTTCCTCGGCCAGATGGATAAACCCGACGTCGACCAGATCGACGGGTTGTCTCCGGCGATCTCGATCGACCAGAAGGGTGCCAGTCACAACCCGCGCTCCACCGTCGGCACGGTGACCGAGATCTACGACTACATGCGCCTGATGTGGGCGCGGATCGGCCATCCGCACTGCCCGATCAGCGGGCACGAGATCACGCGGCAAACAACCGAGCAGATCGCCGACCGGATTCTCGAGATGCCGAAGGGGAGTCGAATCCGAATTATGGCGCCGATCGTGCGCGGTCGAAAAGGCGAGTTTCAGGACGTCTTTGCCGAAGCCCGAAAAGCCGGCTTCAGTCGAGTTCGGGTTGATGGCAATTTCTACGAGCTCAACGAAAAGATCACCCTCGAGAAGAACAAGAAACACGACATTGAAATCGATGTCGACAGGTTGCCCGTTGAACCCACGGCCATTAGTCGGATGCGCGAATCGGTCGAAACCGCAGCGAAACTGGCGAATGGGCTCGTTCTCGTCACCCCCCACGAAGGTAAGGGCGACGAGCAACTCTTCAGCCAGAATTTCGCCTGCCCCTACGACGGCTTCTCGATGGAGGAGCTGGCGCCGCGAAACTTCTCCTTCAACAACCCGCACGGCGCCTGCCCGGCTTGCACCGGGCTCGGCAGCAAGCTCGAGGTCGACCCCGACCTGGTTATCCCGGACAAGGACCGGGCGCTCGGCGACGGCGCCATCCGGACCTGGGGCCGGTCATCCTACTTCTATAACGACCTGGTCGAGGCCGTCGCGCATCGATACAAGATCCCCCTCGATAAGGCATTCGGCAAACTCGCCGTGAAGGAGCGGCAGATCATTCTTTACGGCAATAATGGCGACCCGCTGAGGGTGAAGTATTTCAACAGCGAGGGCCAGCGCCGCTGGTACGAAACCTCCTACGAGGGCATCATCCCGAACCTGGAGCGGCGCTACCGCGAGACCGAATCAGAATTCATCCGCGCCGAGATCGAGCGCTTGATGAGCACAAAGCCCTGTCCGGTATGCAAGGGCAAACGGCTCAAGCCGGAGTACCTGGCCGTCACGGTCGACAACCGGTCGATCATGGACATCTGCGAGCTATCGATCGACGCGGCTCAGCAGTGGTTCGGGAAACTTCAGCTGCCCGAGCGTGAGGCATTGATCGCGCGCGGCATTCTGAAGGAAATTCGCGAACGCCTTCAGTTCCTGGTCGACGTTGGTCTCGACTACCTGAATCTGGCCCGTTCGGCCGATTCCCTGTCCGGCGGCGAAGCCCAGCGGATTCGGCTGGCCACCCAGATCGGGTCGAAGCTGATGGGCGTGCTCTACATCCTCGATGAGCCCTCGATTGGCCTGCACCAGCGTGACAACCGGAAGTTGATCACCACCCTGCTCGCCCTACGTGACATCGGCAACACGGTGGTGGTCATCGAACACGACGAAGAGACGATGCGGACGGCGGACTTCATCGTCGACATTGGCCCCGGCGCCGGCGAGCATGGCGGTCGGATCGTTGCCACCGGCAGCTTCGATGACATCCTCAAGTCACCCGAGTCGATTACCGGAGCCTTCTTACGCGGTGAGCGCTCGATTCCGCTGCCGGGCCGCCGGCGCAAGGGGAACGGCTCGATGCTCGTCGTCCGAGGGGCGACCGAAAACAACTTGAAGAACATCGACGTGTACTTCCCGCTGGGCGAGCTGATCTGCGTTGCGGGGGTCAGCGGCTCCGGGAAAAGCACGCTGGTGAGCGACATTCTCTATCGCCGGATGGCCCAGCACTTCTACCGGGCGAAAGAGCGCCCCGGCGTCGCCCGCGAGGTTTCGGGCCTCGCCTTCATCGACAAGGTCATCAATGTCGACCAGTCGCCGATCGGCCGAACGCCGCGTTCGAATCCGGCGACCTACACCGGCGTCTTCACCTACATCCGAGACCTGTTCGCGGAGATGCCGGAAGCGCGTGTGCGCGGCTACAAGCCGGGCCGCTTCAGTTTCAACGTGAAGGGCGGCCGCTGCGAGAACTGTGAGGGGGACGGCATCATCAAGATCGAGATGCACTTTCTGCCCGACGTCTACGTACCCTGCGAGGTCTGCAAGGGCAAGCGCTACAACAAGGAGGCGCTGGAGGTCACGTACCGCGGCAAAACCATCGCCGACGTGCTGGACATGAGCGTCGAGGAAGCCACCGAGTTCTTTGACCGCATCCCGCGTATCAAGCGCAAGCTGCAGACGCTCTGCGAGGTCGGCCTCGGCTATATCCGCATGGGGCAGCCCGCCACCCAGCTTTCAGGGGGCGAAGCCCAACGGGTCAAGTTGACGGAAGAGCTGAGCCGGCGGGACACCGGTAAGACCTTCTATATCCTCGACGAGCCCACCACCGGTCTGCACTTCGCGGACATCGAGCGCCTGCTCAATGTCCTGCATCGCCTGGTCGATGCCGGAAACACCGTTGTCGTCATCGAGCACAATCTCGACGTTCTCAAGACGGCCGACCACATCATCGATCTGGGTCCGGAGGGCGGCGACAAGGGCGGCGAGGTGGTGGCCGCCGGCACGCCCGAGGAGATCGTCCGGAACCGCCGCTCGTATACCGGTCAGTACCTCAAACGCGTCTTGGGTCGCGAGCTCGCGATAGCCTGAGGTCGTGGCGACTACAAGTCAAAAGGCACCTCCGATCACGGAGCGGCCTGACTACCTCCGTGAGCGGCTGAAGGCGCTGCCGGACACCCCGGGTGTCTACCTGATGCGCGACCCGCAGGGCCGGGTGATCTATGCCGGCAAGGCGCTCAGCCTGCGGAACCGCGTGCCGAACTACTTCCAGGCCTCCAGCGTGTTGCCGGAGCACATCGCCGCCATGGTCGCGCGCGTATACGAATTTGAAGTCATCACGACCGCCACCGAGAAGGAGGCGCTCGTGCTCGAGCAGACCATGATCAAGCGGCATCGACCACGCTTCAATATTCGGCTGCGGGATGACAAGAACTACCTCTACATCAAGCTGCCGCTCAATGAGGATTTTCCGCGCATCACCCTCGTCCGCCGCCCGGGGACCGACGGCGCCCGCTACTGGGGCCCGTACACGCATGCGATCGCGCTCCGAACGACCTTGAAAACCGTGCGGCGCGTCATCCCTTATCGGAGTTGCAAGGACTCGGAGTTCGCGCTTGGTCGCCCCTGCTTCTACTATCACTTGAATCTCTGCCCGGCACCCTGCGCCGGCTTCATCAACCGCGAGGACTACCACGAACAGCTCAACCAGGTGGCCAGCTTCCTCGACGGCCGCTCCGATCACGTTGCCAGGCGGCTCAAACAACAGATGCAGGAGGCGGCCGACAAACTCGACTACGAGGCCGCCGGTCGATATCGGGATCGGCTCAACGCGATGGAACGCATGGCGGAGCGGCAGAAGGTGCTGGCCATGAGCCGCTACGACCAGGACCTTTTTGGACTGGCGCGGGCGGACGGGCAGGGATCGGTGCGGGTCTTCAGTGTCCGGGAGGGCAGGCTGTCCGGCTCAGAGAACTTTGACCTGGTCGGCCTCGGCAAAGACCAGTCCGATGCCGACATCCTCAATGCGTTTGTCAGTCAGTACTACGCGAACGCCACGCACATCCCCAAAGAAGTCTTCGTCCCCGAGGCATTGCCTGACCGTGAGCTGATCGAGCAATGGCTGAGCGAGCGGCGGGGTAGCGCCGTCAGCGTTCACGTCCCGCAGCGCGGCAAGCAGCGCGAGCTCCTGCAGCAGGCGGCCGCCAACGCGCAAGAAACGATGCGCCAGCTGCGGATCAAGCTCGACTACGACGCGGAGCGCACAGCCTCCCTGCTGAACGATCTTCAAGCGCGGCTGGCGCTCAAGACCCTCCCGGTGCGGATCGAGTGCTACGACATCTCGAACATTCAGGGCAAATATCCGGTGGGCTCCATGGTGGTTTTCGAGGAAGGCCGCCCGAAGCCGGCGCATTACCGCCACTTTCGGATCAAGACGGTGCAGGGCGCGAATGACTTTGCCATGCTGCAGGAGGTCTTGCGGCGCCGGTTCAGCCGTCATGCCCAATCTGAAGAGGGCATCCCCGAGGAGCCCAGCTTCAGCCGGTTGCCGGACCTCGTCTTGATCGACGGTGGCAAAGGCCAGCTGTCGTCGGCGCGCGAGGTCATGGAATCGATGGGGTTGGGCTCGGTGTCCACCTTCGGCCTGGCGAAAGAGCACGAAGAACTCTTCGGGCCCGGCGAGGGCGAGCCGATCCGGCTGCCGCTCGACTCCGAAGCGCTCTTCCTGGTCCAGCGCATCCGGGACGAGGCCCACCGGTTCGCCATCACCTTCCATCGAATCGTGCGAAAGAAAGACGCGTTCGCCTCCGTGCTGGACGGCATCAGCGGCCTGGGCCCGGTGCGGCGCCGGGCGCTTCTCCGTCAGTTCGGCAGCATCGAGAACATCCGCAGCGCCAGGGTCGAGGAGCTGATGGCGGTGAAGGGCATCACCCGTTCGGTCGCGGTCGCCATCAAGGAGATGCTTTGAGATAATCGGGACCATGGATCGCCCGGTACGCCGCTGCTCGTTTTGCGGCAAGAAGCAGGGTGAAGTTCGCCTCGTGGCCGGCCCGTCCGACGTCTACATCTGCAATCTCTGCGTGGCGCTCTGCAACGAGATCCTCGCTCAGGACGTGAGGGGCGAGCCGCCGACCCCGCCCGAGCCGCCTCGAGGCGGCTTGATTCGGGCCGAGGTCAGCCCGAGCTAACCGCACCAACCGACGCGGGAGGCGCCAGCCCCGGCGCGAACCGTCGTTATAGGGGCGTGCCGGACTCGCCCAACCTGTCGAGCGCGCTCGGCGATGCCGTCAGCCAGGGGCGAGCGTTCCTGGCGCGGGTCGAATCGGTCGCGGGGGCGATCTCAGCCGAACTGGCCGCACACGAGCAGGCCAGCCGCCAGTGGGCGGGCGAGCGGCAGGCGCTCAAGGACGAGGATCGGCGGCTCCGTGAGCAGCTGGAATCCGTCAGCGCGACGCTGGCGGAACTGCGGCAGGCGGTCCACCGGATCGAAGAGGAGCGCGATCAGGTCGCGCACGACCGCGATCAGGCCCGACAGGGGCGCGAAGCGGCGGAGCGCGAGCTGGCGACGACCACCGCCGACATGACCCGACTTCGCGAGCAGCTCGGGATGGTGACCAAGGACCGGGACGCGCTCCAGGCCGACCAGATCCAGTGGGGGCTTGACCGGGAGCAACTCCTCGGGTCGGAAACCCGCCTCAAGGAGCGAGTCTCCAGCCTGGATGCCGACCTCGCCAGTGAGCGGGCCGAGCACGAGGCGCTCCAAACGCGGCACGCCGAGCTGACCGAGCAGTCGAACAAGTTGGCGTCCGACTGGGTTGCACGACGCCAGGCGCTGGCGGCGGAGATCGCCGCGCAGAACGAGGAGATGGAGCAGGTCCGCAAGATGATGCTGGAGAGCCAGGAGCGCGACCGCCGGCCCCTTCCCAGCCCGGCCGGCAGCCAGCCGCTGGTGACCAGCGTTGAGCAGAACCATCAGATCAACTCGCGGCTGAACGCCCTGGTGGGCTTCTCCAGTGTCCTCCTCGACGAGCGCTCGCACCCGGTGACCGTCGAGGAGCGGCGGGAGTACGTCAGGTACGTGCACGAGAGCGCGGTGAAGCTCGGCGAGGCCTTTCGATCGATCACCGGCAGTCGTGCCTCGAACGCGGAATCGAACCCGCCAGCCGTCGACCAGGAGCGCCGCCCCCCGGATATCCTGGTCGCGGACAACGACGCCGAGTCACGGCAGCGGATCGAGCCGTTCCTGAAGCGAGCCGGCTATGAGGTCGTCTATGTCGACAACGGCCCCCGCGCCCTGGAAAAAGCCTCGCATCTCCAGCCGCTGGCGATCCTGATCGACGGACAACTTCCTCCCAGCGGGGCGCCGGCACTGGTGCGGGAGCTGCGCAAGGATCCGCGGACCCGTGACATCCCGGTGGTGCTGTTGAGTGGCCCGAACAGCCCACCGCTCGCGATCGCGGAGAGCGAGGTGCTGATGAAGCCGATCGACCGCCAGCAACTGGTCCAGCTGATGGTCCGCTTCGATCTCATGGCGGACGGCAAACGGGCTCGCAAGATGCCCGCCAATGTGTTGGTCATCGACGACGACCCGCAGGCGATCGGCCTGGTGAAGGCCATCCTCAAGCCCTTCAACGTTCGGGTGACCGCCGTGGACAGCGCCAGAGCCGGCATCGAGCTAGCGTTGCGCAACAAGCCGGACCTGGTCATCCTCGACCTGGTCATGCCGGGCGCCGATGGCTTCGAAGTGGTGGCGGCGCTACGCCGCGATAAAGAACTGAGCCGGGTGCCGATCCTCGTCCACACGGCCAAGACTCTGAGCGCCGAGGACCGGCAGCGGCTCGACGGCAAGGTGGAATCGATCGTCGAGAAGGCCGAGTTTCAGCCCGAGCGGTTCCTCGAGCTGCTGCTCAAGCGCGGCGAGCGCCGTAAGCGAGCCGCCTAGGCCCCCGGTTCAAGGCCTTCAGCCGGCGACTTCGGTCGCGGTCGACGTGGGTGTGGCGGCGGCCTGTTCCTCACGCGGCGGATTGAGGCGCTCTTTGCGCAGCAGGTAGGCAATCACCGGCAGCGTCAGCGCGATGACCACCAGGGCCGTCACCTGCGCCTGTTTCAGGCCGCCAAGGATGACGATGTTGTCGCGGACGAAGAAGATAAAGAACTGGCTGATCGAATACAGCACCAGGTAGATCATCGCCAGCATGCCTTCGGGGTGGATCCGCGTTCGGAGATTCCACAGGACGAGAAACAGCGCCAGGCTGATCAGGAGCTCGTAGAGGCTCGCCGGCTGCACCGGGGTGTTGAGGGGGCCGAAGGTGTTGGGGTTCGTGTACTCGAATCCGGTAGCCGACGATGTCGCCGTTGATGATGTTGCCCACCCGGCCGATCGTCTGTCCAATCGTCAAACCCAGGGCGCCGATATCCAGCAGGCTCCAGAGCGGCATGCGCCAGCGCCAGGCGGAGATGAGCAGGGCCAGGCCGCCGCCAAAGATGGCGCCGAAGAAGGCCATGCCGCCCTGCCAGACCGCGAGGATCTGGGCTGGATGATGCACGTAGAAGGAGGGATTGTTCTGGACGACGTAGTAGAGGCGCCCGCCGACGATGCCGAGCACGGCGGCCAGCAGGGCAACGTTCATCAGCTGGTCCTTGTTGATGCCCCGTCGGGGGGCATCGCGAAGCGCCACCTGAATGCCGGCGTACAGGCCGAGCGCGATCATGATCCCGTACCAATGGATCTTGAGGCCCCCGATCGTGACCAGCACGGGATCGATCCCGATCTTGATCAACACGGACCCAGTTTAATGTCTGGAGATGCCTGTCAAACCCTCGTTCACCGATGAGGTGAAGGCCGAGCTGGCCAACGTGCAGCCGGCGCGCCCCTGTTGCCAGGAAGCCGAGCTCGCCGCCATGGTCGAGGCCCTGGCCGGGCCCGGCGATGGGGCGCCAACAACGCTGCGAATCCCGCGGAACGCGGTGGCGCGCAAGGTCGTCCACCTGGCCCGGGCCGCCGGAGGCCAGGTCGAAGCCGTGCGCAAGGGTCCGACGGATAAGCGTCCCACCTATCGCTTGCGCCTCCGGCTACCGGGGGGGCGCGGTTCCTCCGATCCGTGCTGCGCCCGCGCCATCCTGCGCGGGGCGTTCCTGGCGCGCGGGGTCATGGGCAATCCGGCCGATGCCTACCACCTCGAGATCGCAACGCCGGCGAAGGGCGACTTGCTGGCGGCGGGTGCGGCTCGGGCCGGCATCACGTTGAAGCGAACCACCCGCCGAGGCCGCTCCCTCTACTACCTGAAGGGCGCTGACCCGATCTCCCGGATGCTCGGCTTGATGGGAGCCAACCGGGCCGTGATGCGACTCGAAAATGACCGGATCTTGCGTGACATGCGGAGCCAGGCAAACCGGCGGGCCAACAGTGAGACCGCCAACCTGGACAAGCGCCTGCGCGCCGCCCTGCAGCAGCGAGCCGCCGTCCGCCGGCTAAAGGCGCGCGATAGCCGGTTGCGTTCGCTGCCACCGGCGCTCCGCGATGTGGCCGAACTCCGTCTCGCCCACCCGCGCGCCAGCCTGCGCGAGCTTGCCGAGATATCGGAACTCAGCAAGTCGGCGATCGCCAACCGTCTGCGCCGATTGGTGGCGCTGGCGAATCGAAATGGTCTAATAGATTGAGTTCGCAGCTTCGCGCAGGTGGAGGGCCGTCATGCCGGTGAAGGTTGGCATCAATGGGTTCGGCCGGATTGGGCGCAACGTGTTCCGCGCTGCCCAGGGCCGTGGCGACCTCGAGATTGTGGCGGTCAACGACATCACCGACCCGCCGACCCTGGCGCACCTGCTCAAATACGATTCCATCCTCGGCAACTACGCCGGGTCGGTGAGCGCCGATGGCGACACGTTGACGGTGGATGGACGCGGGGTCAAGGTTTTCGCGGAGAAAGACCCCGGTAACCTGCCCTGGCGGGATCTCGGCATCGAGATCGTCATCGAATCGACCGGGTTCTTCACCGATGCGGTCAAGGCCAAAGCCCACATCGACCGGGGTGGCGCAAGGAAGGTGATCATCTCAGCCCCGGCCAAGAACGAGGACATCACTGTCGTGCTTGGCGTGAATGGCGATCGGTACGACCCCAAGCAACACCACGTGGTGAGTAATGCGTCGTGCACGACCAACTGCCTCGCACCGGTTGCCAAAGTCCTGCACGAGAGCTTCGGGATCGAGGCGGGCTTGATGACGACACTGCACTCCTACACCAGCGACCAGCGTCTGCTGGACGCGCCCCATAAAGACCTGCGTCGGGCTCGGGCCGCGGCGCTCTCCATGATCCCGACCAGCACCGGGGCCGCCAAGGCGATGTCGCTGGTGATGCCGGAGCTAAAAGGAAAATTTCACGGCATCGCGGTGCGCGTCCCGACGCCGAACGTGTCGCTCGTCGATCTGGCGGTCATGACGCGCGATCCGGTTTCCGCGGATACGATCAATGAGGCGCTGCGGGAAGCGGCCGCCAGTGACCTCAAGGGAATTCTGTCCGTGACCGAGCAGGAGCTGGTTTCCAGCGACTTCAAGGGCAACCCCTATTCCTCGATTGTCGACGCCCCGCTGACCATGGTGATCGGCGACCGCCATGGCAAGGTCTTCAGCTGGTACGACAACGAGTGGGGTTACTCCTGCCGGGTGGTCGATCTCGCTGTCTTCATGGGCGATCGGCTGAACTGACCACGCACGCCACGACCGGCGGCGCTCTTCACAAAGCCACCATCCGTGACGTCGACGTTGCGGGCCGCCGCGTCCTCGTGCGGGTCGATTTCAACGTTCCCCTCAAGAACGGACGAATCATCGACGATACCCGAATCAGAGAAGCCATCCCGACGATTCAGGACCTGGTCGAGCGCAGCGCGCGTGTGATCCTGATGACCCACCTTGGCCGCCCCGACGGCCAGGTGGACGATGCCTATCGCACGACGCCGCTCGCCAGCCGGTTGGCCGAGCTGATCGGCCGGCCGGTCAAGCACGTGGACGACTGCGTCGGCCCGGCGGTCGAGGCCGCGGTCAAGGCCATGCGCGACGGCGACATCGTGATGCTGGAGAACGTCCGCTTCCATCCCGGCGAGACGAAAAACGATCCGGCCTTTGCCGGCGAACTCGCAGCCCTTGGCGACCTCTATGTGAACGATGCGTTCGGCACCGCGCACCGCGCGCATGCTTCGACGGCCGGAATCGCCCAGTACCTGCCAGCGGTGGCCGGCCTCTTGATGGAACGCGAGATCGCGACGCTGGGACGCATCATGACGGACCCGCCGCACCCCCTGGTCGCCATCATCGGTGGCTCGAAGATCTCCACGAAGATCGGCGTCCTTCGCAGCCTCATGCAGCGCGTCGACCGGCTCTGTGTCGGCGGCGCCATGGCCTGCACCCTCCTCAAAGCCAGGGGATTGGACGTTGGGCGATCGCTGGTGGAGAACGATCAACTCGAGGTCGCCCGATCGCTGCTGGCATCATCGGGGCAGGGTGGCGGCACGCTGGTGCTGCCGCTCGATGCGGTTGTCGCTCCCGAAGCCCGCCCCGGCGTCGCCACCCAGACCGTCGCCGTCGACGCCGTGCCACCGGACATGAAAATCCTCGACGTCGGACCGATGACGGTGGAGCGCTTTCTGCAAACTTGCGACGGCGCGGCCGCCGTGGTGTGGAACGGCCCGCTCGGCGTCTATGAGGTCCCGCCGTTCGATCGGGGCACCGACGCGCTGGCGCGAGGACTCGCCGGCAGCGATGCGGAGACGATTATCGGCGGCGGCGACCTGGTGGCCGCTCTGCAGAAGCAGCGCCTTGCCGAGCGGATGTCCTTCGTCTCGACGGGCGGCGGCGCGACGCTCGAATTTCTCGAGGGCAAGACGCTGCCCGGCATCGCCGCCCTGCGCGACAGGAATCATGCGTAAACCGCTGATCGCCGGCAACTGGAAGATGCACTTCACCGTCCCCGAGGGACTGGAGTACGCGCTCCAACTGCGTCGCGACCTCGAGCCCTATTCCGCCGTGGTCGACGCCGTCATCCTGCCGCCGGCGGTCATGCTCTGGGAAATCGCGAACGCGCTCCGCGGATGCGCGATCGAAGTCGGCGCCCAAAACGCCGGCTGGGAAGACCAGGGTCCCTTCACCGGCGAGATCTCGCCGAAGATGCTGGCCGGCTGGTGCCATTACCTGCTGATTGGACATTCGGAGCGGCGCCAGCTCTTCAACGAGACCGACGAGGAGCTCAACCGCAAGTTGCATGCCGGCTTGCGGCACCGGCTGAAGGTGATCCTGGCCGTGGGTGAAACGCTGGAAGAGTACGAGGCCGGGCGAACCGCCGAAGTGATCACGCGCCAGCTCAATGCCGCCGTCTACGGGGTCGAGCTGCGCCAGGCCACGGAACTTTCGGTCGCCTACGAGCCGGTCTGGGCGATCGGTACCGGGAAGGCGGCCACGCCTCAGTATGCGAACGAAACGATGGGCCTGATTCGAAGGCTGCTCGAGAGTCCATTCGGCGCGCTCGCGTCGGAGATACGCATTCTCTATGGTGGAAGCGTTACGCCCGCCAACGCGCGCAGCCTGATGGAACAACCTGAGATCGACGGCGGCCTCGTCGGTGGGGCGAGCCTCAAAGCCGCCGACTTCACGCGGATCGTCCAGGCGACGGCTGAGGTGCTGCAGTCGCCGCGAGTGTGAGCGGACCCGAGCCGGCACTCGTTCTCGTGATCATCGACGGCTGGGGCTACCGAGTGGAGCCGGCGGGCAACGCGATCGCCGCTGCCAGGAAACCGAACTGGGACGCGCTCTGGGCGCGATGGCCGCACACCACCCTGGCTGCGGCCGGCGAGCCCGTCGGTCTACCGGAGGGTCAGCAGGGGAACTCCGAGGTTGGCCACCTCAATATCGGCGCCGGGCGGATCGTCTACCAGGACCTGACCCGGATCAACCTCGCGATTCGCGACGGAAGCTTCAAGCGGAACCCGGTTTTGCTGCGGGCTATGACTGATGTCCGCGAACGGCACGCGCTGCACTTGCTGGGCCTGGTCTCGCCGGGCGGCGTCCACAGCTCGGTAAGCCACCTGATCGCCCTGGTCGAGATGGCGCATCAGCTCGGTGTGCCACGGATCCATATCCATGCCTTCACCGACGGCCGCGACGAACCCCCGACCAGCGCCGCCGGGTTCATGCAGGATCTGCTTGCCGAGCTGAAGCGGATCGGGGCCGGCCGGATCGCATCGGTGAGCGGCCGCTACTACGCCATGGATCGCGACAAACGCTGGGAGCGCACGGAGCAGGCCTACCGCACCGTGGTCGAGGCGACCGGCCCGACGGCTGCCGACCCGCTTGTCTTCATCAAGGAGAGCTACGAGGCGGGGATCACCGACGAGTTCCTCAAGCCGACGCGGATCGTGCCTCCGGACACCGACCCGGTTGACGCGATCAGTGATGGCGACAGCGTGATTTTCTTTAACTTCCGGCCGGACCGGGCACGGCAACTCAGCCATGCCATCGTCGACGAGACCTGGGACCACTTCCGGCGCACGAACCGGCCACGACTGGCCCACTTCGTCACGTTCACCGAGTACGAGAAGGGGCTGCCGGCCGAGGTTGCGTTTCCCGATGAGCCGTTGACGGGCGTCCTGGCCGAAGTGATCGCGTCAGCCGGGTGGCGGCAATTCCATACAGCTGAAACCGAGAAATATGCGCATGTCACCTACTTCCTCAATGGCGGACGCGAGGCGCCGTTCGAGGGCGAGGATCGCCTGCTCGTGCCGTCCCCGAAGGTCGCGACCTACGACCTGGAGCCCGCAATGAGCGCCCGCCCGGTGACTGATGTGCTCCTCGACCGGCTGGCCACCGGTCGCTATCGGTTCCTGGTGGTGAACTTCGCCAACCCAGACATGGTGGGCCACACGGGGGTCTTTCCGGCCACGGTTGAAGCGGTCGAGGTGGTTGACGCCATGCTGGGACGCATCGGCGAAGCCGTCCTCGCCGGCAAGGGGATCCTCGCGGTCACCGCCGACCACGGCAACGCTGAGCTGAAGGTCGACGCGAAGACCGGCGCGCCCTTGACGGCGCATACCACGAGCCCTGTGCCGTTCATCCTGGCGGGCGCGCCCGGCGTGCAGCGGTTGCGCGAGGCGGGCAAGCTGGGAGACATCGCGCCGACCATCCTGCCGCTCGTGGGCTTGCGGCCGCCGCCAGAGATGACCGGTGATGACCTACGGTGTTGATGCGACCCAGTCCTGTTCCAACCGGCTGAGAAAGATCCGCGCCAGCCGGGCGTCGTGGACCAGCAGGTCGAGCTCGTGGTTGCGCGCAAAGCCGGAGTAGGACCAGTTGCAACTTCCGAAGAGCACCGTGGCGCGATCGAAGATGCCGAGCTTCGCATGGAGTAACTCATCGCCGGCCTGGACGTAGAAGCGGACCGCCGCGCCGGCCGCCTGCAGCAATGCCATGGTGGTGGCATTCTGCGGCTGGGTCGGGTCGAGTAAGGCCCGCAGGCTCACCCCCCGTCGCGACGCGGCGACGAGCGCGTCGAGGATGACGCGATCGCTCAAGACGAACATCTCGATGTCGATCGAATGGCGTGCGGCCGCGACTGCGGCGAGGGCGGCGGCGCGAATCCCATCTCCCGGGTGGGTGACCAGCACCTGTACATGCCGATCGGGTGCCGGCGGCGGGATGGGTGTGGGCTCGCCGGCCAGCGCCAGGTCCTGCCGGAACACGCGCTCGAGGTTGACGACCACCGGGC
>VBEE01000058.1:20826-23451 GCA_005881715.1 Chloroflexota bacterium | reverse complement strand
GCCCCAGTTGATGCCGCCGACGATGGCGCGCACGCCGTCGACGATCAGGAGCTTCACGTGGTCGATTGTCAAGCGCTCGAGTGGGAACGCCACCACCCGGACGCCGCCCTGCTCGAGCACGGCCCAGCTCGTTTCACTGCTGCGCTCCGAAGGATCCTTGATTGCCGTGACCGTCAATCCGCGGTCATGGGCATCGAGCAGCATCGCGACCAGGTCGAGCCGCTGGAACTCATACAGTTCCAGCTCGATAGAGCGTCGCGCAGCGCGCAAAAGGTCCACGATTGCGGCAAACGCGCTCGGCCCATCGGGTAGCGGAACCAGCTGGTCGGCACCGCTGATGATCGGCGCCGAGACCGCGGGCAGGGGAATTGGGGCAATCGCCGGGGAGGGGGTACGGCCCGGCGCACAGGAGGCGACCAGCAGCGCCAGGAGGAGGAGGGGCAACCGGAGGCGGCGTGCCGGGCCGTACACTTGCCGATACTACTACGGATTTGTGTATCTGTCAATGCTAGAGGTCGACACCGGCACATCGCGGAGTTGGCGGTATAATTCAGCGGCCCTGCGATGAGGACATTTCTTGGTGTCGTGGAACTCGTGCTCGCCCTCCTCGTCATGCTGGGCGTCCTTCTTCAGACCCCCAAGGCGAGCGGGCTGGGTGGCACCATCGGCGGCGGCGGCGATTCCGGCGGCGGCTATCGCACCAAACGGGGCCTGGAAAAGAACCTCTTTTACGCCACGATCGGACTGGTGGTCCTATTCGTCGTGGTCTCGGTCGTCTATATCCGGGTAAGCCCCGGAGCTTGATCCGGCGCGGGCTGCTCGCCGTGGGGGCGGGCGTGCCGCTGCTCGCCCTGGTGACCGTCCTGGCGCTGGTGTTTCGGAATGTGGTTCTCGGGCCCGAGATGCCACGCCCTGGCGGCACGTTTGTCGAAGGAGTGGTCGGGCAGTTGGGCTCGCTGAACCCACTGTACGGCGAGGCGACCGCGGGATCCAACGACCTCGACGCGCTGCTCTTCGAGCCGCTCGTCCGCGTGCTGCCGACCGGCCGGATCGAGGGACGCCTTGCCGCGCGCTGGGACGTGAGCCCCGACGGTCGGACGTACTCGTTCACGCTGCGCCCGAACGCCCGCTGGTCCGACGGTACATCGGTGACGGCCGACGACGTCGTCTTCACGGTCCGGACCGTCCAGGATCCCCAGTTCCCCGGGGCTCTGCTGAACCAGAGCTGGAAAGACATCATCGCCACCGCCGTGGACTCATCGCACGTGCGCTTCGCACTGCCCGGGCACAATGCCGGCTTCCTGGCGAACCTCGAACTGCTCGACATCGTCCCCTCGCATTTGCTGGCGGGCAAGTCGATCGCCGAGCTCGCCTCGGCCTCGCCCAACCTGAACCCGGTGGGGACCGGTCCCTTCCGCATGGTGGCGAACCTGGCGGATCGCATTCAGCTCGAGCGCAATCCGTTTGCCTGGCGCCGGCCCTGGCTGGAGACGATCACGATTCGGAGCTTCCCCTCGCAGGCCGCCGCGCTGGAGGCGCTCGACCGCGGGCAAATCAACAGCCTCGCCAATCTCACCCCGTCGGCCGCCGCCCAGGAGCGCGGGAACCGTGACGTGCGCGTCCTGGCCGCCTCTACCTACCAGTATGCCGAGCTGCTGTTCAATCTGAAGTCCGAGGAGCCGTTCTTCCAGGACATCAAGGTGCGACAGGCGATCGCGAAGGCGATCGACCGGACGTCGATCATCCGGGACGTGCTCGGCGGGCAGGCGATTCCTGCCGATGGACCAATCCCTCGCTCGATCACCTGGGCCTATGACAGCGCCGCCCAGCAACCGGCGCACGACCCGGCCGGCGCCGCCAAGCTGCTGGATGACGCGGGCTGGGTTCTTGTCAATGGGATCCGAACCAAGGGGACCACCAGCCTCAGCTTCGGCCTGACCGTCTCGAGCGATGTCCCGCCCTATGAACGGGTTGCCGAGAAGGTCGCGGACCAGCTGGCGCAGGTGGGCATCGTGGCCGAGGTACGGCCGGTCACGACCGCCTCGCTCATCCACGACTACCTGAACCCGCGTACCTTCGACATGACGCTCACGGCGTTCGACAATGGTCCCGACCCCGACGTCTATACGTTCTGGCACTCATCGCAAGCCCACCCCGGCGGCTGGCGACCTCGAGGATGGCCGCAACACGCTCGACCTTGCGGCACGGGCCAAGGCCTACGCGACGTTCCAGGAGGACTTTGCCAAGGAGTTGCCCGCGGTCTTCCTCTACAGCCCCAAATACGTGATGGCGGTCAGCACCCGGATCCACGGGGTGCGGCTCGATTCGGCCATCGAGTCCGAAGAGCGCTATGCGTACGTCAGCGACTGGTATATGGAGGTGGGCCGATAAGCCCGCCCCGGCGTGGAAAGGCGGGCGTGAAAGGTGGGGAGGAATGCGGCTGAAAGGACTTGAACCTTCAAGGGCTTGCGCCCACCAGGCCCTGAACCTGGCGTGTTTACCGATTTCACCACAGCCGCGTCGAACTACAGATTTTGCCATAGCCGATCATGCCCCGTGCATTCGCTGACCTGACGGCGACGGAGCTGGCGATGTTCCGCCGGCGCCTCGACACCCCGTCGAAGA
>VBEE01000058.1:0-20719 GCA_005881715.1 Chloroflexota bacterium | reverse complement strand
GGCGACCCGCCGCTGATCATGGACCTGACGGCGGTCCGCGACGAGGACCACGTGATCGCCGTCTTCAGGCGGCGGGGCCTTTGGGGCGCCATCGGCACCAGTAAGTTCACCGGGCTGCGATACCGTGAGCCCGTCTACCGTACCCTCCGCGAGCTCGCCATGTCGTACTTCGAGCATTACTACAACCTCGCCGGGGAGCGCACGCTCCGCGGCCACGGCCGTCCGGTCAACCTGGCCCGTTTCGACGGGCTGCACTGGATGACGGCGGAGCATGATCTCTGGCCGATCGCCGAGCACCTGGAGCGCATTCCTCACCTGGCCCTTCTGCCGCCCGCCGTGGGCCGCCAGCTGACCCGCCTCGATGGCCGGCTCAAAGCCGCCGGCCTGCTGCATCACCCGACGGCCGGGCCAGACAGGGCGACGCGGACGCCGCCACGCGCCCGGCGTCGTGGTTGACATTATCGGTACCACTTGTTAAAGTAGCGAAACTATCATTCAATTAGCACGGTAAAACGGCCGTGCCGCGGCGTTCGATCGGAGGAAGGGATGAGAAAAGGCGCAGCGGAACCAGATATCCCCCTGGAGGCGGTCCAGTCGCTGCTCACGAGGGTGATTTGGCAGGCGGTGGCGGACCTCAGTGTGGAGAACTACCGGTCTGAGGCGGAGCGGTTCTTTGCCGGCGAGACCTTTGTCGAGTACTGCGACATCCTGGGCTGGAATGTCGGCCGAGCCCGGGCCAGCCTCGGACGGTTCGTGGACAGCGGCAGCCGGATCTCCGGCAACCACCTGCTGACGGCGGCCGACCTCGCGGCGGCGCCCGCCCAGCCAGCCCAGGCGTTCGCCGGCTAATACCGCTCTAACAACGGCCTGCTACGGTTTGGCCGTCGCCAAAAGTACGTTGGCGACCGCTACACTGGAGCCACAACCCGATGAACCTCCTCCTTGTCGAGGACGAGCGGAAGCTCTCGACGCTGCTCAAGCAGCTCCTGGAGGACGAGCGCTATGCCGTCGATATCGCGCTCGACGGCGAGCGGGCCCAGGAGCTGGCCGAGACAGCCCGCTACGACGCCATCATCCTCGACCTGATGATTCCGAAGAAGGACGGCATGGAAGTCTGCCGCTGGCTGCGGCAGAACCGGATCCAGACCCCGGTGATCATGCTGACCGCGCGCAACCAGATCCATGACCGGGTTGCCGGCCTGGACGCCGGCGCCGACGACTACTTGCCCAAGCCCTTCGCCTTCGAGGAGCTGCTGGCCCGGCTGCGGGCGCTGATGCGCCGGGAGCAGAAGAACGGCCACGCCAACCGATTGCAGGTGGCCGACCTCGTGCTCGACCTTAAGACGCACCAGGTCCGGCGCGGCGACACGCCGATCGAGCTGACCGCGCGCGAGTTCGCCCTTCTCGAATTCCTGATGCGGCATCCAAACCAGGTGCTGACCCAGGCGCAGATCGCTGAGCGGGTGTGGGACTACAACTTCGAAGGCACCACGAACCGCGTTGCCGTCTACATCTCCTACCTTCGCGACAAGATCGACGAGGGCCGTTCCCCGAAGCTCATCCAAACGGTGTATGGCGTCGGTTACCGGCTGTCGGGTTGATGTTTCGGGGCGCCCTGGCGCGCCTGGCGGCACAATATTTTGTCCTGCTCGTTCTGATCCTCGGATGTTTCGACCTGATCGTCTACTTCACGGTGTCGCAGGCCCTGCAAGCGAAAGCCGACAACGACCTGCGGCTTGCGGTCGGACAGGCCAATAAGGACTTCGTCGTCACCGGCGACACGGTGACGTTCAACGGGCAAGGGCTGCTCGATCCAAGCGTGGCCGACACCTTCATCCGCGTGCTCGACATCAAGGGCCAGGAACAGGGCCAGCCGCGCCCCGAGCTCAAAAAACTGTTCAACAATCCGAGCCTCAGCGCACCGATCGCCGCCGCCAAGGCCGGACGCACGCTGGACACCCGCATCTCGAATGCCACCGACCTTTACGTCATCGACACCAGCCCCATCGTCAATCCGAAGTCGCACAAAGTCGTCGGCGTATTGCAGGTGGCGCAGCCGGTCTCCTGGGTCGACGATGCCCTGTCCGGCCTGGTGCGGCAGCTGGTGGTCGCGTCGGGGATCGGGATCCTGCTGGGCGCCCTCGCCTCATTGCTGATGGCGAGCCGTTCTCTGCGGCCGATCAGCCAGGCCTTCCAGCGCCAGCGAGAGTTCGTGGCGGATGCGTCCCACGAATTGCGAACTCCGCTAACCCTGATCCGCACGAACGTCGAAGCCTGGCTCCGGCGGGCGAATGGGGCGAACCGCGCCTATGCCATGAGCATCGTCGAGGAGGTCGAGCAGCTCAGCCGCATCGTCGGAGACCTGACGACGCTCGCCCTGGCTGATGCGAAACAACTGCGTATCGATCGCGAGCCGGTCGAGTTGAACGAGGTCGTCCGGGACCTGATGACGCAGACCGAACCGCTGGCGGAGGAGCGGGGCGTGCACCTGCGGCCCGATCTCAATGGCGGGGTTCGGGTAGAGGCTGACCTGCTCCGGGTCCGTCAGCTCCTGCTCATCCTGATCGACAATGCGCTGACCCACACCCCGTCGGGTGGCGAGGTCTCGGTCGGCGTCATCCGCCGCGATGGCCGCGCCCGCGTCACCGTGGCCGACAACGGCGATGGCATCCCATCGGAGGACCTGCCTCATATCTTTGAGCGCTTCTACCGGGCGGACAAGGCGCGCACCCGGGAAGATGGCGGCAGCGGCCTCGGGCTCGCGATCGCCAAGTGGATCGTCGATGCCCATAAGGGCGAAATCGCCGTCAAAAGTACCGAGGGCAAGGGCACAGAGGTCGACGTCAGCCTGCCCGTGCTCGACTGACCCTACTCAACTTTTATCTCGCGCACCGGTCGCAGTGTCAACAAGGCGATCAGATAGAAGGCGGTCACGATGCCGAACATCACCCGGTATCCGGCGGTGCTGGTGCGGTTGTTGTTCACCGCGTCGATGATCGGCCCCAGGATAGGCCTGGCGATGAACCCGGCACTGGCGGTCGCGATATTCGACACCCCCATGTAGCGACCGGCCTCGGCTTTCGGAATGAGGTCGGTCATGAAGGCCCAATCGACGGAGAGGAAGACCCCCAGCGAGCCGCCCACCACAATCCCGAAGGCGAGGATCCAGGGCAGGCTAGGAGCGAAGATCAAGCAGGCGGAGCCGATCGCGCCGATGACGCAGGCCGCGGCCACTAGCCGCTTCTTGCCATAGCGCTCGGCCAGGAACCCGGCGGTCATTGCCAGCACGGCGGCGAAGACGACGACGACGGCCTGCAGCGCGCTGGAGTAAAGGGATGCCTTCCCCTCGGAATAGTGGAAGGTGAAGCGGATGAAGTTGAAGGCGTAGGTGGAGATGCCGACCACGCCCATCAGGAAAAACAAGCGCGACACCATCAGCCAGGCGAAGTCGCGATATTTCCTGGCGTCGATCGCGAAACTGAGCACGATCGACCGGCCGACCGGGTGGTCGCTCACGGTGGTGCGCCGCCGGTCCGGCACCCCGAAGATCACGAGGGCGCCGGCGATCGCGATGACCAGCGGTAGCGTGAGAATGGCGAGCCGCACATGGTGGGTCGGGATCAGCAGGGCGCCCACCACGAGGAATCCGAAGATGGTGCCGACCATGTTCATCAGGCCGTAATAGCCGGAGGCCTCCGCACGCTGGTCGGCGGGCACCTGGTCCGGGAGCATGCCCTGGTAGGGCCCCTGAGCGGTGTTGGACGCCATCTGGAAGAGGACGTAGACGACCAGGAGCGCCCAGTAGGACGTGACGAACGCGATCAGGGTGAGGAAGATGATGTCGCCCACCACCCCGATGGCGATGAACGGCCGGCGCCGCCCGAGTCGAAATCTGCTGTTGTCACTGAGGGCGCCGATCGCCGGCTGCCACACGATGGCGAACGCCGCACCGATGGTATCGAGCAGCGAGACGTATGTGTTGACATCCAATGGGATTGCCAGTGGTCCGAGGATGAACGTCGTCGGCGTGGTAAAGCGGGTGACGAGGAGGGGGATGATGTTGCCCCCCAGCGGCTGCATGCTATAGGCGATCGCGAACCAGAAGCTGCTCAGCACGAGCATGCCCCGCCAGGAGATCCGATCCCGGACAGCCGTCTCCGTCAACGTCCGCAGCCAGCGGGACTTCGAAGAGAGGCCGGTGCTCGCCATGGCGCGGAGTCTAACTCCGATCCGGCTGATTTGTTACGGTACGGACGGATGGGGCGTTCGAAGATCACGGTGGTGGGTGCCGGCAATGTCGGTGCTACCCTGGCACAGCGGCTCGCCGAGCGCGGCTATGCCGACATCGTGCTGGTCGACATCGTGGAAGGGCTGCCGCAGGGCAAGGCGCTGGACATGCTGCAGGCCGGGCCCATCGTCGGTTACGACTCGCGGGTCACCGGCACCAACGGCTACGACGAAACTGCCGGCTCGGCCATCTGCGTGATTACGTCCGGGGTGCCGCGCAAGCCGGGAATGTCGCGCGACGATCTGGTCAAGACCAACATGGGCATCGTCCGCGGCGTGACCGAGGAATTGGTCCGGCGATCACCCGACGCGACGCTGATCGTCGTCAGCAATCCGCTGGACGCGATGGCACAGCTGGCCCTCGAGGTGAGCAAATTTCCGAGGCAGCGTGTTATCGGGATGGCCGGCGTCCTCGACACGGCTCGCTTCCGCACCTTCATCGCGCTGGAGCTCAACGTCTCCGTCCATGATGTGCAGGCGTACGTGCTCGGAGGGCATGGCGACACGATGGTCCCGCTGGCACGCATGTGCACCGTGGCCGGCGTCCCGATCACCAAGCTGATCAAGCCGGATCGCATCGAGGCCATCGTGAAACGCACGAGAGACGGTGGCGCCGAGATCGTGAACCTGCTGAAATCCGGCAGCGCCTACTACGCTCCCTCGGCCGCCGTCGCGGAGATGGTCGACGCCATCATGCTCGACCGGAAACAGATCCTGCCGTGTGCGGTACGGCTGGAGGGCGAATACGGTATTCGCGGCCTGTTCGTGGGCGTACCGGTGAAGCTCGGCGCCGGCGGTGCGGAGGAGATCATCGAGCTGGATCTCACCGACGAGGAACGCACCTCGTTGCGCCGGTCTGCCGACTCCGTCAAGGAGCTGGTCGGCGTCATGGGGATTTAGGTCGGCGTCCGTCTTCCCAGTATCCTGTACTGAGTGACCATCGAGATCCGCAGCGGGTATATCCCTGAGTCCAAGCGTCTGATCGAGAACCCCTCCGCCGAACAGCTTCGAGAGCTCACCGCCAGGATGCCGAACGCTCGGCGCACCATCTACGACAACTACAACGTCCACACGCGCGTGGATTCGCGCAGCACCAAGAGCACATACATCGTCACCGATCGGCCGGAGGAGCATACCGCGCAAACCGTGACGCCGGACGAAGGCCGGAAATGGGCGAAGCTCCAGGACGAGTACATCCGCGACCAGGAGATGGTGCTGCTGGACGGCGTCATCGGTAATGACCCGACTTTCCTGACGCCGGCCCGCCTCATCATCGAAGCCCGCAACGCCAACATCGCCGGCATGCAGCGGCATCTGTATTACCCGCCCGACGCCGGCCGCCAGCCGGAGATCACCATGATCTACACGCCAAACCTCACGGCGCCTGGCTACCCGAACGACCGTGCGATTCTTGTCGACCTCGAAGCGGGCATCACGCGCGTCTTCAACTCCGATTACTTCGGTGAGTCGAAGAAGGGCGGGCTCCGGATGTGGAACAAGAAGGTCTACGACGCCGGCGGACTCGCCATGCACGCCGGCTGCAAGGTGATACCGGTTGGAAAGGAGCAGCGCGTCGTCCTGATCGTGGGACTCAGCGGCACCGGCAAGACGACCACGACCTTCACCAGGCAAAACAATTCCAAGCCAGTGCAAGACGACTTCATCGCCCTGATGCCGAAGGGAAAGATCTATGGCACCGAGAACGGCTGCTTTGCGAAAACCTTCAGCCTGGACCCCAAACACGAGCCGACCATCTACGGCGCGGTGACCAAGCGGGAAGCCTACCTGGAGAACGTGTCCCAGAAGGAGGAGGGAGGTCCGGTCGACTTCTACGACTCGAGCTACACCCAGAATGGCCGCGCCACCTTCGAGCTGTCGGCGCTGGGCTGGGTGGAAGATGCCCGCAACATCCGACCGGCCGACGTCCTGCTCATTCTCAATCGCAACGAGAACATCATCCCCGGGGTGGCACGGCTGGATTCCGAGCACGCTGCTGCCTACTTCATGCTGGGGGAAACCCAGGGAACCTCCGCCGGCGGCAAGGACGAGATGGGCAAGGCGCTGCGGGTGCCGGGCACCAACCCATTCTTCCCACTGCGCCACGAGCAGCAGGGCAATCGGTTTCTCGAGTTGCACCGATCGCGCCCGTTCGAGGTGTACCTGATGAACACCGGTCGCGTCGGCGGGCCGGAAGCGTCGCCGAACAGCAAGAAGCTCACCATCGAGTTCTCGAGTGCGATCGTCAAGGCGATCGCGGAGGGCACGATTACCTGGACTCGGGATTCCGACTTCGGGTATGAGGTTGCGGAGGGGGTCCCCGGGGTCGACGATATCGAGGTCCTGCAGCCGAAGCGGCTCTACGAGCGCACCGGGCGGGGTGACGAGTACCGGGCGCTCGTCCAGCGCTTCAAACAGGAACGGGTGGCGGAGTTGCAGAAGTACCCGGGGCTCGACCAGGAGATCGTCGCAGCCATCCGCTGACGTTGGGGGACGCGCCCGAACTCTAGGCTTCGGCTTCGGCTTCGCCCAGGCGCCGGCCGTAGTAATACGCGGCGACGATCAGCACGAGGACGATGACCGCCAGCGGTATCGTGAATGGACCGAGCACGCCGGCAACGCGCTCGTAGTTTTGGCCCAGCTTGTAGCCGGCGTAGGCCAGGGCAAGATTCCATGGGATCGCCCCCAGGATGGTCGCCAGCGTGAACGGCACGACGGTGATCCGAGAAAGTCCGGCGGGAAACGAAATATAGGTCCGGATCACGGGGAGCAGGCGACCGGCGAAGACGGCGAGCAGGCCCCAGCGCTCGAAGAAGCGATTTGCGAGGCGGAGATGCCCGGCCGTCAACCCCACCTTCCGGCCTGGCCCCAGGATCAGGGCCTCGCCGTAGCGCCGCACCAGCAAATACGCAACCAGCGAACCAAGGAGGTTGCCCAAGCTTGCGGCGATCACGACGCCGATGAACGAGAGCTTTCCCTGCGAGGCGAGGGCGCCGCCTAACGGGACGACGATCTCACTCGATATCGGGATGCCTGCGCTTTCCGCCGCCATCGTCAGAAAGATCGCCAGTAGACCGCCGGCGCTGATCACCTGGATGAGCCAGTGCGACATCGCGCGAAGCCTAGCAGCTACCTTGGAGCCAGAGTGCGCAGACGAAACCCGATGGATGTCGCCGACGGCGCGCTCGGCCACGTGATCGAGCGGTTGACCATCTCACACCACCGTCGACGGCTTCGGCGTGTGGGCTGGAGCGCGGCGATCGATCCGGGCCCGGGCATCTGGGCCAGTGGCAATCCGCCGCCGCGCGACGGCAATGCCTTCGATGTCATGATCGACGGCGCGAACGCGTTGCAGGCGATGGCACTTGCCGTCGCAGAAGCGCGATCCTCGGTGCACCTCACCGGTTGGCATCTGACGCCCGAGTTCGCCATGACTCGGGGTGAGCGCCCAACCATCTTGCAGCAGCTGCTGGCCGAAGTCGCCACCCGCGTCCCGGTTCGGGTGCTGATCTGGGCGGGTGCGCCGGTCCCCGTGCTCCGGCCCTGGCGAGGTGATCTGCGCAAGGTTCGGGCTCACCTCATGGCCGGGACTCGAATCCAATGTGCCCTGGATGCGCACGAGCGGCCGATGCACTGCCACCACGAGAAGACGATCGTTGTCGATGGCCGGATCGCGTTCGTCGGTGGCATTGACCTGACCAGCTTCAACGGCGATCGATGGGATACGCAGGGCCACCCACCTCGAGGCGCGCTCGGCTGGCATGATGTGGCTGCCCGCATCGCCGGTCCGGCGGTGCACGACGTCGCCGACAACTTCGCCATGCGCTGGCAAGCCGTCACGGGCGAGAGCCTACCGCCGGGTGCGCCACCTCCGCCCGTGGGCGAGATCGAGCTGCAGGTGGTGCGGACGGTGCCGGACGGCATGTATCGCCCCTTGCCGCGAGGGGACTTTCGCGTCCTCGAGTCCTACCTCCGCGCTCTGCGGGCCGCGCAGCGATTCATCTATCTGGAGAACCAGTTCCTCTGGTCGCCAGAGATCCTTGCGGTCCTTCGCGACAAGCTGGCCCGGCCGCCAACGCCCGACTTTCGCATGGTGCTCCTGCTGCCCGCCAAGCCCGATAAAGGTGGCGACGATACCCGTGGTCAGCTCGGGACGCTGGTCCAGGCCGACGGTGACAAGGGTCGGCTGCTGGCGTGCACGCTGTACGCGGTCGATGGAGAGAAGGATTGGCCGGTCTATCTCCACGCCAAGGTCGGCATCGTCGACGATGCGTGGATGACGATCGGCTCTGCCAATCTGAACGAGCACTCCCTGTTCAACGACACGGAGATGAACCTCGTGACGCGCGATCCGCTGCTGGCGCAGCAAACCCGCCTCCGCCTGTGGGCGGAGCATCTGCAACGGCCGGTGACCGAGCTGCACGATGAGCCCGCCGCCGTGATCGATCGGCTCTGGAAGCCGATCGCCAATGAGCAACAGGAACGGCGCAAACGCGGCGAACGGCCAACCCACCGCCTGACCAAGCTCCCCGGCGTTTCCCGCCGATCGGGCCTCCTGCTCGGCCCTCTCCAGGGCCTGGTCGTCGACGCCTAGCGATTGCGCTCGTTACGAACGAACAGTGCCGTCCCCACCACCAGGAAGACGACGAACATCCCGGCCATCACCGCGACGTCCAGGATGGGGAACTCCCCCTTGCGCACGGTGAAGCTGATGCCGTCGACCGCGTTCGTCTTGCCCTTGCGATAGCGCTTGACGAGGTTGTCGACCTCGACGATGGCGCCGTCGTTCGCCGCTGACGCGACGCTTTCCCTCAGCTCTCCCACTGGGAGACGGGCAAGAAGTACGGGTAGATGTTGCAGCGCCACCCAATCAAGGGATGCACGCCCAACCGGCCCGGCGGGTCCTCATCGACAAACGGTTGCCGCACTTCCTGCCAGTTGGGCTGGCCGTTGCATTGCGGGCATCGCACCGGCGGCCGAAGCTCTTCCATGCATGAGCTATCGTACCGACATGAAGCTGCTGGGATTTCAGATCCCGAACTACACCTTCCCGGGTGTAACTGACGAAAAGTTGTTCGATCACGTCGCCATGCTCGCCAGTACGGCCGAGCGTGCCGGCTTCGACTCGGTCTTCGTGATGGATCACCTGTATCAGCTGCCCAACATCGGGCCGCGGACCGATCCCATGCTGGAGGGCTACACGGTTCTGGCTGGGATCGCCGCGCGGACCACGAAGGTCCGGCTCGGCACCCTCGTCACCGGCGTGACCTACCGCAACCCGGCGCTCCTGGCAAAAGTCGTCACGACGCTCGATATCGTCTCGTCGGGGCGAGCGATCCTCGGGATCGGGGCGGCCTGGAACGAGGACGAGCACCGCGGCTACGGCTACGAGTTCCCGCCGGTGGGAGAACGCCTGAGCCGGCTGGAGGAGGCTCTGCAAATCTGCCGGGCCATGTTCCGCGAGGAAGCGCCCAGCTTCGACGGCCGCTATTACCGCATTCAGGGCGCGCTCAATTTCCCTCATCCGGTGCAACCGGGCGGTCCGCCGATCATGATCGGTGGCGGCGGCGAGCAGCGGACGCTCAAGCTGGTGGCGCAGTATGCGGACATGTGCAACATCTTCGGCGACCCGGCGACGGTGCGCCACAAGATGGACGTCCTCGAGCGACATTGCGAGACCGTTGGTCGTGATCCGAGCACGATTGTCAAGACTCGCCTGGGTAGCCTGATCATCCGTGAAAGCGATGCCGAAGCCCGCCGAGTGCTCGAGCAGGTCTTCAACCGGCCGGGGATTGACAAAGAGCGCGTCCGCATGAGCTTTACCGCGGGCAGCCCCGACCACGTTGCTGAGGAGACCCAGAAATTGCTCGACGCCGGCCTGGACGGCTTGATTTTCAACATGCCGCACATGGAGGATCCAGCAGCGATCGAGCTGGCCGGCCGGACACTTGCCGGTCTGCGGCAGCCCGCCGCCACCCTGTAGATGACCGAGGAGCGCCTCTATTCGATTACGGAGGCCGCGCAGAAGCTCGGCGTCTCACCGGCGACGATCGCCACCTGGATCCGGCTCGGCATCGCCAGAGCGAGCCGGCAGGACGAGCTCGGCCGAAATCGGTACACGAACGCCGACCTCGTCGAAATGGAGCAGCGGTTCCAGGAGCGCCAGGCACGAAAGCGTGGCTCGTAGAATACGAAAGCCCGACGGGGGAGAGGAGATCGCATGAAGGCACGGTTGGTACAGACGGCTGCCGAGACGGTGGAGGCGGACGCGCTGATCCTTCCAATCCTCGAAGGGCAGACGCAGCTCCCCAAAGAAGCGGTGGCCCTGGACAAGAAGCTCAAGGGGGCCATCGAGCAGTTGCTCAAGGACCGCGAATTCCGCGGCAAGTTCATGGAGCTGGTGCCGATCCACAATCTCAACACCCTCCCCAGCCGGTGGACGGTGCTGGTCGGCGTTGGAAGGGTGGAGCAGCTCGACATGGTGCGGCTTCGCAATGCACTACAGGCCGCCGGCCGAACCCTGCGCCGGCGGGGCCACCGCCGACTCGCGCTCGTGCTGCCCAAAGAAGTGGCGGCGAGGGCCGAGACCGCCGACCTGGTGCGGGCCGCCACCGAGGGTATCGGACTCAGCAACTTCGACGCGGGGTCGCTCAAGACCAGGCACGACAACGCCGTCGCGCCGGTGGAGTCGCTGACGATCCTCGGGCTCGACGGCGACCGGGCGGCGTCGGCCGCGGTCAAAGATGCCATCGTTCTGACTGAGGCGACCAACCGTATTCGGGAGTGGGTGAATACGCCCGCAAACGCGTTCACGCCAAGCATGTTCGCGGACAAGGTCAAGGAGGCGACCAGGGCGACCGGCCTCGACGCCAAGGTGCTGGACATGGACGACATGCGCCGCTTGAAGATGGGTGCCCTGCTCGCGGTGGCCCGCGGCTCCGACGAGCCCGCCAAGATGATCATCCTGCGATATGCGGGAGGCCGAAAGGGTGGCCCGACGCTGGCGCTCGTCGGCAAGGGCATCACGTTCGACAGCGGTGGGATCTCGATCAAGCCGTCCCTGAATATGGAGAAGATGAAATCTGACATGGGCGGCGGCGCAGCCGTGGTCGGCGCCATGCTGGCGATCGCCGAGCTCAAGCCCAAGATCAATGTCATCGGCATTGTTCCGACGACCGAGAACATGCCGTCGGGCAAGGCGATCAAGCCGGGCGATGTCGTGACCGGCTCGGGCGGCAAAACCATCGAGATCATCAACACCGATGCGGAGGGGCGCCTGGTTCTGTCCGACGGCATTACCTATGCGGTGAACGAGGGCGCGACCCATATCGTCGACATCGCCACGCTAACTGGCTCCATTGCGAGAACCCTCGGCCCGCTCGCGATCGGTGCCTTTGGAAACGACCCGGCGCTGATGGACCTGGTGCGCCGGGCGGCCGACCTGGCGGGAGAGCGCGTCTGGGAACTTCCGACCTGGGCGGACTACGACGGTCTGATCGAGAGCGAGATCGCGGACATCAAGAATTCAACGGTGCCGTGGGCGGGGGCGACGACGGCGGCCTTGTTCCTGCGCGAGTTCGTGGACGGCCGACCCTGGGTGCACCTCGATATCGCAGGCAGCGCCTGGCAGGACGCGCCGGAATTGAGGACTGTGCCGAAGGGCCCGACGGGGTCAGGAGTGCGCGTGATGGCGCACCTGGCGCAGCTCCTCGCGGATCGCTAATCCCGGCCCGGTGTCTCCCGTTTACGAGCTGGCCGACCGCTATGTGAATCGGTCGGCGGTCCTGGACCCGATCCTGGCGACCTCGCGCGGCATCATCGGCCACGACGCCGAGATGACCGACTACTCGCCCGAGGCCCAAGCGGCGCGGGCTGCGTTGGACAGGGAGACACTCGCCGAGCTGTCGCGACTTCCGACACCGACGGCGCCCGACCGCATCGCCGCCGAGGTGATGCGCGAGCGCTTACAGGTCGCGGTCGACCAGCATGCGGCGGGCGAGCGTCTCCGTGACTTGCGCATCATCGGCAGTCCCTACCAGGCGATCCGGCAGTGTTTTGACCTCATGGCGACGACCACGGTTCAGGACTGGGAGCTCATCGCCACTCGCATGGAGGCGGTACCTCAGGCGCTGCGCAGCTTCGAGGCGGCGTTGCGCGAGGGCGTCAGTCGCGGCGTCGTGGCGGCCCGGCGCCAGGCGCTAACCTGCGCCGACCAGGGTGCAACCTGGAGCGGCCAGAAGGACAATCCGGCGTTCTTTCCGTCTCTGGTGACGAAGTACGAGGCGAACCGCGACGGCGACACACTCCGGCACCGACTCGAGTCGGCCGCGGTCAAGGCGTCAGAGGCGTATGCGGAGGCCTCCCGTTTTCTCCGCGAGGAGTATGCGCCCAGGGCCGCCTCGCGCGATCCAGTTGGCTCGGAACGCTATCAGCTCTGGGCTCGGGCGTTTCTCGGCTCCGCGATCGACCTGATGGAGGCGTACGCATGGGGTTGGGACGAGTTGCACCGGATCGAGGAACGGATGGCGTCGGTCGGTGACCGGATCCTTCCGGGTGAATCGCTGACCGCGGTCGTCGATCATCTGGAGAACGATCCCGAACGGTCGATCAACGGCGTGGATGCCTTTCGCCGCTGGCTCCAGGAGCTGATGGATCGAACTGTCGCTGAGCTCGATGGCACGCATTTCGACATTGCCGAGCCGGTCAAGCGGGTCGAGGCCATGATCGCGCCACCGGGCGGTGCGGCGGCGATGTATTACACGCGGCCATCGGAGGACTTCAAGCGGCCCGGCCGTACCTGGTACCCGACTCTGGGAAGAACGAGGTTTCCGCTGTGGGGCGAGGTCTCGACCGCCTATCACGAGGGGGTACCAGGACATCATCTTCAATTGGCGCAGCTCACCTACCGTTCTGCCGAGCTCAGTCGCTTTCAACGCCTGGCGGCGGCGATACCGGGCTGCACTGAGGGATGGGCGCTCTACGCCGAGCGTCTGATGGGCGAGCTCGGCTACCTGGAGAATCCCGACTACGAGCTGGGCATGCTGCGGGCCCAGGCCTTTCGCGCCATGCGCGTCATCGTGGACATCGGCGTCCATCTCGCGCTAACGATCCCGCCGCACGAGGCCTATCACGGGGGCGAGACCTGGAGACCGGAACTGATGTTGGCGTTTGCGGTCGAGCACGGCCATGAGCCCGAAGACTTCCTGCGAAGCGAAGTGGACCGATACCTCGGCTGGCCCGGCCAGGCCATCTGCTACAAGGTCGGAGAGCGAGCCTGGCTGGCCATCCGCGAGCAGGCCCGCCAACGGCTCGGCGAGGCCTTCGATCTCAAGGCATTTCACAGTCGGGCGCTCAGCCTCGGCCCCATGGGCCTCGCCCAGCTCGAACGAGAGATGGCCCGGGTCTAGCTGGGACTACGCCTAGCGCTTCGCCCAGCCAGGATCGGGATAGCGCGGGCGGGCGGTGGCGATATCGGGCGGCCAGATCAGCACGGGCCGACCCGCCTGGATCTGCTGGACGTACGCGGGCTTGGCGACGTTCGCCCCGCGGTCATCGAACTTGATTTCGCCAAAGAAGGTGTTGAGGTCTAAATCGGTCAGCGCCTTGCGCACCTCTTCCGCGGCGGTCGAGCCGGCCCGCTCGATCGCCACCTCGAGGGTGAGACAGGCGGCGGTGGCTGCGGCTGCGTGCTCGTCGGGTAAATGACCGAAAAGGGCTGCGTAGGCGAGGGAGTAATGAAAGGTGTCCAGGAAGTAACTCGTCCGGTTGCGGGCAGCCGGCGCCCATTGCGTCGTTCCAACCGCATAGTTCGCCGCTTTGCGCAAGGCGCCGGTGAACCCTGATGGGCCGGGACCGTCGCTGAAGGCGAGCAGCTTCGGCTGGAGGTTCATCTGCTGGGCCTGCTGCACGGTGCGGACACTTTCGGAAAGGTGACCAGCCTCGAGGAGCAGGTCGGGAGCAGCACCTGCGGCGGCCCCCAGCTGACCGCTGAGGTCGTTGACGCCTGCGGGATAGCTGGCGACGTAGACGATGTTCAGACCTTTCGCATTGGCGTACACGCCCGCGCTCGTCGCGACCTCGGTCGACAGACTGTCGCTGGCGTACAGGATCGCCACGGTTTGCGGCCTGGGATTCTGCGCCATGGCCATGTCGATGACATCCTGAAACTGCCGGCCGCGAGGCGCCAAAACGCTGAAGAACCAGTGGTAGTGGGTGTTGAAGATCGCGTCGGTCGACGCGCCGCTGCTGACCATCAACACCTGGTGCTGCTCCGCGAGAAGCGCGGCCCGGGCGGCAGTGGCGTCGTTTGTCGCGCCGAGCAGCAAGGCGTAGTGATTCTGAGAGATGAGCTGCTCCGTGATCGATGCGGCAATGGACGGTCGGCTCTGATCGTCGGCGATATCAATGCTCAGCGCATGGCCCACGCCCTTCACGATGACGCCGCCCTTGCCGTTGATCCAGTTCTGACAAAAGAGGTAGCCCTCTTTGGCCATCTGCCCGCCCGCCGACTGACTGCCGGTGAGTGAAAGAAGCGCTCCAACATTGATCGGGCTGCCCATCGGCCGCGCGATGATGGCCGGGGCGGGGGTGCAGGCGGCCATCAGGGAGCTGATCGCGATCAGGCCCGCGATTGCCAGCCGGAAGCGGGGCACGACGCGTGATTATGTGCTCCCAAGCGAGACGGAGCGCAGCAGGTCGGTTACCTTTTTCCTGATAGCGCGACCCGTACCGGGTCCCCGGCGACCGACTTGTAGACTATGCGATTGGCCGCGCGGGGCGAGTTAGCCAAGTGGTAAGGCAGAGGTCTGCAAAACCTCCACCGCGGGTTCGAATCCCGCACTCGCCTCCATTTTTCAATTCGGATTTAGACCGGTCACCTGACCGCTTCTAACAATTACCCTGGGGACAGGGATGAGAGACCGATTCTTATTCCCCAGATAGGATTTCTACATACCCTTCTGTTCCATGCACTCGAATTTGTTGCCCATCCTTTATCAGCTTGGTAGCATTTTCTACCCCGACAACTGTTGGTAAGCCATATTCACGTGCGATAACTGCTCCATGGGTCATCAGTCCACCAACTTCGGTGACCAGTCCTCTTATGGATACAAACAATGGTGTCCAGCTGGGGTCCGTGTAGGCCGTGACCAGGATGTCGCCCGGTTCGAGATCGGCCTCCGCCATGTCCAGGATGACACGGGCCCGCCCCTCGATAATCCCGGCGGAAACCGGCAGGCCGACCAGCGCGCCGGCCGGCACGCCATCGCGTCGGTACGCCCCGGCGATCACCTCGCCATCCGAAGTGAGCACCCGGGGCGGCGTCAGCGCTTGATATGACCTGAACGCGGCCATGCGCTGGGAGATGAGCTGATCATCCGCGTGGTTCGTGCGCACGACGTCGTGGAGCTCCTGGAACCTGAGGTAGAAGATGTCCTCCTTCTCACGCAGCACGTGCGCCTGCACGAGGCGCCCGGCCTCTTCCAACAAGGCCTGCTTGTAGACGAAGTAGCGGCTGACCATGCCGTACTTCGGATACTCCCGGTACCCGATGAAGGTGCGGACGCGGTCGATCTTCCGCTTGACCTCTTCGGCTTTCTGCTCTCCGCCCGGCAAGGCCCGCAAGCGCTCCAGCAGCTCCTGTTCCTTCGTCCACGCCTCCTGCCGCCCTTGCTCGAAGCGCTGCTCGCCGGCGCCCGGCTCGAAGTTCTTGATGTTGCCGAGGATCACGGGTACGAGCGTGGTGGGGCGTTCGCTCCAACGCGGCCTGGTGATGTCGATCTCGCCGACGCAGCGCATGCCGTACATGTCGAGGAAGGTCCGGATAGCGTCCCGCGCTTCCCCACCGCCCGCCAACGCGGGCAGCTCGTCCAGGAAGCCATCATCGTCGACGCGTTGCAGAAACGCCACCACCTCCGGATGCGGGCGGATCACGTCGGCGACGCCGAGGAGGGCCAGCCCCATCTCCGACGTGACGTTGTGGGGCACGGACTGCGTGAGGCTGTCGGCCGCATTCTTCTCGCCCAGCCACGCGTCCAGCCGCTCGTTGAGCCACGACGTGGCTTCCATCGCCGACATGAACACCGCATGGCTCTGCCGATCGAACAGGATTCGCCGCAGCTCCTGGATGTCGGCCCGGATGAAGTCGAATAGGGCCGATCCAGACTTCGTCCGGATGTCGCGTTTCAAGGCGGCAATGGATTCCTGGTTCCGCGCGATCAGATCGGTGACGATGGCGGGATCGGTCTCGATCGGGGCTGGCGCGCCACCTGCCAGCGCGCCAGCGGGACTGGCGTCAGGGAGCGACGGGATGAAGTCGCCGCGTTCGAGGATGCGCTGCAGCGCGTCCCCGATCAGCGGATCGGATTTCCCTGCGAGCTCCACGAGGCGGGCGCGGATCGCCGGCGACCCCAGGTCTCGGACGACGTCGACGAACAGCCTGCCGCCCGCCTCGTACATCGGACGCGCCGTCGTCATCTGCCAGAAAGAGAGACCGAGGGGTTTCATGGGGTCGGTCATCATCTGCTGGTGACCGACGGAGATATAGACGTGATTCTCTTGGTCGTCGACCGCGGGAATGGGGAACAGCGTGGTGATCGGCCGGCTCTGGACGATCTGGAAGTCATCATCGACCAGGCACCATTCGATGTCTTGTGGGCAACCGAAATGTTGCTCGATGGTTCTGCCCATGCGCGCAACCTGCAAAATCTGCTTATCCGTCAGCGCTTGCGCATTCTGCCGATCAGGCTCAATCTCCTGTTCTTTCGTCCCCCCGTCTTTTGAAGCATAAATTGCCAGTTTCTTAGTGGAGATCTTCCTATCGATTATCTTGCCGTCAAGCACTTTATAAACATCAGGATTCACCAGGCCGGAGACCAAAGCCTCACCAAGCCCGAAGCTGGCATCAATGGATAACACTTTTCTACTAGAGGTCACGGGATCGGCAGTAAACAAAATTCCTGATGCCTGCGGGAAGACCATCTTCTGAACAACCACAGCCATATGGACTTTGCGGTGGTCAAGGCCATTTTGAAGGCGGTAAATTACTGCCCGCTGTGTAAATAGTGATGCCCAGCACTTGCTGATATTCCTTAGGATTGCCTCCGTTCCGACAACGTTCAGATACGTATCATGTTGGCCTGCAAAGGAGGCTGTCGGTAAATCCTCTGCGGTTGCGCTGGATCGAACCGCATAGGAATTTTTTTCACCAAGCCTGGAGAGGAAGCTCGTGACTTCCTTGTTGATGTCTTGAGGGATGGCCAGCCCTTCGATGCTCCTGCGTATCTCACTGCTAAGTTCAACGATTTCATCCCGGTCTTCCACCTTTAGAAGCGATAAGTTATCAAGCAATTCGTTAATCGACGACGTTTCCCCAATGCTTCTCTTAAAGGCTTCAGCAGAAATACAAAAGCCATCCGGTACGCGTATTCCTTCAATCTTGGAAATTTCCCCCAGGTTCGCGCCCTTGCCGCCAGCAACCAGGAGTTTGCTTTTATCAACATCCTGAAAACCAACCACAAAGGAACTCATACGTCTTCCTTGGTCAAATCGATCGTGGGCGACGTCGGACCTCCTGCGGCGGTGACCACCGCAGGCGCTCAGGCGCAGCTGACTCCACTGCCCGATACTAAGCCGCAGGCCGCGCCGCGCCGCTAGCCTGTAGCCGGTTACAGTCGACGCTGAAATTCAGTACGCGATGAACTTCAGCGAACTCTGGCGAACTGCAGATTGCGATCTGCAAAACCTCCACCGCGGGTTCGAATCCCGCACTCGCCTCCAGTTTTGAATACGATCAGCATCGACCGAAACGTTTGGATTCGAGGGGTGCCCGGAAGGAGCGGCCGATGGAACCGATTGTGCTATTCGGGATTCAATTCACGTTGAGCTTGCTCGCGTATTTGCTCATCGCATTCTGGTATGTCGTGCCTCGCCTGTCGGGGCTGCCACGGGAACTGGCCCTCGTGCCACTGCTGTGGGTCCATGCGTTCCGAATCGTCGGCGGGACGATCCTGGCCCCGGGCGCGGTCGGCCCCGGGGTGCCGATGGACTTTCGGACGATGATCGGATATGGCGACTTGATAACGGCATTCCTCGCGCTGGTGGCGTTGGCTGCCCTTCGCGCCCGCCTCCCAGCCGCGATCGCTTTCGTCTGGCTATGCGTCGTCGTTGGAATGCTCGACACGGTGAATGCGATCATCGAATCGGTGCGCTTCAACGTGTTCACGTACGCGCTTGGCGTGAATTGGGTAATCGTGACGATCTATGTGCCCGCATTGCTGGTGAGCAGCCTTCTGATCTTCATGCAGCTACTCCGCCGCGATCGCTGAACCGCAGCCGGATCACCGCATTGAAAGCGGCCATGGGAATTCCCGAGATGGCCCAGCAAATCTCAGAGTTCGAACCGGTGGCGCCGATTGGCGTCCCACCTAGCGACAGCGTAGCCTCAACCCGGCTGGCGGTAATCGCCGATACGGCAGCGGCTTTATCCCGCTGTGATCGTCGCGCGGACGGCCCAGGTTGCGCCGCCGTCGGCGCTGGTCGCGATGACGGCCTCTGCCGTGGCGGGGGCGCTCAAGATGAGCCATCGGGTTGCGGCCACGGAGGCCATGTGGCCGGGAGCAAACGTCACGAACGGCAGCCGCGAGCACGTCCACGTTGCGCCGGCCGAGCCAGTCGAGCAGATTCGCGTCTCGTTCGTAACGCCGTTGGCGTCCACGATCGATGCGGATAGGCTGCCGGTTACATCCAGGTCGCTGTCGGGGCTGCCCGCTGGGAGGCCCGGTTTCGCGCCCATCAGGACGGCCGGGGCGATACTTATGTAGCCACACGTGCAGACCTTGCCCTGCCACGTCCTCCCTCCGTCGGCCGTGTAATAGATGACGCCGGCGCTCTGATTCATCAGCGTCCACGCTGTCCGGTAGTAGGCGAAGCCTTCCAGCGAGTCTCGAAAACCGACCTGGGCAATCCAGAATGGAGGATCGTTGGAGGTTCCCCGGTCGAATGTCCCGGATGGGAACGTTAGCTGGCGAGTCCAGTGCACGCCGGCGTCATATGTCACGGCGATCCCGCGCGGCCCGGCCACCCACCCCAGCTGCGTTGACAGGAACTGAACCCACTGGACCGGGCCGAATCCCGGGTCGACCGGCTGGAATGATTTGCCGCCATCGAGCGTCCGCAACAAGATCGTCCCGTGACCCAGCGGCTGCGGGTCGCTGATTGCATAACCGAGGGTCTGACTCAGCAGATCCAGGCGCTGAAGGTCCCTGCGTGCGGATACGACTTGCCAGCCGGAGCCGAGCCTTTCGGACCGGATCAGGCCCTTTGTTGAGGCGGCATACGCGACATCGCCTACCCACTGGATGTCCCGGATGAAGTCGTCAGAGGCGATTGGCCCATCGCGCACGATCGTCCATGTCGCGCCACCGTTCGACGTGCGAAGAATCCGATCTCCGACGCTTACCAGGGCCGTCTGGGTGCTGAGAGCGGCAATCGCCGTGCCATGAATCGAGGGAAACGGCGTGGCGGCCGGACTCGATGGTGAAGATGACGGCACCGGGCTCGAGGGCGCGGTCTGGCGTACGAAGGAGGGCGACGGCGCGGGTGAACGGCTCGTAGACTGGCAGCCAGCGAGCAGGACGACGGTTAGGGCGAGGGCCGCAATCCGAGGGTTCAGGTGCTCAGTCTCACCAAAGGTGCAACTGAACTCGAGCGCGGCAGTTACGGTTCGCTCGATGTGGATTCTTGACAATTTGGATTCGTATAGTCAACAATGTTCGGCAACCCGGCAAGCCCCTGGAGACGAGAGGAGAAGTCAAGTTGCCTGCCCCCGATAGACCATGAGGACCCCGGAGCCGATTCCGAATGCCTCCGATTCGACCATCTCCGTTGGCGAACTGTGCCAGCGCCTCAGCGACCCCCGGCTTACGATCGTCGACGTCCGTGACCTGCCCGCCTACAACGGTTGGCGCCTGGGCGGGATGGCTCGAGGCGGTCACATTCCGGGAGCGGTTGCTTTCCCCGGCGCGTGGCTCAAAAGCGTTGATGATCTTGAGGTCGAACGGCTGCTGCGTTCGAAGGGGATCCTTGCCAGCCGCGAGGTCGCCCTCTATGGCGATCGTCGTGCGGACACTGGGGCGCTGAAGACGAGGCTGGCAGAGTTGGGCCACGCCGGCGTCCGGATCTATGAGGGGAGCTGGGCCGAATGGGCCGCCGATCGGACTCTGCCAGTCGAACGTCTGGCGAACCACGAAAAGCTCGTCCACGCGGACTGGCTCCGCGAGGTGCTCAACGGGGGACGTCCGGAGGCCGCGCCGGCCGGTCGGTTCCGGCTCTTCCATGTCAATTTTGGTGTTCCGGAGGAGTACGAGGAGAATCACATCCCCGGGGCGCTGTACCTGGACACGAACGGCCTCGAGAATCCGAGAGATTGGAACCGTCG
>VBEE01000103.1 GCA_005881715.1 Chloroflexota bacterium | reverse complement strand
TGGCCGACACGATGATCGTGTACTCCATCGCGCCCCTCGCCTCGAGGGTGGCGGCGACCTGCGCCACGGTGGCGGCCCGCTGCCCGATGGCGACGTAGATACAGATGACGCCCTGGCCCTTCTGGTTGATGATGGTGTCCAGCGCAATCGCGGTCTTGCCGGTCTGCCGGTCGCCAATGATCAACTCGCGCTGGCCGCGTCCGATGGGAATCATGGCGTCGATCGCCTTGATCCCGGTCTGCAGTGGCGTATCCACCGGCTGGCGGGTGATGACACCGGGCGCCACCTTTTCGACCGGCGCGAACTCTTTGGTTTCGATCGGGCCCTTGCCGTCGATCGCTTCTCCGAGCGCGTTCACCACCCGGCCGACGAGCGCCTCGCCCACCGGCACCTGGATGATCTTGCCGGTGGTCCGGACCTGGTCGCCTTCTTTGATGCCCTCATAGGGCCCGAGGATGACCGCGCCGACCGAATCCTCCTCGAGGTTGAGCGCGATGCCGCTGATCCCGCCCTTGAATTCGAGCAACTCGAGGGCCTGTGCACTCTGCAGGCCGTAAATTTGCGCGATCCCGTCGCCGACCTCGGTGACGATGCCCACGTCCGCGGCCAGGATCGGGACGTCGAACTCCTTGATCCGCCGCTTGATGAGGCTGCTGATTTCGTCGGAACTGATACCCATATGATTTCGCCCTCCTATCCGGTAAGCCGCTGGCGCAGCCGATCCAGCTGGGTGCGCACGCTGCCATCGATGAGACGGTCGCCGATCTGGATGGTCGCTCCGGCTACCAACCCAGGATCATGGTGAAATTCCATCCGGACCTTTTTGCCCAGCCGATCGGCGAAGGCTCGCTCGTAGCGCTGCTTTTCCTCATCGCCAAGGTCGATGGCCGTGGTGAGCGCGACGTTCACGATCCCTGCTGCCTCGTCCGCCATCCGCTCGAACTCGCGCCGGATGGCGGGCATCTCTGAGGTGCGACGGTGCTCGATCAAGAGCCGCAGCAGGTTCTGCGTTTCCGCTCGCAGCTCGGGCGCCAGCCGCTGGGCCAGCTCCATCCGCCGCGGCGTCGTGACGGCAGGATTGGCGAAGGCCGCTCGCAGCACGTCATCCTGCAGCAGGGCGTCGAGCTGGGCGAGCTCGCGACGCCAGCCATCGAGGTCGTGCTGCGCTTCAGCCAGCTGGAAGATCCCCTGCGCGTAGCGACGCGCGATGTTACTCCGCGGCACTGGGCTCCTTTTCGATCTCCTCGATGGTGGCTTCGATCAGCTTGCGATGGCGTTCACCGTCCAGGCTTTCGCCGACGATCCGGCGCACCGCTTCGGTGACGATGTCCGCCATTTGCAGGCGAATCGAGTGAATCGCGCGCTGGCGCTCGGCATCGATGTCCCGGCTGGCCGCCTCGACGATGCGCCTCGCCTCTTCGCGGGCCTTCTCCTGCGCCTCCTGCTGAATTCGTTCGGCGGCGCGGTTCGCCTGGTCGATGATCTTTCCCGCCTGTTCCCGGGCCTGGAGAATCTCGGCCCTGGCGGCCTCGAGCCGCTCTTCAGCTTCCTTGCGCGCTTTCTCGGCCTGCTCCAGCTGCTGCTTGATTTGCTTCTGCCGCGCTTCCGCGGCTCGAACAATCGGTGGGTAGACCCACTTCGCGAGAACCCCCAGCATCAGCAGGAAGGCGAGGATCTCGGCGATCAGGGTGCCGTTGATATCGAGCAGCCCTGCCTCGAGATAGACGACCGGTGGATGCAAGCTACTTGACCCCACTGGCCACGGCCGTGATGAAGTAGAACCCCAGCGCGAGGTTGATGAAGTACATGGCCTCCACCAGGCCGATGATCAGGAACATGATGATCTGCAGGCGGGCCTGCGCCTCCGGCTGCCGCGCCGTACCCTGGATCGTGGCATTTCCGGCGAGGCCGTCGCCGACGGCGGCCCCGATCGCTCCGCCGCCTAGCGCAATGCCGGCGGCGATGAGTGCTCCAGCGAGGACGATCGCGTGATTCATACGTCTACCCTCCAGTTTCCGCAGTTGCCGGGGCCGCACGTCGCTGTTCGCCGTGCTCTTCTTCTTCGAGTCCCTCGCGCGCCATGCCGAAATAGATGATGGTAAGCAACGTGAAAATAAAGGCCTGGATCGTGCCGACGAAGAAAATGTCGAACGCTTTCCAGACGATGAGGCCAATCTCGGCGAGCGGTCCGAAGACGACGCCAAGCGCGGTCGTCAGCCCACCGCTTGGTACCAGCCCGGCGAGGAAGGTGATGAGCGACCCGATGAGATACACCATCAACGCGCCGGCAAAGATGTTCCCGAAGAGCCGGAGGGACAGGGTGACAGGCTTGACGACTTCTTCCACGACGTTGAGTGGAATAAACAAGATCCGTACCGGCAGCGCCATCTCAAACGGCTTCGTGAAGCGCCGAAAGTAACCGCGCACGCCGAGCACCCTCAGGCTGTATGCCTGGACCACGATGATGACGACCAGCGCCAGGGCCAGCGTCTGATTCAGGTCGGCATTTGCGGGATGAACCGGTCCCGCCAGCGGAAAGAAGTCGATCCAGTTGGCCACAAGGATGTAAAACCCGAGCGTCATCGCCAGCGGCACGATGAATCCCCCGCCTTCTCCAACTGACTCTCGGACCAGTCCGCGCACGTAGTCGATCAGGAACTCGAAAAGCAACTGCAGCTTTCCCGGCACGCCATGGCTCAGCCGGTCGGCGACCAGAAAACCGACGACAATCGTGATGATGATCGCGATCGCACTCGAGATCAGGCTGTCGTAGTTGAAGGTGCAGTACCAGGAACCGCAGACGCTGACGGTGGGATGGGTGCCGGGCGGCGCCTCAGCAAGGAAGATCACCCTGCGAGCGCCTCCCGGACGGCGAAGCCGGCGAGGACCAACTGAGCAACGGCGATGCCCCCAACCACCAACCAGACCTGCGCGAGTCCGATCAACAGACCGATGCCAAGGCCCAGGCCCGTCAGCAGCAGCAACCGGACAAGACTCAGGGCGGTGAAGCCCATGCCGAAAGCGAGCGAGCGCTGGACAAGCAGGCCGTTTGCCGAACCGACGAGCAGGCCGATTGCGAACGCCAGGGCATTCTTGACCTGTCCCGTGGCGAACCCAAGCGCGATCACCGAAGCGGCCGCGATGCAGGAGGCGGTCACCGTGTTTCGGACCAATCGGTTGTTCACAGGTATGGTTTGAACCTTGTATAGACGACGACGCCGCCGGCGATGATGCCGATCAGGAGGCCGGCGAACAGAAGGAGCGGTGCAGTATGGGCCACGCCGTCAATCACGGCGCCAATCAGGAGCGGAAGGATGACAACGGCCGCCAGCAAGACGCCAAGTCCAGCCAGCTCAGCGCCCGACGGGGCGCGACCGCGCGGTGCCGCTGCATCGTAAGCAGGGTGATCCATGCCGGGCTCCTTGCGCTTATCCTTCGGGGCCATCCTCGCCTCCGAAATGGGGCCTCAACTGAGTTCAGCTTAACAGGCGCCAAATTCATCTCCCCACCGGCGCGGACCGGAGCCGAGTTCAACCGCGGCTGGTTCGCTGGAAGCGCCGCATCATGATGACGACGATCCCCAGCAGCATGAGCAGGATCGCCCCCAGCAGCACCTTCTTGTGACCGTAGATGGCAAGACCGAGCGCCGCGAAAATCGCCGTGCCGAAATAGAAGACGAGCGCGGTCTCCCGCGGGCTGAGACCAAAGTCGAGCAGCCGGTGATGGAGATGCTCGGTATCCGGGGTGGCGATCGATCGACCCCGCATCCGTCGCCGAAGGATCGCCCAACCGGTATCGAAAATCGGGATCGCGAGGGCCACGATCGGTACGATCAGCGCCAGAACGACGGCGCCCTTCGCCACCGACAGGACCGAGAGGGCCGCCAGGGTGAAACCGAGAAAGTTGCTGCCCGTATCACCCATGAAGACCCGCGCCGGGTGCCAGTTGAAAAAGAGAAAGCCAACACATGCCCCAATCAAGGCACCGGACAGGATGACGATGTCCATCTGCTCTCGGTTGATGGCCGCCAGCAAAAGAGTCGCCGCCACAATGGCGACGACGCCTGCGGCCAGGCCATCAACCCCATCGATCAGGTTGACCGTGTTCTGCAGACCCACGAACCAGAGGAGCGTGAGCGGAATCGACACCGCGACCGCCAGGTTCACGACATGGCCGCCGGGGAGATTCACGGAGTGGATGTAAATGCCGAACACGACGATCGCCAGCAAGGACGCGGCGATCTGAAAGGCGAGCTTGGATAGGGCTCGGACCCCGTTCAGGTCATCCAGGACCATCAGGGTGGTAACGACCGCCGCCGAAAGGAGCAGGCCCAGGGTCGAGGGGTTGGTTGAGAAGAGTGCCGCAGAGAGGCCAAATCCCAGATACATGGCGAGACCACCGAGGCGGGCCGTCGGCCGGCTGTGGATCCGCCGCTCACCGGGCGCCGCCACCGCCCCCAGGCGGAAAGCCAGCCAGCGCGCAGGCAGGACGGCGATGGCCGTGAAGACGAGGGCCACGAAAAACGGCCAGACGGCCGGGCCGAAACGTGCGGGTGAAAAGGTTGACCAGAAGGTCGGGTCGCTAAAGAAGGTCGTGCCGTCTAGTACGGCAGGGGAAATCGTTCGCACAGCGCCCGGCTCTGGGCGCGCACCTGTTCGTGCACCGTTCGGTCGTCGAGATTGACCAGCAACTCGGCGACCATCTCGGCAATCTGATTCATCTCCTCCGGACCCATGCCGCGCGTCGTGACCGACGGCGTCCCCAACCGGATGCCACTGGGGTTGAACTTGCTCGCCGTGTCGAACGGGATGGAGTTCCGGTTCACCGTGATGCCGACGGTGTCGAAGACCTCCTGAACCTTTTTGCCGGTAAGGCCGAGCGGCCGCAGGTCGATCAACATCAGGTGGTTGTCGGTCCCGCCGCTGACGAGCCGCAACTTTCGGCGGGTCAGGCCTTCCGCCAGCAGCCGCGCGTTATTGACCACCGACTGGGCGTAGGACCTGAACTCCGGCGTCTTCCATTGCGCCAGCATCACCGCCTTCCCTGCGATCGCGTGATTATGCGGCCCGCCCTGACTGCCCGGGAACACACTCTTGTCGACGTCAGCTGCGTACTTCGCCTTGCACAAGATCATGGCGCCCCACGGGCCACGCATCGTCTTGTGCGTGGTGAAGCTCACGAAGTCGGCATACGGTACGGGGCTTGGATGCGCTCCGCCCGCCACCAGCCCGGCGAAGTGCGCCATGTCGACGAAGAAAAAGGCGTCGATCCCGCGAGCGATCGCGGCCATCCGTTCGAAATCGAGGATCCGCGGATACGCGCTGTAGCCGGCGAGCAGCATCTTGGGCCGCACCTCTTTCGCCTGTCGCTCGAGCACGTCGTAATCGATCCGCTCCGTGTTTGGATCGACCCCATAGGGCACGAAGTGGTAGAGCTTGCCCGAGAAATTGACGGGACTGCCGTGGCTGAGGTGACCGCCGTGGCTCAGGTCCATGCCCAGCACGGTGTCCCCCGGATTGAGCACCGCCGCATAGACGGCGTAGTTGGCCGTCGTGCCGCAGTGGGACTGGACGTTGGCGTGCTCGGCATTGAAGAGAGCCTTCGCCCGCTCGATGGCGAGCGTCTCGATCCGATCGACGTTCTCGCAGCCGCCGTAATAGCGCTTGCCCGGGTAGCCTTCGGCGTATTTGTTGTTGAGCAGTGACCCCAGCGCCTGTAACACGGCGGGGCTGGCGATGTTCTCCGAGGGGATGAGTTCCAGCGTGTACTGCTGCCGTTCGAACTCGTTCCGAATCGCGGCACCGACCTCGGGATCGACGAGGTCGATCCGGCTGGTCAGGTCGGTGCGGGCCTGCAGCATTCCGCTCATTATCCCGAAATCAGAAGCCCCCACCCCTGCCCTCCCCCAGACGGGGAGGGAAACCCTTATGGGCCGATGAGTTCCGAGGCCGGAATGGCTCCCTGGCGGAGGATCCGGGGCACCTCGCCACTCAGGTCGAGGATGGTCGACGGCTGGCCGATCCGGCACGGCCCGCCGTCGAGCACAAGGTCGATCCGGCCTCCCATTCCCGCGATCACCTGATCGGCATCGACGGGCGCCGGCTGGCCGGCAGGATTGGCGCTGCTGCTCGCGATCGGCTCGCCCAGCGACCGCAGCAGGGTGAGCGCCACCTCGTGGTCAGGGGCGCGAACCGCAATCGTCGTTCCATCCGGGTGCGCACGCGCCGCGAGTACCAGGGTCAGCGGGCCTGGCCAGAATCGACGCATCAGGTCGCTGGCCGGTCCAGACACGATCGCCTCGTCCTCGACCTGCTCTCTGCCGGTGACCAGCCAGACCATCGGTTGCGCCGCCGGTCGTCCCTTGATGGCATAAAGTCTCTCGACGGCCGCGGGATCGCCGGCCCGCGCGCCGACCGCATAGAGCGTGTCGGTCGGAAAAGCGATCACGGCGCCCGCCCTGAGCCGGTCGGCGGCCTGCGCCAGATGCGGCGAATCCGCCGGCCAGCGCTCGGTCATGTCTGGATCCGGACGACCCGGTCCCGCCCGGCGAGGTCTTTGTGCACGCTGACCGCCGCCGAGGGCCACTGGCGCTGGGCGAGGCGGACGACACGGCGCGCCTGTGCCGGGTCGCATTCGATGAGCACGCCGCCGCCCGGCGCGAGCACGGCGGGCGCCTGCGCCAGCGCTGCTCGAATCAGATCCAGCCCATCCTCGCCGCCATCGAGTGCCAGCGCCGGTTCGTACTTGAGCTCCCTTGGCCGCACCCGCCGCTGCTTCCCGGAAATGTACGGAAGGTTGGCCAGGATCAGGTCCGCGGGGCCGGCGCCTCGCAACAGGTCGGCCTGGACGGTTACGATGCGACGGCGTAACCGGTGGCGGGCGATATTCTCGGCCGCCACGCGCAGCGCACGCGCGCTGACATCCCGGGCAGCGATCCGAACCTGGAGCGCGGCCTTGGCAACGGCAATCGCCACGGCGCCGCTACCGGTGCCAAGATCGATGACCCGCCGCGCGGCCGGATGGGCGTTCAACCAGTCAATGGCCAGCTCGACCAGGAGTTCGCTCTCCGGTCGCGGAATCAACACGGCGGGGTTGACCGCCAACATGTGGCCGTAGAACTCGCGCTCTCCGGTCAGGTACGGCACCGGAACGCGAGCGGCTCGGCGACCCGCCAGCCGGCGCAGGCGGCGTCGCTGCGGTTGCGTCAGTCGCTGCTCGGGGTGACTGTGCAACCGCTCGCGCGAGACGTGGAGCACGTGCGCGACCAGGATCTCGGCGTCGAGCCAGGCGTATGAGATGCCGGCCTTGGCCAGTGCCGCACGCGTGCTCGCGAGTTGGAGCTTGACGCTGTCGCGGTCAGCCGCGGGAGCCATTCGGCGGCGGCTCGCTCAGTCGGTTGCCCTGGTCCCAGGCGATGAGACGGTCGATGACCGGGTCGAGGTCGCCGGCTTCCACGAACTGGGGGAGCTTGTAGTACTTGAAGTCGATCCGGTGGTCGGTGATCCGCGCTTCCGGATAGTTATAGGTGCGGATCTTCTCGCTTCGGTCGCCGGTGCCAACTGCCGAGCGACGTGCCAGGGTCAGGGCCGCCTGCTGCTTGGCCAGCTGCCGATCCAGGACGCGGGCCAGCAAGACTTTCATCGCCCTGGCCCGGTTCTTGAGCTGCGAGCGCTCGTCCTGAGAGGACGCGACGATCGGCTCGCTGCCGTCCTCCGGTAAATAGGTGAGCCGCACCGCCGAGTCGGTAGTGTTGACGCTCTGCCCTCCGTGTCCGGTCGAGCGGAAGACCTCGACCTTGAGCCGGTCGGGATCGATGGCGACCTCGACTTCCTCGGCTTCGGGCAGCACGACGACGGTCGCGGTCGACGTGTGGATCCGGCCCTGTGCCTCGGTCTCCGGGACGCGCTGCACCCGGTGGACGCCGTTTTCGAACTTCAGTCGCGAATAGGCCCCCCGGCCGCGCACCTCGAAGATCACTTCCTTGAACCCACCGCGCTCCGTGATGCTCTGCGAGACCAGTTCGACCTTCCACCGCCGCGATTCCGCGTAGCGGCTGTACATCCGCAACAGATCAGCGGCGAAGAGCGCTGCCTCATCACCACCAGTCCCCTGCCGGATCTCCACGATGACGTCCTTGTCATCGTTCGGATCTTTCGGCACCAGCGCGGCCTTCAGCTCCTTTTCCAGACGGTCGCGCTCGCCCTGTTGCTTCTCGACCTCTTGCCTGGCATA
>VBEE01000086.1:14931-16751 GCA_005881715.1 Chloroflexota bacterium | reverse complement strand
CAGCGAGCCCTCACGAGGTGAGGCTAGCACTCGACGTTTCGATAGGCTTGCCATATGCCTGCCAAAAAGAAGGCTCCGAAGAAGGCCCCGAGAGCCGCGGCGCGAGGTCGGAAGCCGGCCGCGGCGCGCGGCCCGGAGCCACGCGATAGCGTCATCGATCTATCTGGAAATGACGTCTCGCAACTCGCGGGGCAGGTCGAGAAGCATGGCGGCGCCGTCGTAGGCGCCTACCGCGATCCCTTCGCCGGTCAGGCGTTGGTGCTGGCGTCGCTCCCGATCAAGAAAGTCGTAGCTACGCCGTTTCAGCGCGATCTCTCTAAAACCCACGCCACCCGGCTCGCTGATGCCATCGGTGCTGCAGGGCTGTTCCTCGATCCCGTCATCGCGGTGCCGTCCGCTGATGGGTTCTGGTCGCCGAATGGCCGCCATCGGCTGGAAGCGGCTCGGCGCCTGGGCATGCGGTCCGTGACCGCCCTGCTGGTGCCCGATGAAAAGATGGCCTATCGCATCCTGGCCCTGAACACCGAGAAGGCGCACAACCTGCGGGACCGCAGTCTCGAGGTGATCCGAATGGCCCGCCAGCTTGCGAAGGAGCAGCCCCGCTCAAAAGAGAACGAGCACGCGGTGACCTTTGAATCACCGGCGTTCCTTACCCTCGGTTGTGCCTACGAACAACGCTCGCGCTTTGCCGGCTCGTCGTATCAGCCGGTGCTGAACAAGGTCGATCGCTTCCTCGACAGCACGCTCCCGGCGGGGCTCCGCCAGCGCGAGCAGTGGGCGGTTCGGATCATGGACATCGACGATCGCGTCGCCGCCCACCTCAAGACGATGCAGGCCATGGGAATGAAGAGTCCATACCTGCGCGCGGTCATCGTCGCCCGCATCAACCCCGTTCGATTCGTGCCGCCGTCACGCAAGAAGGACGCTGCGCCGCCGATGTCGATGGCTGAGGCACTGACCAAGATGGCGGCCAATGTTCGCAAGTTTGACCCGAAGTCCATCAGACCCGGCGATCTGGCGCTGGTGGCTGCTATCGCTCCGTCTGCCGCCGACTGACGGTGTTTCGCCCGCTGGCGGCGCTCGATGCGTTCGATCGACGGCTCTTCGACCGCCTGACCAGACAGGAGCGGCACATCATCGACCGCGGTCTGAAGCGGTTGAGCAATAGCGCCAATCGATCGATGCTCTGGCTGACGATCGCCGCAGCCATGGCCGTCTTCGGCGGCCATCGCGCACGGCAGGCGGCGCTGCGCGGTGCGGTCGCGATCGCGATCACCTCGACCCTGGTCAACCTGCCGCTGAAATACGTGGCCCGACGCGACCGGCCGCCGCGGCGGCGATTCGATCGACCGTTGCCGATCAGCATGCCGGGCAGCTTTTCGTTCCCATCGGGTCACTCCGCCTCAGCCTTCGCGTTCGCCACCGGCGTTGGACTTGAGCACCCCTGGATGGCTCTTCCAATCCTCCCGCTGGCAAGCGCGGTCGCGTACTCTCGGGTCCACCTCCGGGTCCACTATCCGTTTGACGTGCTGGCGGGTGCCATCATCGGAGTTGGCATGGGCCTGGTGAGCGGCCCGGTCATTCGCGCCGCCCGTCGGGGATGGGACTCGATGGCGCCGGTGCCGGAGTCGGAACGTCCCTCGAGCAACGAGCTGATCCTCGTTGTCAGCCCGGGCGCGGGCCGCAGCGCGAAGCTGGTGCGGGCGAAAAAGGCCATCAAAGCGATGGGCTTACAGATCGCCACCGAGATTCCGGTCAAGGACGCGGCGCTCTTGGCGCGGCTGTTGCAGCGCTCCGGTCCTTCACCGATGATCGTTGCG
>VBEE01000086.1:6268-14861 GCA_005881715.1 Chloroflexota bacterium | reverse complement strand
CGCCCGATCGATCAGTGTCCCCATGCACCTCGAGCGTGCCGTCCAGCTGCTCGCCAGGGGGCGTATCTCAAGGGTCGATGCGGGTCGCTTTACCGGCGAGGGAGAGAAGCCCCGTCATTTCGTGCACGCTGCAGCGGTAGGCCTCAACGTCGCCTTCGCCCGGTTCGCGACTAGAGCCGATGTGCGCGCGCGTCTCGGGCGCCTCACGTACGCGGCGGCGGTGGCGCTGGCACTTCGGGAGCGCCCGATATTTCGCTGTGAAATGGAGTGGGAAAACCGAAAGGAGCAATCGAGTTTGGTCCACCTCGCGGTGATCAACGCCCCAGTTTTCGGCGGTTTCCTCGACCTGAGGATTCCGGGTTCGGATCCGGACGATCGAACGCTCGACGTCATCATGATCGAGCACCTGCCGATCCGTCGCCTGATCCGATCGGCGATCTATCCCGCCGTCGGCGTTCGGCGCGGCATCCGGGGCATTCGCACGCTCCAGGTTTCGCGGCTGAAAGTACGGCCAACCGAATCGATGGATGTAACGCTTGACGGGGAGGTCGCTGGAAAGCTCCCAGGGATCTTCGAGGTCGTGCCGGCCGCGCTAAGGGTTGTCACGCCTGCCCACTTCAGGGACGACCATCGATAACCGCGCGGAGCTCGTGACGTTTGGATTACGCGTCCTCGGCAGCTTCCTGGGCCTGGCGATCATCACAGCGGTGGTCGGGTTCGGCGTCAGAGCGTTGAGCCTGGGTCTCGACATCGGGATCATTCAAGCGGTGGCCGCACATCGCGATGCCACGGTGACCTCGATCGCCGAGATCGTGACCTATGCGGGATCATTCCCAATCCTTGCTCCGATCGCCGTCGCCGTCGTCCTGCTCCGACGCTGGAATCGGCCGGCCGATGACATCGCGCTGGTGGTTATCGCCGCCGGCAGCGCCGCTCTGCCGTGGTTGGTCAAGCTGATCGTGGCGCGGCCGCGGCCCAGCCTCGAGCAGCTTCAACATCTGTCGTCGCTCAGCTTTCCCTCTGAGCACACTACCCAGGCGGCGGCGATCTACTTGACGATCGCCATCGTCCTCTCAAAAGAACTGGGCCGCGGCTTGAGGGAGCTCGTCATCGGGCTCGCCGTGGTGATCGCCGTGGTCGTTGCCTGGTCGCGAGTCTATCTCGGCGTGCACTATCCCACGGACGTAGCAGCCGGGCTCCTCCTGGGGTGGAGCTGGGCGCTACTCGTTTTCCACTGGGCTCGGCCGAGCCTGGAGCCCGCATCCTGACCCTTCCCCCGCGAGGGGCGAGGGAAAAGTAGCCAACCGCCCGACTTATCACGATTTTTTGGTGAGCCGGTGACGGCCGCCAACGAGGCTGCGACCAGTTGACAACGATCGCGAGACCGGCGATGCCATCGGCGGGGCATGTCCGTTGTACCGGCAGCGGACGGGGAGCAAATTCCGCGCGAACGCGCGCGATGGTGAGGGGGCATCAGCCCAATGGATCGCGACAGGTTCAGCTTGCGCAAGGCGTTGTCGGCGCTGATGGGAGCGACCGTGCTCCTGCTGGGGATTCCGGCGTTAACCGTGAGCGCCGCCGGGATCGACGATTATCCGTATCGGGGGACGTCCAACCTGTTGGATCGGTGGGGCTTCTATACCGGGTACTGCACGTCCTTCGCCGCGTTTCGATTGAGCCAGGAAGGGGTCGTCCTCCATGGAGCGACACTGCAAGGCCCGAACGGCAAGTCGGCGTTCTTCGGGAATGGCGGGACGTGGGACGCGGCCGCCGCATCGATCGGCTACGTCGTCGATGCCCATCCAACCGTTGGCTCAGTGGCCGTCTGGCACGGCGGAGAGGACGGTGCCTGGTCGGGTGGCCATGTCGCGTACGTCATGGCAGTGGATGGCGCGGGCAATGCGGTCGTTGAAGAGTACAACTGGTCGAACTATCTGCGGTACGGCCAGCGCACGACCCAGGCACGCCGCTACATCCATTTCGTGGGCGCGGCGACCCGGCCGGTGGTGCTTCCGCCAAAGGCTCCTACGGTACCGGTGGGCCATCCGTATCGCACGACGGATGTCGTCCGGCAACGCTCCGGGCCCGCCACCTGGTATCGCACCGTGGGGATCATTGCTGCGGGCCAGCGGATCATGATCGTCTGCCAGGTTCGGTCCGGCAGCGTCATCAACGGGACCGGGATTTGGGACCGGCTGAGCAACGGGTCCTACGTGACGGACTACTACACCTCTACCCCGGCGTTCAATCGCTTCAGCCCCGGACTTCCGCGCTGTTAATCCCTGCAGATAGGAGGGCCGCATCGCGCGGCCCTCTTTTCATTTGGGGGGCAGCTCGCCGCGTCGAATCTGGTTGAGCCGTTCGCGAGTCCTGGCATCGAGGCGATCCTCGAGCCGACGGGCAATGTCGGACCGGGCACGGCTATCGCCAATCTGCTCGTTCCGGCGCGCCAGCACGGCATCGACCTGGCTTTTCAGGGTGAGCGCCGAGACGGTCTTGATCTGGCGACCCAGGGCCAGGTCGCGCTGGACGGCATCCGAGGTCGCGACGGTCACCTCATCGCTCGCCTTCGCCTCGAACAGGAGCCTTTCAATCACGTGGTCGGCAGATGTCTTCCGGCCGGAATAGACGACCTGGACGCCATTGACGGTCTGTGTCGAGGCCTCGGCGTCAGGTCGCCGATGGGAATCGAAGACGACGGTAACCTTCTGGCGCGTCATGGCCGCGTAGTCGGCGAGGACGGAAATGAGCAGATCTCGAGCGTCCTCCAGTTTGACGTCCTTGACCGCCGAAAGCTCCGGCCAGGCAAAGATGATGTTGTAGCCGTCGACGATCAGCCGCTCCATTCGCTCAGCCTACGATCCGGGCACCTCCGTTTGTGGGCATGGTAGGTTGGTGCCTGAATGCGGACGCCACCGGACGGTCCCCATCCCGCAGACGCCATCACCGGCAGCGAGCTTCGCCGCGATGTCTCGGTCTGGGGCTCCTACATGTGGGGCTACGCGGCGGTCGGCGCCGACATCTACACCGCATTGGGGATCATCACCCTGGCTGCCCTTGGCCTGGCGCCACTAGCCTTCCTGGCCGCCGGGATCGTTTTTGCGCTCGTCGGCCTCTGCTACGCGGAAATGGCTTCTTCGTATCCATTGGCCGGAGGCGGTCAGTACTTTACTCTGCGAGGCCTCGGCGACCTGTCCGGGCTGATCGCCGGTGCGGCCCTGGTCCTCGACTACACGATCGACATCTCGCTCTTTACGGTGGTCGCGCTCGGCTACTTCAACTACTTTCTGCCATTGATCACGTTCGGCCACCATGCGGGTGACTTCACCGTGTCGCTCGGGCCGGTTCACCTCGCCTGGCTGTGGCTGCTCGAGTCGGTCGCCGGCATTGTTTTGCTCATCTGGCTCAACGTTCGCGGAATCAAGGTCTCCACGAATTTCAACGAGATCATCGGGACCATCGCCATCTTTGCGCAAAGTGTGATCGTGGTGGCCGGCTTCGTGCTCGTCTGGAAGCCGGAGATTGTTGCGAACCAGATGCTGTACAACCGGCCGACGCTGAGTCAGTTCGCCTTTGGCTCCTCACTCGCAATCATCGCCTTCGTCGGACTGGAGACGATCTCGCAGGTCGCTCAGGAAACGCGACGGCCCGCGACCATCATCCCGCGCACGTCGATTGGTCTGGTCATCTCGGTGCTTCTCTTCGCCATGGCCTTCTCGATCCTCGCCGTAGGCCTGGTCAATCCGTCGGAGTTTGCCGGCCACGAGGGTGAGTCGGTCGCCCTGATTGCGAGTCGGATCCCGATCATTGGAGTGGTCGCCGCCCCCCTGGCAGCGGTAATCGGCGCTCTCATCGTATTCATCTCGGCGAACTCGGGGGTGGTCAGCTCGTCGCGGCTCAGTTATTCAATGGCCCAGTTCGATCTCTTGCCCGCATGGTTCAAGAAGGTGAACAAGCGCTTCGCGACGCCAGCGCGGGCCGTGATCGTCTTCGGCGGGATTGCGATGTTGCAAACGATCTTCGCCTTCTTCACACCTGGACAGCCTGGTAAAACCGCAGCGATCGATGTCCTCGCCGACCTTTACGCCTTCGGTGCCACTACCGGTTACCTGTTCGTTTTCATCTCGCTGCTCGTCCTGCGATTCAAGGATCCCTTCACGCCCCGGCCCTATAAGATGCCGCTCAATATCCGCGTGACCTACAAGGGCAACCAGGTCTGGTTCCCGGTGCTCGGCCTGCTCGGACTCCTGGGCGTCCTCTTCTTCCTGATTCTGGTGCTGCTCACTCATCATTACGCGCGCATCGTCGGTCCACTCTGGGTGGTGGCCGCCATCATCCTGTTCGCCATGTATCGACGACGTCGCGGCCTGCCCATATTCAAGACGCTTCCACGGGATTGGGAAGGCGCGACCAAAAAGGTGCTGCTCGAGGCGGAGGAGTTCCAGTCGCTGGAAGAGTACGAGGCAGCCCTGAGCGAGCATCGGGCGCGCACCTCCGGTCAGCCGAGCTAGCCTGGCCCTGGCTGGCGCCGTATCATCGGGCGCGTTGACGCAGGACTTCGTAGAGCAGAATTGACCCGGCGACGGCGGCGTTCAGAGAACTCACCTTGCCGAGCATGGGGAGGCGGACCAGGGCGTCCGACTTCTTCCGCAGTAGCTCGTGCAACCCTTCACCTTCGGCCCCGATGACCAGCACCAGCGGCCGGCGGTAGTCGAAGTCCGTGTACAGCGTGGGCGCATCGCCGCTCAGCCCGACAATCCAGAAGCCAAGCTGCTTTAGCGTCTCGGTCGCCTGGGCGAGGTTGGCGACCCGAGCGTAACGCAGGTGCTCGGCGGCGCCGGCAGAGGCTTTGACCACCGACGGTGTGACCTCAGGCGAGCGGTTGTGAGACGTCACGATACCGCCGACCCCGGTCGCCTCAGCCGTCCGGCTGATGGTCCCCAGGTTTTGCGGATCCTGCAGGCTATCGAGCATCAGGAGGACGGCATCCGTTCGGTCGGCCAGCGCCTCACGCGCCATCGGCTCCAACTCCCAATACCTGCGCGGGCCCACGTAGGCCACCACTCCCTGGTGCGCCTCCGAGTGCGCGATGTCATCGAGCTTTCGCCTGTCTGCCGACTCGATCGTGATCCGCCGGCCGGCCGCCAGTTGGCGTAACTCCTTGAGCCGGGGTTCCTCGCGCAGGCCTTCGGCGAAGAGCAATCGCTTCACTGGTCGGCCGGCGCGAAAGGCCTCCAGGATCGGATTGCGTCCGTAAATGATGTCGGGCGGGCGGGGCATGCCGTTGTCGGACTTACCGGATCCGCTTCCAGCGGGTGCCGTCCTGGGTATCGTCCAGCTGGATCCCCATCGCCAGGAGCTGCTGCCGGATCTCGTCGGCGCGGGCGAAGTCACGGCGATCGCGTGCCGCCCGCCGCTCCGCGATGAGCCGTTCGACCTCGGCGTCGACCGCCTGCGGGAAGTCGATCACGTCCAGAATTCGATCCGCGTGCCGCAGCATGGCCATCGCCGCAGCGCGCTCGTCCGCCGTCGCCTTGCCTGACTCCAGGCGCATGTTGAAGGCCTTAATGAACTCGAAGAGATGTCCGACCGCGGCCGGGAGATTGAGGTCATCACGCAGCGCGTCGTCCCAGCGCTGCTGGACCTCGAGCCCCCCACCCTGACCCTCCCCCGCAAGGGGGGAGGGAACTGGACCACCCTGACCCTCCCCCGCAAGGGGGGAGGGAATCGGGCCGAGGCGAACGGCAAACTCGTCGAGCCGCTTGACCGAACTTGCGGCGGCCTTGAGGAGCTCGGGAGAAAACGCCAGTGGACTCCGGTAATGCGCGCCGGTCATGAGCGCATAGCGGATGGCGCGCGGCTGATAGCCCTCGGCCAGGACGTCGCGCAGTGTCGAAAAATTCTTGAGCCGCTTTGACATCTTCTCGCCCACGGCATCTTGCAGGAACTGGGCGTGCAGCCAGTAGCGGGCGAAGGTCTTGCCGGTCGCTGCCTCGCTCTGCGCGATCTCGTTCTCGTGGTGGGGAAAGATATTGTCGACGCCGCCCGTATGAATGTCGAAGCTCTGACCCAGGTACCGCATGCTCATCGCCGAGCACTCGATGTGCCAGCCGGGGCGCCCCGCCCCCAGCGGCGTTTCCCACGACTGCTCGCCTGGTTTGCGTGCCTTCCAGAGGACGAAATCACGGGGGTCGTCTTTGCCGTAGTCGTCGACGTCGACCCGCGCCCCGGCCTTGAGGCCGCTGACATCAAGGTGCGCCAGCCGCCCGTAGCGAGGAAAGGTCGCAATCCGGAAGTAGGTCGAGCCGTCGCTGACGTACGTGTGGCCCTTTTCACTCAAGACTTCGATCAACGAGACCATCTCGAAGATGTGCTGAGTGGCACGCGGATAATGCTCCGCCCTCTCGATCCGCAAGATATCGAGGTGCTCGAAGAATGCCTCGATGTATGGCTCCGTGAATTCGTCAATCGTGATGGCTTTGTCCGCCGCTTTCTTGATGATCCGGTCCTCGACGTCGGTGAGGTTCATCACCTGTGTGACCTGGTAGCCCTGCTGAATCAGAACGCGACGCAGGAGGTCCTCAAAAAGAAAGGTCCGGAAGTTCCCGATGTGGGCGTAGTCGTGCACCGTTGGGCCGCAGGTGTACATCCGCACCTGGCCAGCAACCAGGGGCATGAACTCCTCGGTCTTGCCGGACATCGTGTTGTGGAGCCGAAGCGGCGTCACGGAATCTCTCGAAGCAGGGCCACAGCCTGGGCGGCCAGGGCCTCGCCGCGGCCGATCGCGCCGATGTGGTCGGTGGTCGTCGCCTTTAGCCCGACCGCTGCCGGATCGACGCCGAGCGCATCCGCCAGGCTGTTCCGAATCTGCTCGCGATACGGCGCCAGCCGCGGTACCTGGGCGAGCAGCGTCACGTCGACGTTCTCGACCGCCCACTTCGCCCGCCGGCAGTGATCGGTCACCTCGTGGAGCAAATCGAGGCTACGGGCGTCTTTGTATTTCGGGTCGTCATCGGGAAAGAGCGTTCCGATGTCACCAATTCCGGCGGCGCCGCAGAGCGCGTCAATCAGCGCGTGGCAGATGACATCCGCGTCGCTGTGACCTTGCAGCCCCATGTCCCAGGGAAGTTCGATGCCACCGAGCACGAGCCGGCGGCCTACGACCAACCGGTGAAGGTCGAACCCGGTTCCTACGCGCACCGCCGCCCACCCCCGCCGTCCAGTCGCATCTACTGCATTCTGCTATACAGCGGCCGTCGATCTCGGCGATGGTTAGGGCTGTTCAGGCGGCCTTCTGCAAAGACTCTCTGATGGCTTCCGGCCCGACCTCGACCACGTTGCCATCCTCGGACTGAAATAGCATGAGCAAACGCAGCTCCGACCACGGGCTCCACGGATTGCCTGTGAGCACAGCGGCGATTTGATGCGGGTCGAGCTGTTTCATATTGGCTGTTCGTCCTGGCCGGCGCCGGGCTGCCCCTACTGAATAAAACGTCGGAACCGTTACGGCCCGCGTAGCGGCTACACGGACACGGGGTGGGCGGCGAGTAGGGCTTCCACCATCAGCGCATCCTCACGGGTTGCAACTTTGAGGTTGCTGTAGGAGCCTGTGAAGACCTTGACGGGCTTGCCCAACTTTTCGATCAACTCCGCATCATCCTCCACGACGATCCGCTCACGTACCGCCTTATCGTGCGCCGCAACAATCCAGTCGTAACGGAACACCTGCGGAGTTTGGACCTGCATCAGGTCGGAGCGCTCGACGGTGCCGTGAACGAAGCCGGCGCGGTCCACATGCTTGTATGTATGGCGGACCGGGATGGCCGCGGTGGCCGCCCCATGCTGGCGAGCTGCCTCGAGCCCGGCATGGATCAGCTCGTCGCTGATCAGCGGCCTCGCGCCGTCATGGACGATCACAAAATCCGGCGGATCCTTTGCGAGGCTCTGCAGTCCGAGGCGAACCGAGTCCTGCCGTCGTTCACCGCCGAGGCGAATGTCAATCGCCTTCCGCCAGCCATCACCTTCCAATTCGCGCGCGACTTCGAGCAAATTGCGCTGCGAGATCAGCAACGTGATGCCCGTGATCTCGGCGCAGCGGTCGAACGCCTCGAGGGTTCGCCGAATCAGTGACCGGCCTCCAACCGGCATCAAGACCCTTGCGCTGGACTCCCCCTGATGAAGCCCGGCCCCGGCTGCCGGGATGATGGCCTGTACCTGCACGCTTCACCCCTTTGTCTGGCGGTTTGGTGGGTTGAGTATACGGGCGGCGGCCGGCGAATTGAGAAGCGGCGCGTGATCGACCACGGACACCGCCTGGGCCGGAGGGGTTGAAGTGACGGTTCGATGGCTGCGGAGAGGCTAGAAACCGTTATTCGCACAAAACTTAGTGATCGCGGCCAAAACGATTGCGCAGCACTGAGCGACTGATTCCAAGTCGACCCATTCTCGCGCCCCGTGAAGTCCTTCGCCTGCCGGACCGAAAACGACGCTGGGGATGCCCGCTGCGGTTAGCAGCGCCGCATCAGTCCATCCGCTTAGTCCGCTGATCACCGGATCCCGCCCAAGCTCTGTTAGAACTTGCATGCCGAGAATC
>VBEE01000086.1:5683-6103 GCA_005881715.1 Chloroflexota bacterium | reverse complement strand
ACTCGACAACTCCTGTCCGCCCTCAATAACTGAGGCATGCACGGAGGCCCGGCCGAGAAGGGGATGCCGCGGCCCGGCCTCCAGGTGGCGGCTCATGGCCTCAAGGGCGCCCAGGAACTTGCCCATCTTGACGATCGCGTCCACTCCCTCTTCGAATCTCGAGCCATGGGCGGCGACCCCGCTGGTCTCAATATCGAGCCAAACGAATCCCTTATGACAGGTTGCGATCTCAAGCGCGGTTGGCTCGGCGACGATGGCAGCGTCAGCCTGAAATCGGGCCGCGAGCGATTCCGTTCCGAGGCTCGCGAATTCCTCGTCGATGACACCGGCGAAGATCACCGTACCTTCAAGTTGGCGTTCTGCTGCTGCCGCAGTCGCGAGCATGAATGCGGCAAGGCCACCTTTCGTATCCATGGCACC
>VBEE01000086.1:0-5609 GCA_005881715.1 Chloroflexota bacterium | reverse complement strand
CCGCGACAGCGATGACATTGGGCCGTCCGGTTGCCACGTCTTCAAGGGTCGCCTCAATCCCGTGTCTCTTGAACCAGTTCGCGACGAACCGCGCCAACTCGGCCTCACCGGCCCCACCAGGGACCAAGGAAGGATTGACTGAGTCGATGACGACCAGTTGGGTGAGCAGCGAAACAAGCTCGTCGGCGAAAGCGTCGGTCACGCGATCATCCGCCCATCGGGGTCCATGAAGAGGATGAATGATAATCCTCGACGTGCGCGTGAGCGACATCCAGCCACGGCCACGCGCCGGTCAGTGGATCAGAAGCAGCATCCCGCTTCTGACCTTTGTGACGCTTGGGCTCCCGGCGGGAGCACTCGGCGTCGCCTGGCCGTACATGCGCGCCTCGTTCGGGGCGCCGCTGGCGGGTCTCGGGCTCGTGCTGGCGACCTTTACGATTGCGTATTTTCTGGCGAGCGCCACCAGTGGACCGCTCACCGGCCGGCTCGGCACCTCGGGCCTCCTCGTGGGCGGCTGCACCCTCAGCGCCGTGGCCTGGCTTGGCCTGGCCCTCGCGCCTGAGTGGTGGATCGTCATCGTGGTCAGCTTCCTGGCGGGCGCCGGCTCGGGCCTCATTGACGCCAGCGTGAACGCGCACATCTCTTTGAACCGCGGGGTCAGATATATGGGTTGGCTGCATGCGTCGTGGGCGGTGGGCGCGGCCCTGGGTCCGCCGGTTGTAGTGGTGTCGCTGGCCGGCACCAGTTCGTGGCGGGCGGGGTTCGCGGCGATGGGCGGCGCGTTCCTGGCGGTCGGACTTCTGGTCAGTGCCAGGCGTCAGGACTGGGCAGAGGCAGCCGTGCCCCCGGCCGGTAACCCGTCGCAGAAAGCGCCGGGTCGGCCCGCCTACCGTCGGGCCATGGTGGTCCTCGCCGGGCTGTTTCTGGTCGCCGCCGGGCTCGAGGCGACGGCCGGCGACTGGTCATACACGCAGCTCACGGTCGGCCGGGCCCTGTCGGCCGGGCTGGCTAGCTGGGGCGCCACCCTGTTCTGGGCCGGATTGGCCGCCGGCCGGGTCGCACTCGGCGTGCTGGGCAACCGCTTCCCACCCATTCGGTTGCTCGACGCCGGCATCGGCATCTCCGTGCTCGCGACGCTTATGTTCTGGCTCGCGCCGCCGCTGGTGTCCGCTCTGATCGCGCTTCCCCTACTGGGCGCCGCCGTCAGCGTGATCTTTCCGGTGCTGCTCTCACTCACCCCGGGTCGGGTTGGCACCAGGATGACCGCCCATGCGGTCGGATACGGCCTTGCGGCCGGCACCATCGGCGGCGGCGGAGTACCAGCCGGCATCGGCGTCGTACTCCAGTCGGTCGGGTTGTTCACGTTAGGACCACTGCTGAGTGTCCTGGCAATGGTGCTGGCGCTACTCCATGCCATCAGCCGAGGCGCTCGGCGATACGCTCAGCTCGGGCAAGATCGTCCTGGGTCGTGATCTTAATGTTGTCGGGCTCGCCGTCGATCACGGCGACGTCGCCGCCCGCCCATTCGATGACCGAGGCGGTATCGGTGCCGACGAATCCCTGACGGGCCGCCTTGTTGTGCGCCTCCAGCAACCAGGTCGCCTGGAAGGCCTGCGGCGTCTGCACAGCCCAAAGGTTCTTGGGATAACCGGCTATCCAACCATCGGCGACGTGCACGACGCTCCCGGCAAGAGGCAGGCCCGGAACACAGCCAATCGTGCGATCGGTTTGGGCCAGCAGCCGCTCGATCAGGCGATGGCTCGCAAACGGGCGTACCGCGTCGTGCACCAGGACCTTTTCGATTTGTTGGGCGTCGATCCGGGCAGCGAGCGCCTTGAGACCGGCAAATTCAGAACGATGCCGCACGTCGCCGCCAGCGACGACCATGCGGAGCTTGGGGAATCGTTCCTTCAGGCTTTCGCACGCGCGAAGGTCTGAAGCCCGGGCGACGAGCACGACGTCGGCGACGTGCCGGCTCGACTCGAGCAGAGCCAGCGAATATTCGACAATCGATCGACCACGGATCTCGAGGAAAACCTTGGTTTTCTTTGCCTGCATGCGGGTGCCCTCACCGCCGGCGACGACGATCGCGGCCGTGCTCATCTGCTCGGCAGGATGCTGACGCGAGCTCCCGCGGCTTCGCAGAGCGAGAGCATGTCGGTAATCTCGCCCTCCCGCGCCACCGCCCGAGCCAACGTATCGACCAGCCCCTCGCGGGTGATCAGCCACGGACCGCGCGCCTCGACGAGCGTTTCTCGGGGCACGGTCCGGCGAACCAGACCGTCTACGACCTCTTTGCACGTATCGGTGATAGGAACGGTGGCGACGCTGATGGGGAATGCCCCCACCCTGCCCTCCCCCGAAGGGGGAGGGACATATTGCTCCAGGGGAGAGGGAATTACTTCATGGATTACGAAGCGGTTCGCGCCGGGGGATGCGGCGGCCAGCGCCTGACGAAGCCGCTCGACAATGGCTGGCCCGGGGGCGATGGTGAGGACGGCGAGATCAGGGTCCGGTGCCGCCGCCCTGGATCCTCCGCAGTGGTTTCGGCCGCCCCATCGTCGACTCGCTGGCCGGCGTGGCGAAGATCATCCGCCCGGCCGCCGTCTGCAGCACCGACGTGACGATGACTCCGATGGTCTGGTTCATGTACCGCCGGCCGTTCTCCACCACGATCATGGTGCCGTCATCCAGGTAGGCGACCCCCTGGTTCTGCTCCTTCCCTTCCTTGATCACCTGGATGTTCATCTCCTCACCGGGGATGACAACCGGCTTGAGCGCGTTGGCGAGGTTGTTGAGGTTGAGGATGCGAACCCCTTCCAGCTGCGCCACCCGGTTGAGGTTGTAATCATTCGTCATGATGGCGGCGGTTCGCGTCTTTGCCAGTTTGATGAGCTTCATGTCGACTTCAGTGACATCGGGCACGTCCTCGTCGATAAATTCAATGTCGACCAATGGCTCTTTCTGCAGCAGGTTGAGGACCTCGAGGCCGCGACGTCCGCGGTTGCGGCGCAACGCGTCACTGGAGTCGGCGATGTATTGCAGCTCAGCCAGCACGAAATGCGGGACAAGGATCTTTTCGCGAAGAAATCCAGTCTGGGCGATGTCCATGATGCGACCGTCGATGATGACGCTCGTGTCGAGCAGTACACCCGTCTCTATCGCGCGGCCCTCGATCAGACCGGCCCCCGCGCGGGCGGGGCCGAGCACAAGAGCCATCATCTCGTGTCGCCGGTTGAGCCCGAGAGTCACCCCCCAATAGGCGAAGACGAGGGCCACAATCAACGAGATGACGAAGCCGAGATACCAGGGCAGCTTGGCCAGGAACAGACCAACGAGCGCCGCCAACAGCAGCCCAACCAGGAGTCCTACGGTCGCCGCCACCAGATCTGGCAGCGGCGTGACATTCAGCTTATTTTCGAGCCAGAAGAATGGCTTGGTCGTAACGTAAGGGAGCCCGAAGAAGCCGAAGAGAGCGCCCGCCAATGCCGTCAGCATCAGCACCACCGCTCTCAGCGTGTAGCCGTCGATTTTGGCTTCCTGGATTATGAATGAGGCGTACTCGACGCCCGCTATGAGTCCAAGCAACAGGCCCAGCAGCCGGAAGACGCGTTCCACGCGCATCGCTATCACCTCCTTCTCTCAGGATGGGCAACGCAATTTCGCGCAGGCGCGCAAACAAGACCGCCATCGTGCCCTAATTAAAGCATGAACACGGTGAGTCCACGGGCAGTTTGGCCGCTCCGTCCAATATCAGCCGCGCGCGGCCTCGAAGGAACCTGCTGGCTGGCCGCGGCGATCCTGGCCGTGGCGCTGATCACCGGGAACCGGGGCGCCGGTGCTTCGGCACCATCGGTTCGCGCGACCGCGGCGCCACCCCCTCAGCTCTCCCTTCGCCAGTCCCGTTGCATCGAGCGGATCCTTAGCCGGGCCGCTGACCGGACGGAGGAGGAGCTCGCCGCCCGGATCACGGCCGATTGCTTCGCCGGGGGCCGTGCCACATTTATCGCGTCGGGCTCCGAGCCGCTCAGCTGCGCACGACCCTTTACCGTGCGGGTAACACCGGCGGCGAATCGGAGCGCGGACTGCCTCGGCGGTTAGCCGAAGCAGAGATCGATTGCTTCGGAGATCGTTTCCGCGCGCTGGATGGTCATCGCCGACAGCTCGGGATCCCGCAGCTCGGCGGCCGCCGGAATCACCGCGCGCTTGAAGCCAAGCCGGTGCGCCTCGAGCAGGCGGCGCTCCAGCTGGCTCACTCGCCGGACCTCACCGCTCAAGCCCAGCTCGCCGATCGCCACCATGTCCGCGCCCGCAGCCCGGTTTCGCTTGTTCGAGGCAATGGCCAGCGCGACGGCGAGATCCGAAGCGGGCTCACTCAGCCGGACGCCGCCCGCAGCATTGACGAACACGTCGTCCTGGCCGAGGTCGAGCCGCGCCCGGCGCTCCAACACCGCCACCAGCATGTGGAGTCGATTGAGGTCGATACCATTGACGGACCGGCGTGGCGCACCGAATCGGCTCGGCGTGGTCAGGCTCTGCAATTCGACGAGCAGGGGGCGGGTTCCCTCGAGCGCGACGTGGACCACATTGCCAACCTCGCTGAGCGAACGATCTTGAAGGAACGCTCGGCTCGGGTCCGTGACTTCGTGCATGCCGCTGTCACGCATCTCGAAGACGCCGATCTCGTCGGTCGAGCCGAAACGGTTCTTCTGGCTGCGCAGGATGCGGAAGGTGTGGTGCCGTTCGCCCTCGAGGTACAGCACCGTATCAACGATATGCTCGAGCACTCGCGGGCCGGCGATCGCGCCTTCTTTATTGACATGGCCGACGAGGAAGATCGGGATCTGGCTGCTCTTGGCCAGCAGCATGAGCTGACCCGCGCACTCGCGCACCTGGCTGACGCTCCCCGGGGCGGAGGTCACGCCGCCCAAGAACACAGTCTGGATGGAATCGATCACCGCCATCATCGGCCGGGACGATTCCAGCTGCCCGATGATGCTGTCGAGGTCGTTTTCCGCCAGCACCATCAGGCGGTCACCGTCGATCCCCAGGCGCTGGGCCCGCAACTTGAGCTGCTGCACCGATTCCTCACCGCTCACGTAGAGCACCGGGCCGTAGATCCCGGCCACCTCGCTGGCCAGCTGCAGCAGCAGGGTCGATTTGCCGATTCCCGGGTCGCCACCCACCAGCACGAGCGAGCCGGGCACGATGCCGCCCCCCAGCACCTCGTTGAGCTCGCGCATCGCCAGCCTGAGCCGGTTGCTCTGGGCGAAACGGACCGAGGCCAGCGGCATCGGCTGGGCGCTCGAGACGGCAACTCGGCGGCCACCGGTTGGCCTGGTCGTGGGTTCGGCCCGGACCTGCTCCTCGACGTAGGAGTTCCAGTTGCCGCACTCGAGGCAGCGCCCCAGCCACTTCGACGATTGGTTGCCGCATTCCTGGCAGGCAAAAATCGTCCGGGGCGCCTTTGTCGTCTTCACGTCCGCCCGTAACTATAGGGTGGGCCTGTGACAGCTCCCTGTCGCAGTGACGACCATTGGTTCAGCGAACCAGGCGCAGGAACACTGGTGCCTGACTGGCGGCTGACAAGAGAGCGCCGGCCGCAGCCA
>VBEE01000085.1 GCA_005881715.1 Chloroflexota bacterium | reverse complement strand
CGCTCGAGGGCGGCGTAGGTCGGGATGATCATGAACGGCAGCCAGATGTAGGAGAACACGATCCACATCGCCCAGTTGGTGTAGCCGAGGCTGGCCGGCGGGAGATGCACCAGCAGCAGGCTCCAGTTGAGCACGCCGTCGTGATTGAGGATCAAGATCCAGGCGTAAACCCGGGCGAGGTAGCTCGCCCAGAGCGGCAGGAGCACGGCGGCAAACAGGGCGGTCTGGACTCGACGCGAGGCGACCCGCGCCATGTAGTAGGCAAAGGGAAAGGCGAGCACGGCGTCGGTGAGGGTGACCGCGACCGCTAGCCCGATCGTCCGCAGGATGATGAGCCGGTAGGTGCCGTCCGTCACCAGGGTGCGGAAGTTGTCGATATTCCAGACCCGCTCGATGGCCGTCGTGAATGGGTTGATCTGCCAGAAGGCAGTGATCAGCAGCAGCACCAGGGAGGCCAGGTAGATGACCACGAACCAGGTCAGGCCTGGTCCGAGCAGCAGCGCGCCGCGCATCCAGGGACGCCGCCACAGCAACGCCTGGATGCGGCCGACGCGCCCTGCCCTACGCGTGCGGTCGAGCGCGCCGACCGTCATCCGATTTCTATGCCGACGTAGTTAGCCGGTGATCGACGTCCATGCCGTCTGCCACTTCGAGTAGGGCATGCATTCGCTCTTGCCGTTGCCGCAGTCGGCGAGCGGCGTCTTCCAGAACTTGATGGTGCTGAAGTAGGACGCCGGCGCGTTGGCGTGGTACTGGGCGCAGCTCCCGGCCTGCAGCTTCTCCATCTCGTCGCAGGCCTTGCTGTTTACCGGCGTCTCGCCGAAGAAGATCGCCTGTTGCGCCTGGACATGTGGCGTGCTGATCCACTTGTACCACTGGTAGGCGCAGTTCGGATGGGGCGCCTTCGTCCCAAGCATCCAGGTATCGGCCCAGCCGGTTGCCCCTTCGGTCGGAATGGTATCGGCCACCGAAACGTTGGCCGCCTGCAAGGTGTTGGTCTGATACGGCCAGGCCGCCCCGATCACCACGTCATGGTTCGTGAACAACGAGATTTCCTGCGAGGCGAGGTCCCAGTATTTCTTGATCAGTGGACGCTGCTGCTTGAGCAGGTTGACGGCGGCGTCGAACTGCGATTGCGTCAACTCATAGGGATCGGTGATGCCGAGACTGGACTGCGTCTTCATCAGGTAGAGCGCGGCGTCCGCGATCTGGATCGGATTGTTCGGCACCGTCACCTGCCCTTTGTACTTGCTGTCGTAGAGCGTCTTCCAGCTGGTGGGAGCCGAGGGGAACTGGGTCTTGCTGTAGAGGAGAACGTTCGGTCCCCATTGCAAGGAGACGCCGTAGTGGATGCCGTTGATGGTGTTGAACGACGGCCCCTTGAACTGCGATCCGAAATTCTTCCAGTCGGGGACGAGGTCGACGTTGACCGGTTTGACATCGCCACCGTAAATCAGCCGAAGGTCGGCATCACCAGAGGCCGACACCATGTCGTACTGTCCGCCGCCACCGTTCGCCATCAGCGTCACCATCTCATCGGACGAGCCCGCGTACTTGGCGTTGACCACGCATCCCGTTTGCTGCTGGAAGGGCTGAACCCAATCTTTCTCTGTGTAGCCCTCCCAGGCGATCAGGTTCAATTGCCCTTCGCCCGCTCCGATCGAGGTCGGCGGTTTCATGCCGGCGGTCGGAGGCTGCGAGGCGGCCGGTCCCGGACTCGAGGTTGTGCCGCCGCACGCCGCCAAGATCACGACCAGCGAGAGTCCCGTCACCGTCTGCCGTGCCCCCGCCAGTCTTCTCAAACGATCGCCCATGTCCCTCCCACCTCCATCACGTGTTGACTTGCTGTTCAGGTCCTTCCGATTGTGCCGCCGAAATGTTAAAAGCTTGTTCGGGACGCCAGGCCAGTCGTACGCGGCGCCCACGAATATCTGTCGCCCGCGCGGCGCTCTCCATGTTCTGCTGCACCACGAGCAGCCGGCCACCCCGGTCGAGTTGCACCGCGTAGCGGGTCACCATGCCGGCATAGGTGACGTCCTGCACCACGCCGTCCTCGAGGTGGCTGCCCGGTTCCGGCGTCTCGTCGAGGCGCAGAAGCCGAATCCGTTCCGGCCGGACGACCAGGCGCCGCCCGTCCCGGTCGATCAGATTTGAGACGCCGATGAAGCCGGCCACGAATTCGTTCGCCGGGCGTTCGTAGAGGTCGACCGGCGATCCCAACTGCTCGATCCGGCCGCCGTTGAGAACGGCCACCCGGTCGCTCATGGTCAGCGCCTCATCCTGGTCGTGGGTGACGTAGATGAACGTGATGCCCAGCTCCCGCTGGATCCGTTTGAGCTCCGCCTGCATTTCAACGCGGAGCTTGAGGTCGAGGGCACCGAGGGGTTCATCGAGGAGCAGGACTTCCGGCTGGTTGACGATGGCCCGGGCCAGCGCGACCCGCTGCCGCTGGCCGCCGGACAGCTGGTTGGGACGGCGGTAGCCGAGACCGGCGAGGCGCACCATGGTGAGCCCCTCCGCCACCCGACGCCGGCGCTCGTCACGGGGCAGGTTCCGGACCTTGAGGCCGTACTCGACGTTGGCCGCCACCGTCATGTGGGGGAAGAGCGCGTAGTCCTGGAAGACGGTGTTGGTCGCCCGCGCGTACGGCGGCACCGCCGTCACGTCCTTGCCGCCGAGCTCGATCCGGCCGGCATCGGGACGCTCGAACCCGGCGATCAACCGGAGCAGCGTGGTCTTGCCCGAGCCGGAGGGGCCCAGCAGCGTGAAGAACTCGCCTTCGGCGATGGCGAGGCTGACATCGTCGACCGCGAGCACGCGGCCATACCGCTTCGAGACGCCCTCCAGGCGGAGGGCAGCGGGACGCATGTCCTCCCTCGGTTCCTGCGGCGTCGCCAGCGCTGCCCTCTCCATCACCGGCCTAAACCGGTCCCTTGCGCATGTGCGAGAACTATAGATCCCGGTGCCGGGCGTCTGCCGCGCCGCGCCAATTTCAAGATGCGGGCCGGCGGCCGGTGGCGAGGACCTCTATAAAGGAGGCATGGCCGTGACCCAACCGCTAGACGACCGCCTGCGCCAGGCGCTGACCCGCAGCCAGGTGATCGACATGACGACCACCGGACGAACGAGCGGGGAACCGCGCCGGGTCGAGATCGTCATGCACAATCTCGGCGGCCGACGCTACATCAGCGGCATGCCGTTCAGGCAGCGCCGCAGCTGGCTGGCCAACATCGAGGCCAACCCGCAAATCACCATCCACCTGAAGCGTGGGCTGCAGGCCGACGTCCCCGCCACCGCCCGGGAGATCACCGACCCGACGGAGCGCCGTCAGATCCTCGAGCAAATCGCGAGGGTCTGGAAGCGCAACGACGTCGACACCATGATGAATTACAGCCCGCTGATCGAGGTAATCGTCGAGGAGGCGTAGGCCCGGGTTCAGCTGATGCTGACGATCGTGGCCTGCCGTTCCCCGGCTGGGGTCTTGAAGGTCACGGTGTCGCCAGCTCGGCGATCGACGAGCGCGCCTCCCAGCGGAGCTGCCACCGACATCAGACCGCGTGCCATGTTGCCCTCCGTCGGGCCAACGATTTCGTAGGTAGCGTCGCCAAATTCATCTCGGACCACTACTCGCGAGCCGATCCGGACGATGCCACTCACGCCGGTCTCGTCCACGACTTGCGCCCGCTTGAGGGTGTTTTCGATCGTCTGAACGCGGCCATCGAGCATCCCGAGATGCTGGCGGGCATCGTGGTACGCGAAGTTCTCGCTCAAGTCGCCCTGGGAGCGCGCCGCGGCAACCTCCTCGACCATGGCGGGTCGGCGCGCGCGCAGGCCCTCCAGCTCGGCCTTCAGGGTCTCGAGGCCGGCCGCGGTCATGGGGATTGGGTCGTGCTTCTTCTGGGACATGCGTCGCGGAATCCGCTGACTAGTCGATGGCGGTCATGACGTGCTTGATGTTCGTGTAGTCCTCCAGCGCGTACATGGAGAGGTCCTTGCCGTATCCGCTGCGCTTGTAGCCGCCGTGCGGCATCTCGCTCACCAGCGGGATGTGCGTGTTGATCCAGACCGTGCCGAATTGCAGCCGGCGGGCGGCATTCATGGCGCGACCGATGTCACGCGTCCAGACCGAGGCCGCCAGGCCGTAATCGACGTCGTTCGCCCAGGCGATCGCCTCGTTGTCGTCCTTGAAGCGCTGCACGGTGACGACCGGGCCGAAGACTTCCTTCTGCACGATCTCCGAGTCCTGCTTGACGTCGGTCACCAGGCTTGGCTGATAGAAGTAGCCGCGCCCCGGGATCGGCGCGCCACCGACCAACACCTTCGCGCCGCGATCCCGCGCCCGATCGACGAATCCCTCGACCCGCTCAAGCTGCTCCCGGGCGACCATGGGTCCCATCTCGGTCCCTTCCTCGAGCGGGTTTCCGACCTTGACCGATTGGACGCTCTTCGTCAGCGTTGACAACAGGTTGTCGTAGATCCGCGGACCGGCGATGACGCGGGTCGCGGCCGTGCAATCCTGACCGGAGTTGAAGAAGCCGGCGGTCTTGACCCAGCTGTTGACGGCGTCGAGGTCGGCGTCATCGAAGACAACCACCGGGGCCTTGCCACCCAGCTCCAGGTGGACCCGCTTCAACGTTTGCGATGCGGCCTTCGCGACCTCCCTGCCGGTGGCGACGTCGCCGGTCAGCGAAACCATGTCGACGCCGGGATGGCGGACGATGCCGGCGCCCACCGGCTCGCCGTCGCCGGTGATGACGTTGAACACGCCAGCGGGGAAGATGTCGGCGGCCAGCTCCGCCAATCTGAGCGCCGTCAGCGGCGTCCACTCGGAGGGCTTCAGCACCACGCAGTTTCCGGCGGCCAGGGCCGGACCGACCTTCCAGATCGCCATCATCAGTGGATAGTTCCAGGGTGCGATCGAGCCAACCACGCCGACCGGTTCTCGCCGGATCATGCTGGTGTAGCCGCGCATGTATTCGCCGGCGGCCTTGCCGTCGAGCAGTCGGGCCGCCCCAGCGAAAAAGCGAAGGTGGTCGACGCAGGGGGGCAGTTCGTCGGAGAGGAAGAGAGCCCGCGGCTTGCCCACGTTGGCCGACTCGATATTGGCCAGCTCCTCGCCATCGGCTGCGACCGCTTCGGCAAGCTTGAGCAGCATCTCGCTTCGCTCCTTGGGGACCGTCTCAAACCATTCGACATAGGCGGCGCGGGCCGCCTTCACCGCGCGGTCAACATCGGCCTCGGTGCCCTTGGGTACCTCCGCGATGGTCTCGCCGGTCGCCGGGTTGATGACCGCCTGGCCCTCGCTGCCTGAGCCCGCGACCCACTGTCCGCCGATGAACATCTCTCGCCGCTTGACTGCCGTGGCCATTTGTCTGTATCCACCCTCCTGTCTCACGCGAGATTGCGCTGCGACCCTTAGGATATCCCCGATGGGGGAGGGGCCAGGGCCACGGTCAAGGGAACTCCAGGCGGAGCGAGATCGATACCTGCCGCGCGGCATGTCGTCGGCGATGCCCGTCTTCGCCGCCTCTGGTACCGGCGCGACGCTGACCGACGTCGATGGGCAAAGCTATATCGATTTCGCCACCGGCATCAGCGTGATGAATGTCGGGCACGGCCACCCTCGCGTCGTAAAGGCGATCCGCGAACAGGCGGAGCGTCTCGTCCATTCCGGCGCCCCCGTGATGATGCCGGAGGCCTACGTGCGCCTGGCCCGGCGGCTCTGCGAAATCACCCCGGGGGCCTTTCCGAAGAAAGCGCTGCTCCTCAACAGCGGGGCGGAGGCGGTGGAGAACGCCGTCAAAGTGGTGCGCCAGGCGACCGGCCGGCCGGCCATCATCAGCTTTCACAACAGCTTTCACGGCCGCACCCTGATGTCGATGACGCTGACCGGGAAAGTCTCGCCCTACCGGCAGAATTTTGGCCCGTACGCGCCCGAGGTCTACCAGGTGCCCTATCCGTACGAGTACCACCGTCCCGCTGGGATGGCGGCGGAGAGCCTGGGCGGGGCATGCGTCGAGGCGGTGCGGCAGCTCTTCAAGACCACGGTTGGCGCGGACCGAGTGGCGGGCATCCTCGTCGAACCGGTGCAAGGGGAGGGCGGCTTCGTGGTGCCGCCGCCAGATTTCTTGCCCGCGCTTCGCAACCTCTGTACCGAGTACCAGATTCCGCTGATCGCCGACGAGGTGCAGACCGGGCTGGGCCGGACTGGCACGATGTTCGCCGTCGAGCATTCCGGGATCGAGCCAGATCTCGTCGTGCTGGCCAAGTCGCTCGGTGGAGGTCTGCCCCTGGCCGCGGTGGTGGGCCGCAGCGAGTTGATGGATGCCACCAATCCGGGCGGGCTCGGGGGGACGTTCGGCGGGAATCCGGTCGCTTGTGCCGCGGCCCTCGCGGTGATCGACGTGATGCTCGATGAGAAGCTGCCGCAACGCGGAACCAAGCTCGGTGCTCGCGCACTGGGTCGGATGCGCGGCTGGATGGATCGCCATTCGCACATCGGAGAGGTCCGCGGCGTCGGTGCCATGGTCGCCATGGAGTTGGTCACCGACCGGGCGACGCGTGAGCCCGCCGCGACCATGACCAACGAGGTGTTGCGTTATTGCCACACGCACGGCCTGGTGCTACTGAAGGCCGGTCTCTACGACAACGTCATCCGGTTGTTGTTCCCGCTGACCGCGAGCGAGCAAGAACTTGACCGCGGGCTCGACATCCTCGAAGAAGCCCTGGGATCGGTAGCCGCGTAACCTCATGCCGAAGACCGGTACCACGTTCTCTCTTCGCCCCGTGCGTCGTGAGGAGCTCGAAGCGTGGGTCGACCTTGCCAACCAGAGCCGCTACTGGCAGGAGGACGCGGCGGGGACCATCTTCGACGACACCCTCAGGCCTCCGGATGAGCCGTTGATGAGGCTCGGCGCCTGGACGGCCGGCGGAACGCTTGCCGGAGCTGCGCAAGCCGTGCTGGGCGAGGACGGGTCGCGGCTCAAGGACCGGGCTCAGGGGCTGGTCGGCGTCGCCGTCCCCTATCGACGCCAGGGGCTGGGCACCCGGCTCGCCGACGAACTCGAGCGCTTTGCTACCGACAACCAGGTCAAGTGGCTGGAGATCGATGTCAGGGAAAGCAATCTCGCCGGTGCCGAACCGTTCCTCCGGGCGCGCGGCTTTGTCGAGCTCGAACGCTATCGGACGTCGGTCCAGCAGCCGGCGCGTGTCGACCTGAGCGACCTCGATCGGCGGCGAAGCCAGCTGCGGGGTGACGGCATCGAAACGACCGCCTTTGCGGCGATCGACTCGCCGCAGGCGCGCGAAGAACTGTACCGAGCCACGATGCCGATCTGGCGGGACATGCCGCACGAGCCGCACGTGGACTGGGAGGATCCGCCGATCGAGACATTCCTGAAAAGCGTCTTCGAAGGCCCATCCGTGCTGCTGGACAGCTACTTCGTGGCGCTGGACGGAGACCACATCGTCGGCCTCTCATACCTGATCCGGCGGCCCGACGGCGATGCGGAAGTGGGCGACACCGGGGTGCTGCGCAGCCACCGACGGCGGGGCATCGCCCGCACCCTGAAGATGATGGTCACGCGGCATGCCGCGGAGCACGGAATCAAACGCGTGCACACCGACAACCGCGCCGACAACACTGGCATGCTGGCGATCAATCGCGAACTTGGCTTCGTTCCTGGCGAGCAGATCATCAT
>VBEE01000084.1 GCA_005881715.1 Chloroflexota bacterium | reverse complement strand
CAAGAGACAGATACCAAGGCTCAACAAACGGACGGGTGGCTTCCTCATACGTCCTCCCCTTCAAGTGAGTTGCGAATACCCCTCGATTCGGGGCGATTGTAACACCTAATTCTTGGAAATCCTTCGCGCTCCGTGAGGACGTCAGAGGCCGGTCGACAGGGTGCCAGCGGCGAGCTCATCAGCGATCTGCTGAAGCCGCCGCAAGGCGTCATTGGGCAGCGATCGACGGAACGGCCCGAGCCCGACCGCGGCCTCGGCCAGGCCCAGGGCTTTAACGCCGCCCGACCAGCGGCCGGCGGCGGCCTCGTCGATGGTGCTCCGAACGCCGCGGTCGATGAACTTGACGGTGCTCGTCACCAGGCAGCCGGCGGCGGCCGGGTCAGTCGCGTCGGCCCCGATGCATGACCGCCCGGCTTCCGCCGCGGCCTGTAGCGCCCCCTGCCCGGTCGTGCCGCCGGCCCCGAAGATGACATCGGCGCCCTGGGCGATAAACGCGCGGGCCTGGGCAGCCCCCATCCGGGGTTGGCATACGGGGCACCGTCCGAGGGTGGTTGGTAGGCGCCCAGCACCCGCACGCCCGGCCGGGCAAAGCGGGCGCCGTGCTCGAAGCCCAACCGGTGGACGTGATCCGTTGCCCCGTCCGGTCCGTAGACGCCGGCGACCATGCCAGATCGAGTCAGGAAACCCGAAAGTGCCCCAGAAAGGTACGCGGCCTGATCCTCTCGGAAGCTGAGCACGGCGAGGTTTGGCAAACCGGGCGTCGCCACGAGGGGGTCGACCAGCACGAAGCGCGTCCCCGGATTGGCCCTCGCCACCGCCACGACGGCGTCGGTCAGCAGGAAGCTGGCGGCGATGACGAGGTCATCGTGTGCGTCCGCGCCGGACTGCAGCGAGCGCCGGTATTCCGATGGACGCGAAGGGACGATGAGCCGGGCCCGGAAACAAGGACGGTCGCGCACCGCATCGCCGACACCCCGCCATCCGTCAGAATCGCCGGTGGACTGCAGGCCCGCGACATCCGTAATGAACGCGACCCGGAATTCGGACGTGCACCCAGGCGTGGGCGTGCCGGCAGGATTGACGCTGGATCGAGCCCCGCTGGCGCCGGCCTGCACGAGAACCAGCAGGCAGGTAACGAGGACGAGGATGCTGGCCGTCAGGTACCGAACAGGCGATCGCCGTAGTCGCCGAGTCCCGGCAGGATGTATTTCTGGGCGTTCAGCTGCCGGTCTTCCGCCGCCGCGAAGATCTGGACGTCCGGGTGGGCTGCCTGCAGGGCCTGGATCCCCTCGGGAGCCGCGACGACGCACACTAGGCGAACGCTCGCCGGCTGGTATTCCTTCATGATCTCAACGGCCTTTATGGCGGTTCCGCCGGTGGCGAGCATCGGGTCGAGAATCATGACGGCCTTCCCCCTGATGTCGGGGGGCAGCTTGACGTAGTACCGGGAGGCGATCGCGGTTCGTTCGTCGCGCTCCAGACCGATATAGCCGACGGTCACGTGCGGCAGGAGCTCGAGCACGGGTCCTACCAGCCCGAGCCCGGCCCGCAAAATCGGGACCGCGACCACCCGATCGTCGATCGCATGGCCTTTGGTCTCCTCGAGCGGCGTTTGCATCGTGAACGCGCGGGATCGAAGGTCGCGGGTCGCCTCATAGAGCAACAACGTGATGATCTTGTCGGAGGCCTCTCGGAATTCATCCGGCGTGGTTTCTTTGTCGCGCAACCGCGTCAGGTAGTGGGCGACCAGCGGGTGCTCGACGATATGCAGCGTCATGAGGCCCCCTCCCTGGGGAGGGAAATTATCGGAGGCAGCGTCGCGAGACCGGGCTGGGCCATGCGGCCCTCGGCGAGCAGCTTCTTGACGCGCGCGAGGTTCGAGGCGGACCAGTTGCTGTTCGGCTTGCGGGGCGTGAACCGACCCGCGTAGCTGACATCGTCGATGGACTTGGTCTGGCCGTCGATCCACCCGTAGGCCAGGGCCTCTTCGACGGACTCGTCGTAACTGACGCCGGATTTGCCCGAGGACTTCTTGTAATAGACGAGCCAGATTTCCCTCTTGTCCTGGTAGTGCCTGGCCAGCCAGCGTCGCCACGCATCCCGCGATCGGAAGGTGACGGTTTCGCCGATGTCCATCTAAGCCTGAGGTGGCGACAGCTGCCCGATCGCGGCCAGCGCGACCCGGAACATGGGCGTGAGATCCAGCGCGGCGACCTTCTTGGGATCGATATCTGCTTCTCCAGGCTCGTTGACGACGGTGAGAACCGACCCACCACGGAGTCTACGCAAGCCGCAGATGACAAAGATGGCCGACGACTCCATATCGTTGCAGAGCACCTGGGCCCGCTGCCAGACCCGCAGCGCCTGTTCGAGCTCCTCGCGGCGGGGCATGGCGGCGGCGTGCAGGTCGGTGTAGAGCGAGTCATGGCTGCGCACGATCCCGGCGTGGACCCGGTGATTCAAACCGCGCGCCGCTCCCAACATCGCCTGAGCCAGCTCGAAGTCGGCCACGGCGGGATATCCCAGCGGTGCGTACCCCGGCGTCGTTCCCTCGTCGCGGACCGCCGCCGTGGCGACCACCAGGTCGCCAAAGCCCACGTGCGACTGAATGGATCCCGTGGTTCCAACTCGGATGAAGGTCGTCGCGCCGATGGCAGCAAGCTCTTCGACGGCGATCGCGGTTGACGGAGAACCGATGCCCGTGGAACAGACTGAGACGGTACGCCCTTGCACGTCCCCGGTGTAGGTGACGTACTCGCGGTTGTGGGCGATCAGTCGGGGGCGGTCGAGCAACTTCGCGATCGATTTGACCCGACCCGGATCGCCGGGCAGAAGCACCGCCTCCCCGACGTCACCTGGTTGCGCGCGGATGTGATACTGCGGCTCCCCCATGCCGACGTGAGTTTAGCGTTACGCTCCACCCTGACCCTCCCCCCCCGCGAGCGGGGGAGGAATTTCGTTACTGGCTCCAGCCGTCGCCGCTGGCCGTGAAGGTTTCGCCCATGAAGAGCCGCAGCAACGGAGAGCTGATCGGCTGCCGGTAGCTGACCGTCACGTGGATCGGTGCGTGCTTGCCGCGGTTCAGGAGGGTGGGTGAAACGGAAACGCTGACCAGATCGGGATTCGCGTCGCCCAGATTCTCGAGTACGGCATGACAGACGGCGGCATCGGCATATCCCTGAGGGTGAGCCAGCCCACCGCTGATCGACCAGCATGGCGTCTGCGGACCAGTCGCGGCCTCGAGGCTGCCACCGGCGACATAGGCGGCCTCCTGTGCGGCGTGGCTGACTTTGGCTGCCGTCAGGCCGAGGCCGAAAAACTGGACGCCCATGACGCCAGCCGCGAACAGGAAGGCCACAACCATGGCGAATTCGGCGCCTACCTGCCCTCGCGATGCGCGATGCATGAGTTCAGCATCCGGCCAGCGGATTGCCGAGCGCGTTACAGATCCAGCCGTTCCACACCCGAGGCCGTGACACGTCGCAGGAGAAGCGGCCGAGGGGAGGCCGTTTCGGCGATAGCGAAGCTCGCCGCAACCCGATTCGCAACGTTCTCCGCGGCGGCCCCGGTTCGGGCGTAGATCACGGCCAGCGCCTCGCCCCTGGCGACCGGATCGCCGATTTTCTTCTCGAGCACGATGCCGACGGCGAGGTCGATCGGCGCATCTTTACGGTCACGCCCGGCACCCAGCGCCTTGCCGGCCAGCGCGATCTCAAGCGCGTCGGCGCCGGCGACATATCCGCCGGCGGTGGCCAGCACCGGACGTTGCACCGGAGCTTGGGGAAGCAGGTTGGGATCGTCGACGACGCGCGGGTCGCCGCCCTGCGCCCTGACCAGTTCCGCAAACTTGCGTAACGCGTCACCGCGGACGAGGAGGCGATGCAGGTCGACCGGTTGGACGCCGGCCAGGCGCAGCATCTCCGCGGCCAGCCGGAGCGAAAGGCCCTCCAGCTCGGCCGGTCCGCGGCCCGCCAGCGTGTCGATCGCTTCTCTCACCTCGAGCGCGTTGCCAACCGCGCGACCCAGCGGCTGCTCCATATCGGTCACGTAGGCGACGGTCTCCCGGCCGGCACTCGTTCCAAGCGCGACCAGGGCCCGGGCGAGCGCCTCCGCCTCGGGGACGGTCGCAACGAAGGCGCCGCGGCCGGCCTTCACGTCCAGCAGGATCGCGTCGGCTCCGGCCGCCAGCTTCTTGCTCATCACGCTACTGGCGATCAAGGGCACCGAATCGACAGTCGCCGTGGCGTCGCGCAATGCGTAGAAAACCTTGTCGGCTGGCACCATGTCCGCCGTCTGGCCGGCGATGGCAATGCCAACGGTTCGGACCTGTTGGACGAATTCGTCGACCGCCAGGTCGACTCGGAATCCGGAAATCGCCTCCAGCTTGTCCAGTGTCCCGCCGCTGTGCCCGAGTGCGCGGCCTGAAAGCTTGGCCACCGGCACGCCCGCGGCCGCGACCAGCGGCGCCACCACGAGGGTAGCCTTGTCGCCGACGCCGCCGGTCGAGTGTTTATCGACTTTTCGGCCGGGGATGGAGGACAGATCGAGCTGCCGGCCGCTGGCCGCCATGGCCAGGGTCAAGGCTGTCGTCTCGGCCTCGGTCATCCCGCGCAGCCGCACCGCCATCAGCCAGGCGGCCAGCTGGTAGTCGGGAATGCTGCCGTCGGTCGCGCCGGCGACGAGAAACTGGATCGCCTGCGCTGAGAGCGCCTGGCCATCACGCTTTTGGCGGATCAGCTCGAGCGCCGTCATGCGATCGAGTTTAATTTGGCCCGATGTGGCTCACCCTGGCTGCCCTCGTGGTCCCGCTCGGCCTGGATACGTTTGCGGTCGCGGCCGCGCTCGGCATCAGCGGGCTGCCACGCCGCGACCGGCTGCGCGTCACCCTGTTGTTCACCGCCTTCGAAACCGGGATGCCACTGATCGGCTTCCTGGGCGGCGCCGCGGTCGGACGGGCAGCCGGTGATGCCGCGGAACTCATCGCGATCGCCATCCTGATCGGGCTCGGCGCGTACATCCTCTGGCCGGGCGCCGAAGCGCGCGAGGACCAACGACTGCGGTTGCTGGAGCGGACCCGCGGTCTGGCGGCGATCGTGCTCGGCATCAGCATCAGCCTGGACGAGCTCGCGATTGGCTTTACGATCGGACTCCTGCGACTCCCCGTCCCCGTCGTCGTCGTGCTCATCGGCGCCCAGGCGTTTCTCCTCACGCAGCTGGGCCTGCGGCTCGGGGCGCGGATCGGCGAGGGGATCCGAGAGGGAGCCGAGCGGCTGGCCGGTGTCGCCCTGGCGGGCCTGGGCCTCGTTTTGCTCGGCGAAAGGCTGATGCGCTGACTTACTTCACGAGGAAGGAGTTCACGCCCGGCGCCGGTGCGAAGTTCTTGTTGTACTGGACGAGCAGGGCCGGGTGGCCGCGGTTGGACCAGACCGGGCCGGGGCAGGTTGGTGTGGTGCCACCGGTGTTGCCCTGGATGTTGCCATCGTCGAGGTCCAGGCTGAACCCGATGAACTCGCCGTTGATCGAATACTGTCCATCCGATCCCGTCCCGCCGGGGTTGGCGTCGTCCACCGGGTTGTGGTCCTGCGGACCGAGCTGTGCGCCGGTGATGTACATCGATTGGGCCGAGGCATCGAAGACCGTGCCCCAGATCTGGTAGCGATTCGCCGACCCGGACACGGCGTTGTACCTCTCGCTCCAGGTCGTCCCAGCGGTGTTCGTCGAGGCGATGTAGAAGGCGATGTGCACGCTCCCGGTCGGAACGTAGTTGGGGGCGACGAAGAACGTGCTGTAGTTGTTCGGCACCGCGGTCGCGCTATTGTCGGCGGAATAGAAACTGGCCCCGTCGAAGATGAATTCGACGCCATCTGTCCCGTCGCTGGCGGGCGGCAGATTCGTTGCACCCATGCCGTTGGCGTAATGCGGCAAGCCGCTCTGGGTATTCGCGACATAGCCGCCCGTCGAGGTGAGGGTGGCGCCGTTTGTGAAGTAGTAGATGCCATTGGCAAAGATGTACATGCTGTCCTTGGCATCTAGGCCCGGGTTATAGGGGATGCTGATGGAGGTCGTGTACTTGCCCGGGAAGTAGATGTAGAAGTCGTGGGGGAGGCTGGTCGTGTTGCGGACGGTGATGTTGCCATAGGTCGCACTCGCGCCGGACGCCACGTTGTTGATCTTCTGCCGCGTGGGCGCATTTGGAATGTTCGAGGTGTCCGGAATCAGGTAGTTGGGTTCGGGGTCCTGGCCGGCCATGAACGGCGGCGACGGCACCCAGTACTTGCCCAGGTGTTGGTTGTCATCGGCCTGGTTGATGAAGACGTTACCGTTGATGTTGAGCATGCCCGGGTACCCGGTCGGCATGTGGAACTTGGCGTTGCTGATCGTCTCGCCCGACGGCGTTCCGCTGCAGAAGTCGTTGCCATCCTGGCCGTTATCGACCTGGGCGTAGCCGCTGCCCTGGATATTGATCGTGTTACCCGTCCCGATCCCGCCGTAGGCGAAGATCGCGTAGGTCTTGGCGTTCGTCCCGGCTTCGGCGGTGGCGGTGGCGATGATCGAGATCTGGCGGAAGCCGAGCACCTGCACGAAGGTCGCCGTGGCGTTATAGGTGACGGTCACCTGGACCTGCTTGTCGTTGTAGCCCGTGGGAGCCACCGCTGTGACGGTGTACCCGCCCTGGGTGTCGGTCACGGTGTCATTGACGGGCGACGTGTAGAAGGATGAGTTCGGATCGTTGTTGGCCGGGTTCTGGTTAAACACGGACAACGTGTCGTCGAGAGCGTAATAGAGGGCATAGTTCGGCAGCCCGTTGGGGTTGGTGATCGTCCCCACCAGGCTCTGGGCACCGGCCAGCGAACCGGCGTCGACGGCATCCTGCATCAGCCGGCGCTGGAAGTACAGCCGGCCGGCATCGATCGCCAGGGCGAGCATCCCGCAAATGGCGACCATGCTGAGCGCCATGATCACGATGGCCTGTCCCGAGCGGCGGCGGCGGATGCGCGTCAGCACCTCAGTACTCCGACCGCATCGATGAGCCGGCCGTCATCACGAACTGGGCGCCGGTCAGGTTCGAGATCATTCCGGTCATCGGGGCAAACAGGTATGTCACCCGAACCGTGACGTTGTGATTGCCGGTGGTTCGGTTCGGCGAAATCCAGATGAAGCCGGTGTTCGGCGTGCTCGGCAGCGACGGCGAGGTGCACGGCGTGGGGTTGGAAAGGCACGGGTCTTCGGTGAGCACCATGCCACCGCCGCCGATCTTCGCCAGGGTGGCGTTGACGACCACGCTGTCGGGCGGCGCGCTGTAGTAGTTGCTGCGCAACACCAGCTGCCGGGCACCCTCGTGGGCCGCCTCGGCGATGTTGATGTAGACGGCGATCGCCCGCCCGAAGTCGAAGATGCCCATCACCATGAGAAACAGCAGGCTCGAGAGCAACGCGAACTCGACCATCGCCTGGCCGCGGGACTTCGCGCGCCGCATCAGTAGTTCGTCCTCATCTGCACCGAGACGGTCATGTGGATCGGGTTGCCAACCAGTTGCTGCATCAGGGGGGTGAAGAGCCGGAAGTCGTACTTGACGTTCACGGTCACGTAGTAGTTCTGGTTGGCCGGGTCGCCCGAGAGCCACTTGTCGACCCGGTTGCTGCCGTCGGGGCAGCCGGCGGTAGAGCCGGTCGAGTCGTGGGGCGGACAGATATTGATCGACTGGGGCGCGATGCCGCTATAGATCAGTTCTTTGCTGGCGGCGGTAACGATGTTCGCGTCGGTCTGCACCGGGCAGGTGGCGTAGCTGTTCGAGATGGAGCAACTCGGGTTTTGGGGGCCGGTATAGATGTTGAGAATGCCCACCCGGGCGCCTTCCCGGGCGGAGTTCGTGACGGACACCTGGAAGTAATAGGCCCTGCCGAAGTCAAGGAGCCCGAAGGTGAGGAAGGCCAGCACCGGGAGGACCATGGCCATTTCGACGAGCGACTGCCCGGCGCGACCACGCCAGCGGTTCGTTTTCATGGATTCGTTACCTGGCGCCGGGGCCCGGCATTTGGCCCACGCGCCTACTGCAGATAACGCAAACGGTAAGGGTGGTGAGCTTGAAACCGAATCACGGGTCCTTACAGGTCCCGTTACGACTTGAGCGCCAACGGGTCGCGTCTGAATGAAGGAAAACGAGCGGGTGTTTGTAAACAAATGTTCCGTATTGCGGGCTGTGGAGGGGGCGGCTAATGTTCCCCCTGCGACCTGTCAGAAAGCCAGCTAGAGAAGGAAACGACTCTAGTCGGTCGCTGACGAGGGGACCGCAAGGTTCCCACTCTCGAGCCGTGAGGTTCGAGGGCCTAGCCCGAAAGGGCTGGGGAGTCGGTTGTCGCAAGACGACCGGTTCTGTCAGTGACGAAGGTCCGGCCCGCAAGGGCTG
>VBEE01000057.1:24499-24865 GCA_005881715.1 Chloroflexota bacterium | reverse complement strand
CTTCATAACAGGCCAGCACGTCATTGCCGTCGACCACGACGCCCGGGAAGCCATAGCCGGGTGCCCGGTCGGCGAGGTTCTGGATCGCCATCTGGCGGCTCTGGGGGACCGAGATCGCGTAGCCGTTGTTTTCACAAACGAAGATCACGGCCAGCTTGTGAATGCCGGCGAAGTTCATCGCCTCGTGGCAATCACCCTGGCTGGCAGCGCCTTCGCCGAAATAGGCGGCGGTTACCGCGTCCTCCTTGCGCTGTTTGGATGCCAGGGCAATGCCCGCCGCGTGGAGCAGCTGCGTGGCCACCGGGCTCCCGCCGGTCAGGATGTGCCGCTGCCGGCTGCCGAAGTGCCCGGGCATCTGGCGGCCGT